>QZLD01000087.1 GCA_004796385.1 Gammaproteobacteria bacterium | reverse complement strand
TAAAGGCGGGTAATAAAATGGACAAAATGCTTTATCTGGCAATGACTGGCGCAAAGAGTATTATGCAGGCGCAGCAGACCAACTCGCATAATCTTGCCAATGCCAATACTCCGGGGTTCAGGGCCGACCTTGACTCATTTATGAGTCATAAGCTGGAAGGCCCCGGATATGAGGACAGAGTCTACTCCCTTGATAAAGGGGTAGGCTCAGATTTTCAGCCTGGAGCGGTAATTCAGACTGGCAATACTCTTGATATAGCTATGAGCAGTGGCGGCTGGATGGCGGTGCAGACAGATGATGGCGGTGAGGCATATACCAAGAGGGGGGATCTGAAAATATCCAGTGTTGGTCAGCTAATGACTGGTGATGGACGGCCTGTGATGGGGGAGGGGGGCGCGATTACCATTCCACCTGCGCAAAAACTGGAGATTGCCCGTGATGGCACAATCAGCATCGTGCCACTTGGTCAGGACGCCAATACTTTGGCGGTTATAGACAGAATTAAGTTGGTAAAGCCTGATGAAGCTAATCTTGAAAAGGGGCTGGATGGGCTCTTCAGAGCAAAAGACGGCCTGACTCTAACAGCTGATGCAGGTGTGTCGGTTCAGTCTGGCGCATTGGAGTCAAGTAATGTGAATTCGATCGAGGCGTTGGTGAATATGATCGATTATTCAAGGGCTTACGAGATGCAGATTAAGGTTATGGCAGCAGCTCAGGAGAATGATCAGGCTAGTTCCAAGTTGCTGAGAAGCAATGGTTAAAATTAAAAAAATAGTTCTGGCACATCTATTGCAAAACTAGTTAAAGATAAGGTTTTTTAAGGTAAGGAGAAAGGTTATGAATCCGGCACTATGGGTAGCAAAGACAGGACTGGACGCGCAGCAGACAAGAATGTCGGTAGTCGCCAATAATATGGCAAACTCAAATACAACCGGTTTTAAAAAAGACAGGGCTATTTTTGAAGATCTGATCTATCAGAACTACAGGCAGGCCGGAGCTTCAAGCTCATCATCTACAGCACTGCCGTCAGGTTTGAATATTGGTACAGGTGTCAGGGTTGTAGCAACAGAAAAGATACATACCCAGGGAAATATTCAGCGAACGGATAATAACCTGGATATTGCTATTGCAGGCAAAGGCTATTTTCAGGTGCTTATGCCGGACGGGACAACAGCGTATACACGTGATGGCTCATTTCAGGTAGATAGTTCAGGTCAGCTTGTAACTTCTAGTGGTTATGCGTTGCAGCCATCTATAAGTATTCCGACAGATGCCCAGAGCGTAACCATAGGTGCAGACGGAACAGTTGAGGTAACAGTGGCAGGGTCTTCTACTCCGACAAATCAGGGCACCATTCAATTGGCAGACTTTATTAACCAGGCCGGATTACAACCACTTGGAGAAAACCTGTTTAAAGAGACTTCCGCTAGTGGTTCTGCAACTACTGCTAACCCGGCAAGTTCAGGTTTAGGCTCGCTTATTCAGGGGGCTATAGAGAGCTCCAATGTAAATATTGCTGAAGAGATGGTTAATATGATCGAAACTCAGCGTGCTTACGAAACAAATGCCAAGGCGATTTCTGCAACAGATCAGATGTTGCAGTATGCAAATAATAACCTGTAGGCAATAGGTGATAGGCATGAATAGAAAAACAATAATATCCTTGATTGTGCTTCCTTTTGTCTTTGCAGGATGTGCGACTGACGATGTAAAAAAAGAGCCTTCTGAAGCATATGTGCCGAAAGTTAAATGGCCCAAGAAGCAGGTGAATGGATCAATATTCCAGCAGGGAATGGCAGTGCAGTTTTTTGAAAGCCGTGCTGCCAGAAGGCCCGGGGATATAGTTACTATAGTTCTTAAAGAGAAAATGCAGGCATCAAAACAGGCAAATGCCAGTGTCAGTAAAGATACAGCGCATAATATATCTGCATCTGCACTTTTTGGCAGAACTCAGCTTGGAGAGGGCCTTGGAACAACGGTTGCCGGAGCAAAATCATTTGATGGCAAAGGTTCAGCAGATCAGAGTAATAACATAACCGGTGAGATAGCATGTATAGTTACTGACGTTATGCCTAACGGAAATCTGGTGATATCGGGCAGGAAAAAGATAACCCTTAATCGTGGCGATGAATATATTACAGTATCAGGTATTGTCAGGCCTGATGATGTCTCCAGCGATAATTCGGTGCTATCCACAAAGGTAGCTTCAGCTGAGATTGCCTATACAGGAAGAGGCGAGATTGCAGAGTCAAACAGAATGGGATGGCTATCAAGATTCTTTATGAGTCCATTGTGGCCATTTTAATGGTGTTGTTATGAAATTTCCGAAAATGAAAGTGCAGGTGATAAAGGCTCTGGGGGTTATGCTTCTCTGGATAATATATCTGTTTTCCGCGGCTGCAAATGCAGAAAGAATAAAGGATGTAGCAACAATAAAGGGGGTGCGTAGTAATCAGCTGGTAGGTTACGGTCTGGTAGTTGGCCTTGATGGTACCGGAGATGGTGCTAAATTTACAGCGCAAAGCATAAAAAGTATGTTAAGCGCTCACGGTATTAAGTTGCCTGATGGAGTTGACCCAAACTCCAAAAATGTTGCAGCGGTAATGGTGCATGCCGATCTGCCTCCGTTTGCAAAGATTGGCCAGAGAATAGATGTGACAGTAGCAACGCTTGGTAGCGCTAAAAGTCTGCGTGGTGGCAGTTTGCTGCTTACTCCTCTTAAAGGTATCGATGGTAACATCTATGCCATAGCTCAGGGGAATATGGTGGTTGGTGGTTTTGGAGCCGGTGGCAGTGATGGTTCCAAGATAACTGTTAATGTGCCTAGCTCCGGCAGGATTCCCAGTGGCGCCTCCGTTGAGCGTGTGGTGGAGAGCCCTTTTGCCAGTGGTGACAGATTAACTCTTAATCTTAATTCTGCCGACTTTACAACCGCCAAACGTCTTGCAGAAAAGGTAAATAATACATTGGGGCCTGATACAGCAAAAGCTGTGGATGCTGTTTCCATTGAGGTGCTCGCACCAAAGAATGTAGATCAGCGAGTCAGCTTTATCTCTTTTCTGGAGAATCTCGAATTTAACCCCGGCGAGGCTCCGGCAAAAATAATCGTTAATGCCAGAACCGGAACTATTGTTATTGGTAGCCATGTGACAGTTATGCCTGCTGCGGTAACTCACGGAAGTCTTACAGTTACCATTACTTCGACTCCGGTTGTGAGTCAGCCAAACTCATTTAGTGAGGGTGAAACAACAGTGGTTAATGATTCCGATGTTAAGATTGAGCAGAAGGCATCGCCAATGTTTCTTTTCGGACCCGGTGTGCGCCTTGACGAGATTGTGCAGGCGGTAAATCAGGTGGGGGCAGCTCCGGGCGATTTAATAGCAATTCTTGAGGCTTTGAAGCAGGCAGGGGCGCTGCGGGCCGAACTGATAATAATTTAGAGGTTGTTGTTATGTCTCTTGAATCAGGCAATGTTTCCAGTTACTTCAGTAATTCAGGTCTGACAGAGCTGAAGAGGAATATTGGCGGTGAGAAGACAGATGCTGCTATAAAGCAAGTAGCCAGGCAGTTCGAGAGTATGTTTGTGCAAATAATGATGAAGAATATGCGCAGCGCTACTCCGGGTGATTCTCTATTGGGAAGCGATGCGGTAGATCAATATCAGGATATGCATGATAAACAGATGTCGATTGATCTGTGTTCAAACGGTAAAGGTTTCGGTATAGCTGCATTGGTGGAAAAACAGATAAGGATGCAGCAGGGATTACCGATCGAGTCTGATGCTGATGTGGCTGCAAGAGATGGCGCTCAAGAGCTGAATCTGAGGCGTTTTTATGGAACTTCAACCAGCGGTAAAGCAGTAGTAAGCAGTCGCAAAGATTTAACCGAACCGTCAGTTAAAGCTACAGAACCAGTGGTTGCAGCCAAGCCTGAAAAAGCCGGATTGGAAAGAGCGGCTAATGTAGTAAAACAGAATATTATAGAGGGTGGCAGTAAGGTTGTAGGTGAAAAAACGTTAGCCAAATCCGCCAAGGTTATGTCTGGTGGAAAAATGGCAGTATTCACAACACCGGAAGAGTTTGTTGAAGGGGTGTGGGATAAGGCGAAGAGTGCGGCAGCTGAACTTGGGGTCGACCCTGCAGTTCTTGTGGCGCAGGCGGCGCTGGAGACGGGTTGGGGCAAGCATGTTATCTCTGACGGAGACTCAAAGGGCTATAACTTCTTCGGGATAAAGGCAGACAGGTCGTGGCAGGGAGATAGGATTCGCGTTTCTACTCTTGAGTATATGGGAGGGGTTCCCAAGCGTTTAAAAGATGACTTTAGAAGTTATGACTCAATAGAAGAGAGCTTCAATGATTATGTCGCCTTTCTAAAAGATAACCCCAGATATGCCAATGCCCTGCAGAATAGTGATAATCCATATTTATACACGCAGTCACTGCAGGAGGCGGGTTATGCTACCGATCCTAAATATGCCAGTAAGATATTAAGGGTAATGAATAACGGAGCTATAACTGAAAAAGCTGCAGCAGAAATCTCTATAGAGGTTGAAAACAGGGTTGAAAATAGAGCGGGCTCAAAAAGTGGTTGAGCATGCTTAAGAAAAAGCGAGATTTGCCGATAATAGAACGGAAGAGGGGGCGAAAGTCACCTTGGTTGGAGAAGAGAGATGGGTAATTTATTGGGAATAAGTCTTTCCGGTTTAAATGCGTTTCAGCAGTCGCTTGAGACAACGGCGCATAATATTGCCAATGTGGATACAGAAGGCTTCTCCAGGCAGAGAGTTGAGTTGGAGACTCAGCCACCAAGACTTTACGGCGACAACTATCTGGGAACCGGTGTTATAGCATCTTCAGTAGAGCGTTATTACAGCCAGTCGGTAATGAATAGCTTGCGGGATACTACAGCCGAATATAATCGTCTGGACAAATATACCAATATGGCAAATCGGCTGGATGGATTGTTGGCAGATGAAAGTGTCGGACTCTCCTCAGCAATGATAGATTTTTTTGATTCGGTTCAGGATCTGGCAAATGACCCTGCCGCAGCATCTACAAGGCAGGTTGTTCTCAGTAGTGGAGAGGCATTGGCAGACAGGTTTAATTTTATCGAATCCAGACTGGAAGATATGTATGACGATATCAATGGAGAACTCTCCAGTAATATTGACGAGGCCAATGAGCTGGCAGAGACTATCGCGCAGATGAATCAGAAAATACTGGTGGCAAGCAACAAGGCAAACAGTTTTCCGAATGACCTTATGGATAAGCGCGATAACGCCATTAACCGCCTTTCGGAAATATTTAATATAACAACCATTACCAGAGGCGACGGTATGGTTAATGTCTTTATTGGTAAAGGACAGACCCTGGTAAATGGTACGGATACAAGTGAGCTCTCCATTACAGCCAATACACATGATTTCTCTCGAAATGAGATCTCATTGCGATCCGGGAGTGGTATTCATGAAGTCTCGGAGTTTATAGAGGGAGGTGCGGTTGGTGGCTTGCTGGAGTTCAGGTCGGAAACTCTGGATAAGTCGCGCAATGATCTCGGTCTTATCGCCATAGTCATGGCTGATCAGTTTAATACCCAGCACGGTAAAGGGCTGAATATGAATAATGAGCTGGGAGCAGCCTTTTTCACAGAACCGGTACCGGAGGTATATAACGGTTCATCAACAGGTGCCATGTCGGCAACTATAACCGATACCACTTTACTTACAGGCGATGAGTATCATGTTAGCTTTGATGGGTCGGATTATACAATAAACAATAAAACATCAGGCGGAACAACTGTTGTGGCAGCAGCAGATATCGGAAATGCCAATAATATACCCGGAGTAACACTGGGAGTTGCAGGTGCTGCAGCCGGAGATACCTTTTTGGTAAGACCAACAGAAGCAGGGGGTAGAGAGATAGCTGCCTTGCTTAGTGATCCAAAGGAGATTGCAGCAGCAGCCCCTGTGAGAACTGCTGCATCATCTGCAAATGGAGGTTCAGCAGAGATAGAGTTTGATTCTATACCTGATAATTTTGCAGTAGCAGCAAACTATACCGCTGACTTTGCTTCTACTATAACCATAACTTTTACAGACCCAACTACATACACAATAAGCGATGGTACAACAACTGTTCTCGGAGTTGGTTATACTGCCGGAGCGCAGCTGCCTATCGTAGGACCGCCTCCTTTTGATCCGGGGTTTTTGATAAATATTACCGGCGCACCGGCAGCGGGAGATGTATTTACAATTGAGCAGAATACAGATGGTTTTGGTGACAACAGAAATGCCCTGCTGATAGGTGATCTGGAGACCGATAAAACTGTATTGTCAGCATCATCATTGCAGGAGACATACAGTCATCTGGTTTCAAGTATAGGTACAGATACCATGCAGGCTAACGTAAATCTTGATGCCCAGAATGCCATGCTGACTAATGCTATTCAGACACGGGATAACCTTTCCGGTGTAAATCTGGATGAAGAGGCTGCAAACCTTATGAAGTTTCAGCAGGCATACCAGGCAACAGCAAGAGTGATTCAGACTGCCGACACAATATTCCAGTCCGTTCTGGGAATGTTTGGTTAGGACCGGAATCTTCGGAGATAAACTATGCGAATATCAACAAGTGAAATACAGCGTTTAGGGGTGGAGGCACTTATAAACAAACAGTCAAAGCTTTCCCATACCCAATTGCAGTTATCTACCGGAAAGAGAATACTGCAGGCATCGGATGATCCTGCCGGCGCCTCAAAGGTGCTTGAGCTGGAGCAGTCAATAGCTGTGCTTACACGCTATCAGGAGAGCGCAGGAACAGTTGAAGACAGATTGGCACTGGAGGAGTCTACTCTTGGAGGGGTTAACAATGTGCTAACAAGAATAAAAGAGCTGGCACTGCAGGGGGCAAATGGTACGCACTCGTCTGTATCACGTGCGTCTATTTCAGCTGAAGTGAGAGAGAATCTTGAAGGTCTTATGGCGTTGGCAAACACCTCCGATGGCACCGACTATATTTTTGCCGGATATCAGACAACAACCAAACCGTTTAGCGAAACCGGCGGGGTTTACACATATAACGGTGATCAGGGAAGGCGTGTAGTTGAGATTGGACCCGACCGGGAGGTGATAGGTGCAGATACCGGTTATGACATCTTTATGGATATATATAATGGTAACGGTACATTTACAACAGAGGCTGCTGCAACCAATACCGGAGCCGGAACCATCAGTGTCGGTACCGTTACCGACAGTACCTCCTGGGTTGAAGATACATATACAGTAACCTTTACAGAAACCAACGGCAATCTTACATATACAGTTACAGATTCCGGAGCAAATGTCATAGGTGTTGCCGATACCCCTTTTACAGAGGGGGACTCAATATCATTCAGGGGTATCGAATTTGATATCGATGGTGCTCCTGATGATACAGATACATTTACTATAGATTCAAGTAGTCGTCAGTCGATGTTTGAGACAGTGAGCAACCTTCTGACGACGCTGGATATGTCCACTGAAACAGCTGCAGATTCAGCAAAATTTACTTCTGCAATGGGAAAGGTATTAGAAGAGCTTAATCTGGCGATGGACAATGTTAATACCATAACAGCTCAGGTTGGCGCCAGAATGAATGCTGTGGATCAGGAGATAGACACAAATACAGCAGCAGTGCTTAACCTTGAACAGAGCCTTTCAGCAGTTCAGGACCTTGATTATGCAGAAGTTATATCCAAATACAACCTGCAGCTCACAGGGCTGCAGGCAGCACAGCAAAGTTTTGCCAAAATACAGGGGTTATCGCTGTTTAACTATATTTAGTTGCATCTGAAAACCGCATTGATAACTTTTTCAAGTCAAACCATTTATAAAAAACCCGGTTAGAGCTATATCAGTTATTCAGCAAGGCATCCTGATTTATCCTTTACATTAAAAAACTTTATGTAGTCAAATTCTGCATGGGTTTCCCGGGGGCGTCCTGAGGCATTAATTATCATTCCAACCTGTAGTTCATCCTGAAAGTCATTCCTGTGAAATTCTTCATATGCACTTTCGGGATGCCATTTACTTTCAGTTGTCAGCCAGTGATAAAGGTAGAGCTTTTTGCCAATTCTGCATATCCTTAACTTTCCTGAGCTATTATCTCTTGAAGTAGCATATATATTTAGTGATGAGCTGGAGTTCTCTGTTGTTTTTGCTTCTCTGCCAAACTCCATATATTGAGAACCAATGTTATACATAACCCAGTTCTGTTTGCCATCTTTACTTCTTGGGTCTCTTACTACAATACCTGCTGAGTTAAACTGGCTGGTTGGCGTTTCATTTGCGTCTTTTATAGAGCCTATCTTAAGTTTTACCTCAACAATAAAGTTCCCCTTTATGTTTTTATAAACAAAGGGGCCCTGGTCATCTTGATACCAGGCAATTCTTGAAGGTTTTTTTGATGGCTCAAGGATTAGCTTTCCACCTTCTATCTTAAGGGTTTTAAGTTGTTCTTTGTTTATAATCGACCAGTTTTCAAGATTTGCTGGTGAGTTAAATTCATCTGATTGTGCAGAAAATACCCTTTCTTCAGCCTTTAGAGTAAAGGGCATGATTATAAATGCTAATGCTAAAAGTCCTGATATGCATGTTGTAGTCATTTTTGATCTCCGGCTAAGTTATTAATAATCAGATATTAATTGCTGGTATTTTCAATAACAACTGAGCATTTTTCACACAGGATGAGTAAAATTCATTTCAATGAATAGACATTGCCTTTGGTATTTTGACGTAGCATTCCTCTAAGCGGAGGCCATTTGTGTATAGTCGCTTGATTAAGTAACCATTCCCGGAATAGCTTAACCGATCTTTTATTTGAGATATCTAAAGGTGAGCACAGGTAATATGCAAAACTTCCAATATCTTTGACGGAAATATTTACCAGTTTGCCTGAATTAACGTCATTGGCAGCTAAGGTTTTATCTGCCAGTACTAAGCCTTCCCCGGCAACAGCCATATTGTATGATTCATAAAAACTTTCAGCTTCCAAAAGTTTTTGGCTGGCAGAAAAATTACTGAGACCTAATGCGGAAAGCCACCACATCCAGGCGCTCGGGAATTGTTTATTGACTATCCACGGGGCTTTGTTGATTGTTGATATATCGCCATTTAGTTCTTCAATACCTTTCATTTTTGGTGAGGCAAAAGCAGAGATTCTGGTTTCCAAAACCCCCCATGTATCTGCCCCTGGCCACTCGCCAACTCCCCATATGAGAGCAACATCAAACAAGCAATCCTGGAAGTCCATATCCGATTGCAGAGTCACTTCATCAGATATTGTATCGATCTCAATTTCGATAGTCGGATGATGTTTTTTGAAATCGTTCAGTATTGGATCAAGGATTTTATCCTTAAAAAATTCACTTGTAATAACTTTTAATTGATTACTGTCTGTGGATAGCATTATCTCTTTGCTGGCACTGTTAAGCATTTCAAATGCCTGTCTGGTAACAAATGCATACTGTCTTCCTTTTTCAGATAGATTGATGCTGTTGCCGTTTCTTATAAAAAGTTCTGTTCCTAAAAATGCCTCCAGGCTTTTAATTTGATGGCTTATGGCGGATGGAGTCACACAAAGTTCATTGGCAGCTTCTTTAAAGCTCAATATCCTTGCTGCAGCCTCAAAAGCTTTTAGGCAGCTCATTGGTGGCATATTTCTGAATTTTGGCATATCCGCTGCTCCATGTCTGAAAGAGTTATGTTTGACCTGCATTTATCAAAGCCCTTTAAAAGATAAGGTAGTGGCTTTGCTTGTGTTTGTTTGCTCATTTTGGCAGTTCTCTTAGCTATAGAGACGACTAGATTAGTAGAGGTTTCTTTATATTATTTCCAGTTTGGCAAATTTGGCAATAAGTACTTTCAAGCCATGTCTTTCAAATTGGATATGTAATCGAAGGTTGGCGGCAGAGCCTTCAGTATCTATAACTATTTCGGTGCTGAATTTGGGGTGAAAAGATAATAAGAGGTAGCCTTTTATTTTTTAGAAACTCCTCAACTTTCTCAATCCCCGTCTTTTCAGGATGCAACTTATTATGAAAAAGAATAAACCTCTTTACCCAATCATAATAAGCCTGCTCAGTTAGGATAGAATGCACCAAAATTCACCCCCTTTCCTTAAGCAGAGCTTTTCAGCAGTTCAGGATCTTGATTATGCAGAAGTTATATCCAAATACAACCTGCAACTCACTGGGCTGCAGGCTGCACAGCAAAGCTTTGCCAAAATTCAGGGGGTTGTTATTGTTTAATTATTTATAATAGTAGATACCTTTAAAATAGATATCAGGTAAATAATTAGATTGAGAAAAATACGATATTTTGTTACTCTGCCCATCCATTCGCAGGGGCATTCTCGCCCGATTTTTTAACTATTTTAAAAACGAGTCATCTATGACCCAGTATATCTTTGTTACCGGTGGAGTTGTTTCATCATTAGGTAAAGGAATTGCCGCTGCATCTCTGGCATCTATTCTTAAAGCCAGAGGTTTAACCGTATCCATGATTAAGCTTGATCCTTATATAAACCTTGACCCCGGAACTATGAGTCCGTTTCAGCACGGTGAGGTTTATGTGACGGAAGATGGCGCCGAGACAGATCTTGATCTTGGGCACTATGAAAGATTTGTAGGCGTAAAAACCTCAAAAACCAGTAATTTCACTACTGGCAGAATTTATGAGAATGTAATCCGAAAAGAGCGTGCCGGTGAGTATCTGGGTGGTACAGTTCAGGTAATTCCTCATATCACAGACGAGATTAAACGCTGTATTGTACTTGGTGCAAAAGATGCCGATATCGCTATGGTTGAAATTGGCGGAACAGTTGGCGATATCGAATCACTACCGTTTCTTGAAGCCATAAGGCAGATGGGAGTTGAGTACGGAAAAAATAAAGTAACTTTCATTCATCTTACGCTGGTGCCGTTTATTGCGGCGGCGGGAGAGATAAAAACCAAGCCAACACAGCACTCTGTAAAAGAGTTACGTTCAATCGGTATTCAGCCGGATATTCTGCTTTGTCGTTCAGAGGCTGTAATTCCTGATGAGCACAGGTCAAAAATAGGCCTGTTTACCAATGTTGAAAAAGAGGCGGTTATTACAGTTCCCGATGTAGATAATATTTACAAAGTACCATTGGTGCTTCACTCGCAGGGATTAGACAGAATCGTAGTTGAAAAACTGCACATTCAGGCGCCGGCACCAGACCTTACCGGTTGGGAAAAGGTTATCTACTCCATGGAAAACCCGGAACATAAAGTTACCATTGGTATGGTAGGTAAATATGTTGACCTGACAGAATCTTACAAATCTTTATCAGAATCTCTTTCGCATGCTGGATTACACACCAGAACCAAGGTGACTATTAAATATATAGATTCAGAAGAGATAGAAGAGCAGGGTACTGATTGCCTTAACGGTATTGATGCAATCCTTGTTCCCGGTGGTTTTGGCGAAAGAGGCGTTGAAGGAAAGATCAGAGCCGTGCAGTATGCCCGTGAGAACAAAGTTCCGTTTCTGGGGATTTGTCTGGGAATGCAGGTCGCAGTGATTGAATATGCCAGAAATATTGCCGGACTTGATGGGGCGCACAGTACCGAGTTTAAAGAGAAAGCAGAGCACCCTGTTATTGGGTTGATTACAGAATGGCAGAATGAAGATGGGACTGTAGAAATCAGGAGCAAAGCGACTGATCTTGGAGGTTCTATGAGGCTTGGCGGGCAGCAGTGTCGCCTGGCAGATAACTCACTGGCAAGAGATATTTACGGCAAAGACATAATAGTTGAGCGTCACCGTCACCGTTATGAATTTAATAACAACTACCTTGATCAACTTGCCGATGCCGGTCTGATCTTCTCCGGTAAATCAATAGATGGTTCACTGGTAGAGATGATAGAGATCAAAGGTCACCCGTGGTTTGTAGCCTGCCAGTTCCATCCTGAATTCACCTCAACAGTGCATGAAGGTCATCCGCTGTTCTCCGGCTTTGTTAAAGCAGGGGTGAATAACAGAGAAGACAAACAGGGGTAGTGCAGAATGATAAACGATATGGAAATATGTGGATTCAAAGCCGGAATTAAACAGCCTCTTTTTCTTATTGCAGGGCCATGCGTAATTGAAAATGAAGAGATAACCCTCTCTACAGCATCTGAATTAAAACAGATCTGTAGTGAACTGGGGATAAACTTTATCTTTAAATCATCATTCGATAAGGCGAACAGATCATCCATAGACAGTTACAGAGGGCCGGGGCTGGAAGGTGGTTTGCGTATACTGGAAAAGGTAAAGCAGGAACTCAATCTTCCTGTGATAACCGATGTTCATGAAGATACTCCAATAAACGAAGTTGCTGCTGTTGTCGATATGTTGCAAACACCAGCGTTCCTTGCAAGGCAGACTAATTTTATTGTTAATGTTGCAAAGGCAGGTCTTCCGGTAAATATCAAAAAAGGCCAGTTCATGTCACCGTGGGATATGATTAACGTCGTAAAAAAGGCAAAGTCAACAGGTAATAATAATATAACTCTCTGCGAACGCGGAGCCTCTTTTGGCTATAACAACCTTGTTGCCGATATGCGCTCACTGGCTGTAATGAGAGAAACTGGTTGTCCGGTAGTATTCGATGCAACTCATTCAGTACAACTGCCGGGAGGGCAGGTGACATCATCAGGCGGGCAGCGTGAATTTGTGCCGGTGCTGGCACGTGCAGCAGTTGCAGCAGGGGTTGCCGGACTGTTTATGGAGACACATCCGCAGCCGGAAAAGGCACTATGTGATGGCGCGAACTCATGGCCGTTACACCGCATGAAAGAGTTATT
>QZLD01000030.1 GCA_004796385.1 Gammaproteobacteria bacterium | reverse complement strand
TGGTTATAGAAAAAGCGGAAAATTCGCAGAGAATCGGAAAGTTGATTGATATCGGAAACACCCCATTGATTAAGATGTTTTTTCAAAGTTCCGAAGAAGCGTTCGATACGTCCGTTTTGCCATGGGCACGCCTTATCGATAAGCTGGTGTCTGATCTTTAAAAATTTGAGAGCGAATTTAAACACCGTCGAAGTAAAGACAGCTTCGTTATCAGTGCGGATAAATTTTGGTTTGCCATAAACATCGATGACATCAAGAAGAACTCGTAAAATGTTAGTTGTTGATTTTGTTGGAATAACTTGCAGTGCAATATTAGCTCTGGAACCATGATCGACAATGCCGAGAATAGAATGGATAACTTTTTTATCATCTGTTTTAAAAGAAAGATCCATAGCCCAACAATAATGAATAGGAACGGATTTAGGTTTTTTGTTTTTAATCTTTCGTCTTAAAACCTGAATTTCATACTTATATTTACAAATAGTATTATGAACATAAGACTTACTGACATACATATTTCGGGATTCAAAATATAAACGATTAAACAAATCAGCAATAGCACGGCAACTATAATTGGAATGCAAAGCCTTAAGGTAAATAACTCTATCAACAACCCATTGTGGTTTTTTAGGAGCGACAACAAAAACTCTGGGAGCAGGTTTGCGACAACCAATAAAAGCATCAGATTTTTTTAGCGAGAAAAACCGCAAACGAATCTTTAAATAAACAAAAAACACAAGCCAGATAAAGTTATTAAACAAGAACAAAATCACAGCAAAACCCCAGGTAAAATAATTATTATTAGTACAAAATAATTAAAAAAGCGCAACAAAACCGGTTCAACCACCGCCGAAGTAGCCCTCATTCATGGTGAATTTGTGTAGTGATTCAATAGATTCAAAAAAGCGTTTCATGGGCTCATTGTAACGACAGGTTCAAAAACTAGAAAAAGCACCCTCAAATAATTTCAGTTTGCCAAAATATCGTTATAACCGAATGTCGATCTTGCGCTATTAATTCGGTAGAAAAACAACCGTTTGGATGGTTGGGTCTGGGGTTTATATTTTTTGTTAGCCTTGGCTCCTCCCCAAAAAGTGGTAACTATACTCTAGATCCCTATTTGGGATAATATCGCGTATTTCACTATCGTATTTTTGAATATCAGCTAATCTAAGTACAGCTTTCATTTTACTTTTATCCTTGTTGTCAAAGAATCTTAAAGCATTCTGAATATCTTCAAAAAATTCCTCTTGATCTTCTACAAAATAAAACAATTCACTCATATCGATGCTTACTATTGTTCCTGATGACTTCTCCAAAGATAACGCAAAATCATCAATATATTTATGACTTCCTTGAAATACATCTTTGATAAACTCAGATCTTTCTTTAATAGAATTAATACACTTTTCCTTTATACGAATGAGAGTAGGTACACGATTGTCGTCCAAATCGTCGCTTTCACCTTCTGGATCAAGCCAAACCACAAAGTTCTCTTCCGTGAATAAAGACATCCAGAATATTGGAACAAGATAATTTGATTCGAACAAAGTCATTTCACCATCTTGGTACTTTGTCCAAAGTGGTAATTCTTCAGTTCCCATATAGAGTGTACTTATTGCACTCACTATTTTCTCCTTAAAACTAACTATATTTATACAACATTCCGGAATTTGCTCTGTTTCTCAACCAAATATAGCAAATGGGAATAATACTATGCTGATAATTTTGGGGAAAACTATTCCAAGGATAATCCCTAAAAAGACAAACCCGACAAGCCAAAAGATAATCTGATTAAGTGTAAACGGGCCTTTGATCGCAATAGTTCCGGGTAAAAGTACTGCCACCCAAAACATGCCGATGGCTCCAATAACCGCAGCTAAAGCTCTGTCTGCCTTTGTTGGTTTTCGTTGCCACCATGCCTTCAATTTTTTGGTTCTCTTTCCCAAAAATCTCATTTTTGTTCCTTAATAAGTTATTTCTGCAACCGCCACTCCAGTTTCTGCCCTGCCAAAAACGGAACTAGAATACTATCTGCAAATGGGAGTTGTTCAGGGATCTGGTTTTCCTCTTTGATGAGGGTTATGGTGTCGCTATTGGTTGTTAATCCATAAAATTCAGTGCCATTTATACTGGTAAACTGTTGCAGTTTATCAAGACTATAAGCCTTATCAAATGCCTGTGTGTAGAGCTCGATAGCATTTGCAGCAGAGAAGATTCCGGCGCTCCCGCCTTCCTTCTCTTTATTCTGCCGTGGATGCGGAGCACTGTCTGTTCCGGCAAAAAACTTTTTGTTGCCGGAGGTGGCTGCTTTAATCAGCGCATCTTTGTCTGCGCCGGTTTTGGCAATCGGCAGACAGAAGTTATGAGGATTGATTCCTGCTGCAAAGATATCGTGACGGGTAATAAACAGGTGGTGCGGGGTAATTGTTGAGACGATATTATCAGCAGCCTCTCTGACAAACTGCACCATATCTTTAGTGGTGGCGTGTTCGCAAACTATCTTCAGTTCCGGAAAATTTTTCACCAGATATGTCAGTTCGTTATCGATATAGAGTTTTTCTCTATCGAAGATATCCACACCCTCAGCTACACTCTCGCAATGAATGGATAACGGAATGGCGTGTTCCTGCAATATCTCAAATATCGCACTGCAATTTCTGATGTCGCCGACCCCGGCAGATGAGTTTGTGGTTGCGCCTGCCGGATAGAGCTTTACGGCAAAGACCAACCCTTGATTCACGGCGCAAATCACATCTTCCATATCTGTCTGTTCTGTCAGGTAGATTGTCATCAACGGTTTAAAATCATACTCACATGCGTTTTCTATTGCATTGCGATAGGCTAGCGCATCTTTAGCGGTAAAGACGGGGGGGGTGGTGTTGGGCATAATAATCGCTCTGGCGAATTGTCTTGCCGAGTAGTTAACAACTGCCTCCATATGCGGAGAATTTCGCAGATGCAGGTGCATATCATCCGGTTTAATAATGGAAATTTGCTTCATACTAATGCCTTTATTTGAAATTTTTTATATCATACCCCCTGTTCGATCATAAGCAACTGTCACCAAGTTGTTTTTTTAATTCTGGAGAGTGTTTTATGTCTAAGGTAAATAAAGTTGTTCTCGCCTATTCCGGCGGACTCGATACATCTGTAATCCTGAAGTGGTTACAGGATAAATACGACTGCGAAGTGGTCACCTTTACTGCCGATGTCGGTCAGGGGGAAGAGGTTGAGCCGGCAAGAAAGAAGGCTGAAGCCCTTGGCATAAACGAGATCTATATTGACGACCTGCGCGAAGAGTTCGCCAGGGATTATGTCTTTCCTATGTTCCGAGCCAACACTATTTATGAGGGCGAGTATCTGTTGGGAACCTCAATTGCGCGTCCGCTGATATCTAAAAGACAGATTGAGATTGCTCACGAAACCGGCGCCGATGCCGTTTGCCATGGAGCAACCGGCAAGGGTAATGATCAGGTTAGATTCGAGCTTGGCTACTATGCCCTTGATCCGGATATAAAAGTGATTGCCCCGTGGCGTGAGTGGGATCTGCTTTCACGGGAGAAACTGATGGCGTATGCCGAATCTCACGGTATTGATATAGAACAGAAACGCGGTAAAAAATCACCATACTCTATGGATGCCAACTCCCTGCATATCTCTTACGAAGGTGGCATTCTTGAAGACCCGTGGGCAGAACCGGAGGAGGATATGTGGAAGTGGACGGTATCTCCGGAAGCAGCTCCTGACAAAGCAACCTATATTGAACTTACCTATGAAAAAGGCGATATAGTTGCTATAAATGATGAAAAGAAAACCCCGGCAGAGGTTATGGAAACCCTGAATAAACTTGCAGGTGAAAACGGTATCGGCAGGCTGGATATTGTCGAGAATCGCTATGTTGGCATGAAGTCTCGCGGCTGCTACGAAACACCTGCCGGAACCGTCATGCTCAAGGCTCACAGAGCCATTGAGTCTCTCACGCTTGACCGTGAAGCCGCGCACCTTAAAGACGAACTAATGCCGCGTTATGCCTCCATGATCTACAACGGTTACTGGTGGAGTGAAGAGCGCAGACTGCTGCAAAAACTTATCGACGAATCACAACAGTGTGTGAATGGCAAGGTTAGGCTGAAACTATATAAAGGCAATGTGATAATTGTTGGGCGCATGTCTGAAGCAGATAGTCTTTTCGACGAAAATATTGCCACATTCGAAGATGATGCCGGCGCATACGACCAAAGTGATGCTCACGGCTTTATTCGTTTGAATGCCTTAAGATTACGTTTAGCGGCGCAAAAGCGTAAGAAGTAATAAATAGCATATTTGCGGGGCGAGCTGTTTTTGCCGCCCTGCTTATATTTGGAAAACAGACATATCTATTATATTTTAGCCGCCTTATCTTGTGTTAAATTTTTCTACAACCACCACCACATAAAACTTTTATGAAAGAGATAACCGGCAATATCTGGGACTACTTTGGCAAACACCCAATAGTTATTACTACAGCTGGCGCTGTTACCAGAAAAGGTAACTGCTCTATGCCGAGGGGATTAGCTAACGAGGCAAAGTACCGCTTTCCTGAACTGCCGCAAATACTGGGACAGATGATTTCTGATGGTGGAGTTCATGTCTATGAGATAATCCCTGGGCTGATTAGTTTTCCAGTGGAAAACAGCCCCCTTGAGAACCCGGAGCACAAAATAATCGAAAATTCCTGTCGGGAGCTGGTTACCATGGCTGATCTGAATCAGTGGAAAAACATTGTTGTTCCGCGCCCTGGCTGCGGCGGCGGAGGACTAAGCTGGAAAGGTGTAAAACCGATACTGGAAAAGTATCTGGACGATAGGTTTTTGATTATTAGAATATAAGCCCGCCAATCAGATCTGCTATCTCTCTGCCTGAATTTCCATTGGAAATATCAAATTCCAGTCTTGCATGCTGGTCATCGTAATTACGATTAAAGGCTACGGCAATGTGTTTTTTCCGATAACCTGCAGCTTCTGCCATAGAGTTATAACCTGCTCCGGTTATGATTTTATCTGCATATTTGAATAGGTTTTTTGCCGGAAAATATTCAAGCCATCTATAGCCTTTTATTTTTGGCTCCGGGGTTATAAGCAGACACCTTTCCGCAGAGGTGTGCTGAAGTAGTTGTTTTAATTCCTGTTCAGGGCCGCTATGAATAACCAGATCAATTGGTCTCTCTTGTAATATTTTTTGTATTTGCGAAGGTATGGGTATGAAAAATCTTTCGGCAGGAAAGATAACCGGGTGTTTGGTGGTGTGAACCGGATTGCCTGTTGTGGATATCCACTCCATATGCTCTGATTGCAGAGGCTCAATAATTATTGAAAACAGAGCATTATTAGCTGGAGCTGCTCTATTTAGTTTTCTATCTAAATAGTCTTTAAATTTAAGATGTCTGGCTATATAGACACTTTTTTCCAAAAATTCAGGAAACGCCAACAGTTCTCCATTTATTCCAAAAGGAAATGAATCGCAAATTATCAGGTCAGGGGTTATTTCTGCCAATCTTTTAATAGCCTGAACGCTCCAATCTTTTAGAGATATATGTTCAATCTCTACTCCGGTAAGCCTTGATAACCCTAATGAATATTTGGAGCTGGATAATATGGTTGTTGAAATATCACTATTGCTTTGCATTTCAATAGCAATAGCAATAGCAGTGGCTCTGACTATATGTCCAAGACCACTGCCGGGTGCCAGAAAACAGACCTTCTGCTTTGACATTTGAAATGCTTTTTAATGATTATTTATCAAGTGCGATCAAAGTCAGCATCGTGAAGACTTTAATATCACCAGCGATAGAGCTCTTTGAGGTAATAACTATTCCTGACATGGCTGTTGATAAGCGGTTAAAATCTTTCGATTCAGCAACTACCTTGTTCTGTAAATCTTTAAGTTTGGTTTTATGATTATCAGAATAGTATTTTATCTTTCCATAATCATCGCCAAGGCTGCCTTTAATTTTGATTTTGTCGCCTTTATATTTTAGTTCCCAAGGTGATTTTTCATTAAGCAGTTTGATTTTTACCTTTTTATCGGTAATTTTTATATATAAATAATTTTCTTTTTGGTTGTTTTTTAATTTTAGTTTGCCCGATTTAAGCTTGCCTTCTGCGATAGTGGAATTATCTTTTTTCAGTGTAAAAATGCCACCTGATTTGCTAACTGAATATTTAATACCTTTGACTGTCGATTTAGCCTTTATACCATCATATTCAATAGTGTAGGTATTTGCATTTTGTATATCGTTAATTTCTATTTTCTGGGAAAATGCCAATATCGGTGATAAAAAAAACAGTGCAAATATTGTGTTGGATAAATATCTTCTCTGTATAAATAGCATTTTATTTGGCCTCGTTATCAGTGTTTATTAGTTGATTAAATATACGGTTTTCTTCAAGAAAATCATCGCACCTCTCGCAAACAGGATACATATAACCGCTGGAGAAAGATAAGAGAATTTCGTCGTGATATTTTGACACCAGAAGCTGTTTAATACTGGTCTGGTTTATATTGCCATAAGGTATCATCTCACCTTTACCCATACAGCATGGATAGGTTTTGCCATCGGCATCTATAAAAACATTAAACCACGGAGCATAACATCTGTTTTCCGGATAAAATACCCCGGCGTATTTCCCTTTAGCTGCTCTTTGGCAGCTTCTTTCAGAACTTAAATCTATAGGTAATCTGGATATAAGGTCTCCCCTCTTGGGTATTTTATCTGCTATAAATTGCCACTGCTCCGCATCCGGAAGATCTTTTTTATTATCTGAATCTATGGGTAACAACACCCAGGAATTTATCCCCAACTCTTTGAGGGTTGTGTACATAAGATCAATATCGTCTATCAGAGACTTTGTTATAACTGTATTTATTGCTATTTTAGGCCCTCTGCCTTTTGTTGCTTTTCTTTGCAACAGATAGTTTATCCCTTTCATTGTCCTTTCAAAGGCATTTTTACCCCTGATCAGGTTATGGATTTTTTTTCTGGGAGAGTCCATTGAAATCGCCACAGTATGAACTCTTTGATTTACTAAAAACCGGGCTATTTCCTTGTCTATTAAAGTACCATTGGTGGTAATATTTACCTGCAGATCCAGCTCTCTGGCATAACTAATAACTTCTTTATAGTAAGGGTAGAGGAAGATTTCTCCTCCTGAAAAGTGTATTTTTTCGAGTCCGTTTTTATGCAAATAGGACAAAGTATCCATAACTCTTTCTTTCGGTATCTCAATAGCCGGTTTTTGCCAGACACTGCAAAAAGAACATTTAAGATTGCAGCGCCAGGTAAGTTTTATTTTTGCTGTTAATATTGGAAACGAAGTAAGCGGATCATAACTGATTTTATTTACCAGCTCCTGAAGTTCATAACTGTTTTGCAATTTGTGTCCGCAGTGCATTTTAACCTACAAAGCTTTCAATTATTTCTTTCAGATTCAACGTCTCTTTTTCTAAAGAAAATCTCTCAATTACACAGCTCTTTGCTTTTTCAGATATTTTTTGAAAGGCTGTCTTATCTGTTTCCAGAGCGGCAGTTATGCTGTCAGTAGCATCTGCGAAGTTTTCTGCCCTGAAAATAAAACCATTTTCTCCGTGGTTAATCACATCCGGCATTGCTCCTGAATCTGAAACCAGCGGCACTCGTCCACAGGCCATCGCTTCCAGCAACACATTAGGAAACCCTTCAAACATGGATGGTATGGCAACAAAGTCACAGGCGTGATAGTAAACAGGCATTTCATCAAGCAAGCGAAAGGAGATATGTTTAAATTGCGGCACCAGCGCCGGATCGTTAAATATGGCATCGACATGATAGTCCATCTTACCCACCAATAGCAGCGATACCTTGTCAAAAAGGTTATTTGTCCGCAGAACTTCCAGAAAAAAGGGGATGCGTTTTTTATATTTAATTTCGCCGAAGATGCCTATTATCCATTTTGTATCGGCATTCAGCTCTTTTCTGATCTCTTCTGCGCTGTTTTTTTCTGCGGCAAATATCTCATATGAGCCAATATCTATTCCGTTAGGCAGCCAGCAGATATTTTTATTCGGATAGAGAGCCTTGATCTTCTCTACCTTCTCTTGTGTAACACAACAGATATTATCTGCCATTGATAAAGCATCGGATACAACTGCATGGCGACGCGGGTCAAACCAGTCCCTGTCAAAATCGTTACCACGCACAGAAACCAGAGATGGAATCCCCTGCCATTTTGCGTAGGTTGTAGCAATCAATCCCGGCTGATTGCAGCCAAACCCCACAATCAGACTATACTGTTGGTTTATAGAAAACTCTCTAACGGTTTGCCATCCCTTCTGTATAGCATTGGCTATAGATTCATTATATAAAATATAGATATCGTTACCGCAATCACGGTTTTTGACCTCCAGCTTTATCTCTGCAATATCTTTTTGCAAAAATATGAGTACATCAACCTCGTAGCCATTTGCCCTTAATAGAGAAACCTGTCGCTGAGCACTGGTCGACATGCCTCCCCCCAAAGGAGGAAAGCGTTCTGTAATCCATAGTATTCTTTTTTTCATATAAACTGTCAGCTTTCCATAAAATCATCGGCATCTGTATCACTGAAATCATTTATTTCGCTGAAATCTTCGTTAAGCCCTACCTCATACTGTTCGTCAAATGATTGATAATCGTGATCGGAATAGTATCTGTGAGTACCATAATAATATGGGTAGTAACCGTATGAAGAGTAATAGTGGCTTCTGTTTCTTACTCTGCTGACCGATTCCTCTTCGACAATATCATCGCAATCCGCTCCGCATTCAGGACAGACGTTTCCCTGAGAGGTTTTAATAGAGTGTTTTTTGCAGATTGGTCGATTACATTTTATGCAGTTATCAACAGCCGGTTTATTACAGTCACTAAGATACAATAAGCCGCATTTTGCTTTACATTGCTGGTCTGATTCAAAAGTCATCTCTATACCCTCTCTGCCTTGGTTGTGCTTTTGCACAGGGTTATAAGAATTTCCATAATGTCGTCAACCTTAACTGTATGATCAGGTATTTCAAATGGCGCATTCACCTTGAATTTAAATTTTCTGACATGTTTTATAAAGCCTTGGTCACCTTTTGTCCCCGGCTTAATTTTGAAAGACTGAGCTGCTTGTGCAACAGAATCAATATCTACTCTAAGCCTATCTTTATCAGGGAAAAGAATGGCTGTTACCTCAACAATAACCTTCCACTTCCTCTTATGTTTATATTTCCCCCTGTATGTCTTGTAGTGCCTATCAAAAGAGAACAGGTGTGAAGTCATATCCAGTCTTATAATAGAACCGTTAGTTAGTCCTAACTGAACCTTACACCACGGATTATGGTATGTCGTTTTAATAAGTTTTCTGTTTGAACCCGGTGGAAGTTTTTCTTTACCGACAATCTTTGACTTTAAATTTCCCGGACTAAAATCCAAATCAAACTTAACCTTTGCTTTCTGGTTAATATCTTCCTGCAGCATATCCAGTACCGGTAACAGACTGTCTTTAAAATAATCAGGTAAGTCATTGCGACCAACTATGCGTCCTTTAATCTTTATTGCTATGGTAAGAATCAGCATCAAAGCAATTATTACAACACATATAATTACAGCTATTTCCGATTCAAATACACTTCCGGCGATAATTGCACAGATAAAAGCCCCTAACGACATAAGGCATGACCGGGCAGCCTTTTTATTAATCGCTTTAATTCTGCTTTCGGTATTATTATCAACCTCTTCAAGCTTCTTAAGTATTTGATAGCCATCTTTGAATTTTTTATCAAAAACAAGTCGTTTCTGCTGCAGAGCCTGAGCTACAACAGCATCCAATGCTGCATTGTTTTCAGCTATGGCGTTTTCATCTATCTCCATATCAATCTCCATTTTGCCGGATGGTACGCAAAAAATAATCGGTTAATCGCTTATGAATGTTGTTTCTTGCAAATTTATCTTCTGCCGTTCTTCTGGCATTAGTAGCCAGTTTATTTAATAAAACTCCGTTATTTGCCAGTTGCAGAATGGACAGTGCCCATTTGCGCCTGTTTGCAGCAGAAACCAGCAAACCGTTGTGGTAATTCTTGATTAATTTACGACAAACTTCAAGGTCGGATGCAATTACAGGTTTTCCGGCAGCCATTGATTCTACAATTTTTATCGGACAGCAACCCTGAAACGTGTTTCTTCTGGTTTCGGTAAGCGGACAAACTGTAAATTCCAGCATATTGATTGCTGTAGCCAGTTCTATTGTCGGTAAAGAAGGGATAAACAGAACTCTTTCTTCAATACCCTTTTTGCGTATCCTTTTTCTCAGTAGCTTTCTTGCTATTTTTTTACCACCGGTAACGATAAGCATATTAAAATGCGGTATCTCGTCGGCTATATCTGCAAAGGCATTAACAGCAGTTTCCACCCCCTGCCAACTATGCAAACTACCAAAATAACCAAACCATCTACCCTTATGCAATTCTGCAATTTGACATTTTTCATTTGTAAAAAAAGCGTTATGTGCTGAGTTTGGAATAACACAGATATCTTTATTAATTCCTATCGAAGAGAGAGCCTTTGCGGTTGTATCTGACACTGTCAGC
>QZLD01000169.1 GCA_004796385.1 Gammaproteobacteria bacterium | reverse complement strand
TTCATATCGTTCCAACGGAAATAGGCGCTGTATTTTTTTGCATCTTTCGGATAACCTTTAATGCCGGATTGCTCTGCAGCCCATTGATCCGGCTTGGGGTCGTACCAGACTATACTCTGATCTTTCTGCCGGGTCTGGGTAAACTCTTCGTTGTTAGCCAGAAGAAATACCTCCAGCAGCTGACGCACTCCACAAAGCGTTGTTATTTCATGCTGCAGGTCGGTTCTGCCGACAGTCGGCTCTATCATCAGCAGCTTGCCGCTGTTGTCATCCAGCTTATACTCAATTCCACCGATGCCGTGATAACCAACATCTGAAAAGAATTTATATGTTGTTTCCGTGAGCTCCTCTATATGCTCTGTAGCATTGGTGCAACTTGCCGTGCCGCCAACACGGGTCGGCCATGATCGTATTTTGCGACCACAGAAACTGCTAACCAAACGACCATCCGGCGCTATGTTTTGCAGACAAAAGTAGATGTTGCTGTCGCTGCCCTCTATCCACTGCTGCAGGATCATCTCCTGCCCGGGAATCTCGCTGAATATCTGCCTGCATCTTTCAATAAGCTCTGTCAATGAGGTGATTTTATACGCCTTTTTAAAATTGCGGCTATATGCCTTATGCTTGGAAATAGGCTTCAGGGCTGCCGGAAAAGGAAAATCTCCCAGTTCTCTGCGAACATCACACTCTTTACTAATTACAGCAGATTTTGGTATCGGGGCATGATGTTGTTCGGCAAGCTGCTGAAACTTCGCCTTGTCCATTAGATCAAGAATCAGATCTGAAGCAGCAATGGGGATGGTAAAATGCTCTTCCAGCTGCTGGCGGTGCTGCAAAACGATATTGAGACTTGCCTCTTCCGTTAAAAAAAGCACAGGTTTATTGCCACCAACATCACTAAACTGATCTGTATCCAGTACTTTTCCTAACTTGATCAACTCCGGAATCAGCTCTGGAGAATTTATATTTTTAAATACTTTCTTGTGGGCAAATTTTGAACGATAGGCAATCTTTGTGGTATCAGAGTCCACAAGGAATGTTTCAACCCCACCAATAGACAGGCTCCTGATTACACCCAGACCATTCAGCCCAGCACCAAGTACCACTGCTGATGATAAATCAAGATTAGCTATTGTCACCGTTTTTTCCCTGAGGTTTCTCTTGCTTCTTTTCCCGCCACTCGATTTCAAACATTAAGGCATCCATAAAGAATTTAGTTGCCCAGTTGGGAAAACGATTTGTCATATACCCACCGGTTATAGGCATTGAGCCCTTTATCGCCCCTTTGATATTAGCGTTATCGCCATCCAGCACTTGCGTACTCATATTAAAGCGATTTGAGCTTATGGCGTTATCTACAAACTTATCGTTTCCCGATGCCAGTGCCATTCGCAGCCAGTTTATCGCCATTTGCGAGTTCCCCGTAAGACAGCTCCACTTTGAATCCGGCTGCCAGTTTGTATTTAAAGTCCCGGGAATAGAGCCATCTTCACTTTGTGCTATTGCTACCGCGGCTGCCATCCTTTCGGCAAGATCAATAAAATCAGACCTTACAGCCTTCAAACCAACCTCATAAATCCCTCTGACAGAATAGGCTATCGTGTGAATAAGAGGTGATTCCGGTGTTGAAAGACAGTTATGTGGCAAAAAACCATTTTCATGAGAAATGCTTAACACATAATCTACATTCTTTTCCGCAGCCTCGAGATAGCGACGATTGGCGGTCACTTCAAATGCCCTCACCAAACCGTAGGCAACGCGGGTATTGTATGAACTCTCTTTACCAACACCTCCAAATGGTGATGCAAACTTTCGCCAGGCGCCATCTTCATCCATTGCATCTACAAGCCAGTCTGACGCTTTGGTTATCGAGTCTATAAAAACTGCGTTTTCTTTTTCATTTTCTATTGCAGCAGCCCAGCCAAACAAAACCTGACCTGTATTAAAGATTGTGGGGACAACTGTATCTGCATCCATCTTCCCTGCCCTGACACCACCTTCATCGAACTGCTCCTGCGATTCCCACAACGCCATCTTTCTTGCAGCCTCAGCATATTCCGGCTTTTCAAATCTATTGGCATATTTATAGAGTGTTTCTATTATGTATCCGGTTGTTTCCGGATATGATGCCAACCACTTATCCTCTTTAAAATCATAGCTATGGGCTACACCATCATCAGGAGTTGCTTTTTGTGCACGTAAAATCCAGCCTGCAGCCTCATCGAGGTGCTTTTGAATATCCATTACCGGATTACGCCAATTTAAAAAATCTTTAATTCTTGTTTTCAGATAACTCATAGTAGCTCGCCATTTTCGTTGCAAATAAAATCATACGGCAATTGTAGGTTGTAAGTGTCACTCCTTCAACGTAATATTTGCAAGTTAATTCCTGACTGCTTATATCACTTTAAAGGAAAGCCTTGCTGTGGCTGAGATGATTATTAGCGGCAGGTATTGATAACTCAGAATTTTTTTAAATACCTCTTCGCAAGCGCTGCCTTAATATGATTTTTCGCCAACAAGTCAGCATTTGCTGAAAATTATTTTGCATATGGAGGATATATGTCAACACTAACTGAAGAGCAACTTTATCTACTCGCCATGAGTGCTCTGTTAACAGAATCTAACGACCAACATCATGATGTGCTTTATGGCGAACATGATGATAGTTATGGCAAAAAACTGGGAATCAACACCCTGAAAAAGTTCTGGGATATTTCAGATAGGGAAAGCCTGATGGATACCATCAACTGGCTTTATAGCGAGGGCCACCGCGTTCCATTCCTTAACGATTTGGCAGATGGCACTATTACCGATCCCGAAGAGTGGACCGATAACATAGATGCTTGGGACTTCTGCCGAATCATGTCTTTGGCTCGCTGGGGAGCTGCAGCTGGATACATCAGTGATGATGAAGCCTGGAATCAGTTAAAAATGTGTGGCAGCTTTCTTGAGCAAAGATACAGCTCCTTTGAGGACATTGCTAATCACTATTTAAACGGCTACGAATACTGGTTTGATGAAGCTCCAAACGAGAGCTTTGTAGCAGCCTATGACTATCTTACTGACCCTGAAAACAACAAAAGCCCATGGAACCTGATCAAATGGGGGTATTATTCCAGGTAAAAAATTTAAGGGAAGATATATATAGGTGTTCCGGCATCCACCGATTGCCAGATTTCATCCATTTCGACATTGGTAACGGCAATACAACCGTCTGTCCAGTCACTACCAAGCCTTAAATACTGCGCCCATGACATCCAGTTCGGTTGTCCGTGAACCATGATTGATCCACCGGGAGAAACCCCATTCTTTTTGGCTCTCTGCCTGTCATCTTTATTTGGATATGAAATATGAATAGAAAGATAAAAACTGCTCTTAGGGTTTTTCCAATCTAAAGTATACTTGCCTTCCGGGGTTTTGGAATCTCCTTGCTGCTGCTTATGGCCGACAGGGTTTCCTCCAAGAGATATTCGATAGCTTTTAATCACAAAACCATCGGCAAGAAGCATCATTAATCTACGTTTTTTATAAACTATAACTTTATCGGCTTTTGGCAAATCGTCAACTGCTCTTTGACCGGAATCAGACGATACTGCAAAGCTGCTGCCCGAAATAAAAATAAATAGCGATAATGCAAGTAATTTAAATGATAATATTCTTTTCATAAATCCCCTGTATTCTTCAAATACTCTTATCCCTTTGTAAATGCAAATATTTAAAAGACATATTAGGGCGATAATGGTTCGATTCAGAATAAAATTTGGTTGTAACAATATGTTATCTGAAACGAGTGCCGATCAGCCTAAACTGATCGGCTAGATCCTCAACTATTAATCGAGCGAAATTGCATCAACAGGGCAAGATGGCTCACATGCACCACAGTCGATGCAGGAATCAGCGTCAACTTGAGCTTTACCTTCAACCAATTCAATACATTCCGGTGGACATGCGTCTACACAATCACCGCATCCGGTACACAAATCTTTATCTACTACTGCTGACATAATAACCTCTTCAATATTTGTTAAGTAAAAGTTAATTTAAAAAAGTATCCATAATTTACTACAATTTCCTAATAATTCAAGTAATCAAGCCATATAAGCACTTGCGCCTTTAACCAATATACTGATATCTTTGGTGATCTTTTCAAATTCACCGTTCTCTATTCTGCTTTTACTGAAGATACTTCCTCCAAAAGCAACTGCCATCGCTCCTGCTGAAAAATAATCACTAACATTGGTTGCAGAAACTCCGCCACAAGCAAGTATTCTTACTTTATCCAGAGGAGCCAATACCTCTTTTATGTATTCAGTGCCAAAGAATTTTGCCGGAAAGAGTTTGACCATAGTTGCCCCCGCACTCCATGCGGCATAAATTTCGGTCGGAGTTAAGGCTCCTGGGAAAACAGGAATCTGATTTTCAGCGCAATATTCAACGATGTGCTCTTCAAAAACCGGCGATACGATAAACTCTGCTCCGGCAGCAAGAGCTTTATGCAGTGACTCTTCCCCAAGAACTGTACCTGCACCAACAGTTATTCTGCCTGCTGCAACCACCTTCATTCTTTTGAGAATCTGTTCAAAGCCGGGAGTATTCATGGTGACCTCTATTGCAGGCAATCCTCCGGCAATAGAAGCATCAACGATTGGATCGACATCTTCGATGCCGATCCCTCGTAATATGCCAACTACTGCAAACTTTTCGGCTGCTTTCTTTTTCTGCATAATGCTTAAACAGATGTACCAGCTATATTGTCGTAGAACTCAAGAAACTCATCTTTCTTATCGGAATCTCTCAAAGCCATTGCTTCTCGAGGATGCTCATTCATAATTCCTGCAATTGCATAAGGAATAATATACCCCCACTCCAACTCTTTTCTTAGGTCGATAAATCTGTCTGAAATCAACTTAAGAATTGGTCTGATATCATATTTAGGATTTTTCAGAAAACCTATCAATAGCTCAAGAGTACAGTTTCCGGCAGCACGGCCAATTCCGTAAACAGTAGCATCCAAATAATTGGCTCCATGAATGATGGATTCGATTGTATTTGAGAATGCAAGTTGCTGGTTGTTATGTGCGTGAATGCCAACCTCTTTTGTTTTCAGAATATTCCCGAACATTTTAACCAGATGCTCTGTGGTTTCCTGATAGAGAGAACCAAAACTATCTACTATATAAACAACCTGAGCCTTGGATTCTTCCTCAATCTGATGCAGTGCTTCTTCCAGCTCCGGCCCCTGATCACGGGAAATCGCCATAATATTTATGCAGGTTTCATAGCCCATATCGTCAAACACATTGGTCATGGTTATTGCTTTGTCGATATCTTTAACATAGCTTGCTACGCGAATCATGTCTATAGGGCTTTCCGATGCGGGTCTAACGGTGTCCATATCAACCCTGCCAATATCTGCCATTACTGAGATTTTGCTGTCTGTCTCAACTCCTTCTACAACCTGCTCAAGCAAGGCATCATCACAGAATTTCCAGGGGCCATACTGTTCCGGCGAAAGCAGTTTAGGGGAGTTTTTGTAGCCAAGTTCTATGTAATCTGCACCTGATGCGGCTACCGCTTTATATACATCTCTTACAAATTCCAAATCAAACTGATGATCATTTACCAAACCGCCATCTCTGATCGTGCAATCCAGTACTCTTATCTCTTTTCTATACATCAATATGCTCTCCTGATTATTTGGTTGATTTTCATTGAAAAAGTTAGCTCCACACTTTTTCAGCAGCAATTCAATTTTAGTTGCTTTAAAAATTCTTAACGCAAAAACGTGATTTCGCAGGAATTTTAACGACTTTAGTTTGATGACGCCAGAGAAAAGAGTTTTTATAAGATTTGTCAGTCAGAAGAGCGCCTGTGGGCAATAGGAAGTTTTATGGTAAAGGTGGTGCCTTCACCAACTGTGCTTTCAACATCTATCGTGCCATTATGTTTTTCTATTATTCCATAGGAGATGGAAAGCCCCAACCCTGTACCCTTACCAACCTCTTTTGTGGTAAAAAACGGGTTAAACAGCTTGGATATGTTTTCTTTTTCTATTCCTGAGCCGTTATCTGTAATTGTAATAATTATGTTTTCATTATCGCCCTCGAATGTTTTTATTTTAATAAGTCCTTTTTTTTCAATTGCATGAGAAGCATTTACCATCAGATTCATAAATACCTGATTGAGCTGACCCGGAAAACATTCTATTTCCGGTATCTCGCCATAATCTGTCTCTACCTTGCAGTTGTACTTCAGCTCATTCCAGACAAGCTTAAGGGTTGACTGTATACACTCGTTAATATCCGCCTGCTGCGTTTCGGTTTCGGTATCTACCCTGGCAAAACTCTTTAGACCGGCAACTATACTTCTTACCCGCTCCATACCATCAAGAGAGTCTGTAACCAACTCTTCGATATCCTCCAGCATATAATCTACATCTTCTTTCTTTTTTATATCCCTTATGGTCTGCATTGATACTCTGGCACTGTCTCTGTTACCTGATGCCAAATTCTTAACCAGAGTTTCATATTCTTTTAGTAGAGAAATAAATGTTCCGGCATACTCAGCCAGTGTATTTACATTACTTAGCACAAAGCCTATCGGGTTGTTAATTTCGTGAGCGACCCCGGCTGCAAGTTGTCCTATAGATGCCATTTTTTCCTGTTGCACCAACTGATTCTGTGTCTGTGAAAGCTGCTCGTTTAATTCGGTAAGTTTACTTACCTGGTTGCTTTTATACTGATACAACAGAGCATTTTGCACTACCAGAGAAACCATAGGAATCATCATCCTGCCATATTCAAGATCACTCTCTGTATATTGACTCTCTTCGCTGATGTCACTATCTTTATTTATGCTAATTGCGCCTATTACCCTATTATCTATAAATAGAGGCCAGCACATTGATGACTTTTGTACAGATATATAGCTTTCAGTTTTTTTACACTGAAAACGCTCATCATTGGATAACACCCCATTAAGAAGCAAGGGGGTATTGTTTTGTGCTACCCAACCAAGAACACCTGAACCAAGAGTTATTATTTTACCAATAACATCCACATGCAGGTCGGCAGTTGCTTCTATTTTAAGGGTTTCTTCATTTTCCCTTAATGCCAATGTCCCTGTTTTACCATTAAATCCTTTTATTATATGGCGCAACAACGCCTCAAATATTTCGTTTTTGCCATCATCAATAACTCTCTGACTTAAACTAAAGAGTTCAAATATCCAGTATTGATAATCAAAGCCTTCTTCTTTCATTCTTTCATTTACTTTAGATGTAATTATTCATCCTGATCTGCCAACCATTGATCTGCCAACGAACCTTTATCTATTGCCTCATGCCGACCAATATCTGCCAAATGCTCGTTAATAAGATTTTTCTGCTGTTGCATTACCGCCTTTTCAATGGCTTCTTTTAGTTCATCTCCATCCCACGGCTTGCTGATAAACTGAAAAATACCGACTTCGTTTATTGCCTTTTGCAATATACTCATATCTGCCTCACCACTCATTATTATTTTTACGCATTTACGGTGAAGTTTATCTACTGATTTAAGAAAGGTAAGACCATCAATTTCAGGCATTCTGTAGTCACTTATAATCACATCCAGAGCCCCGCCTTTAAAAACATAATCAAGAGCCTCTTCGGAATCTGTAAAAAAGACGAACTCATAAGGCATTTTTCTTAATGCTCTTTTTAATGCTCCGACTATACTGGGATCATCATCAACTATTACTACCGTTTCCATTCAGTTCTCCTAACCTAATCTGATACAAAAATATTAAACTTCTTGCGGGTGTCCTTCTCCAGAAGCCTTATTCGCTCAATAATACTGGCTGTAATACGCTGCCCTTTTGCCAATAACAATATTCCTCCGGGAGTTACCAAATCTCTCGCCAGCTTCATACCGTCACAAACCTCATGCACCTCGATTTTTCTTTCAATTTCAGATACCTGCCCACCTCCGGGCATAACCACCTTAAGAAAGGTTTCAACAACCTTGGCATCATACTTAATACCTATGTGGCTCTTCAAATGCTCTGCCGCAGACCTTGGTGATTCCGGCTGCCCGGTTATAAACCCCATTTGCAGCTCATCAAAGTCATTCAGAACAGTTACTATTCTGGCTCCGATCGGAATCTCATCACCCTTAAGGCTATCAGGAAAACCACTGCCATTAACATATTCTTTGTGATGACGAATGTATTTTGCAGCGGAATGCAGAAAGGGGATAGACATTAATGCAGCCTCCCCCAAAATGGGATGTTCCTTAAACTTTTCCTTATCTTCAAAGCTTAGCTCTGCAAAAGGCGTTGAGCTAAAATGGTCGGGCATAGCAACCAGACCTATATTATGCAGCAGCGAGGCAAAATAGACATCATTTGCATTCTGGGTGCTTATATTCAATGATTCTGCCAGTTTCTTGGCATACTGAGCAACTCTTCCGGAATGGCCTCCGCGCTTACCTTCTCTTAGTTCAATAAGATGGGAAAAAACCCCTATAGTTGCATCGTACGATTGTTTTAATTCGTCATTAGCCTGATCAAGAAATGCAGCTGTCTGTTCCAGCTCTGCAGTTCTCATCTTCACCTTTTTTTCCAGATGCTCATTAAACTCTTTCAACTGCTCATTCTGGCTTTTTGTAAGCTCCAGCAGTTCATCACGCTCTCTGGCAACCTCACCCAGCTGCAAGCCATTGTTGATTATCTGAAAAAAATCTTCGTCATTCCAGGGCTTGCTTACATAGCTGTAAATTCGCCCCTTATTAATTGCATCTATCGCCGAATCCAACTCAGAAAATCCCGTTAACAGTATTCGTACTGTTTGCGGGTATTTTTTAGCCACCTGCTCCAGAAATTCAGCGCCATTCATCTCCGGCATTCTCATATCCGAGATAACCAGATCAATATGATTTAATGCCAGAATATCAAGCCCGTCGAATCCGCTGGTAGCTGTATGGATATTCCATCCTGATTTTCTGAATGATCTTTGCAGGGACTTCAGTATGCTCTCCTCATCGTCAACCATGAGGATGTGGGCACCTGCAAACGGACTTTCTTCTACTGTCATATTATATCTCTCTATTTATCTCTCTCTAATAAACCTGTTGTTCTGTTTTTAAGCTTAGCAGTTAGCCCAAATATTTCCTTACTGCATCTGCTCCTTTAATCTGATATTTTCTTCTTCCAGGTCGGTCAACTGTTGCATCATATCCATTGACTGCCTTGAGAACCTTTCTATAGTCTGCTCCAACTGTTTTATCTCCATTCCTTTACCGGATATTGCCACGATTTTTTTCTTAAGTGCCTCTATTGTTGCCTCGGAATCATTAATCTGTTTTTCCATATCGGCAATAATATCCCCACTCTCTAAAACTTTTCCCTCAAGATTAATCAATTCACCAATCAGGCGATCTCTATCAAGAGTCACTTCGTTAAGCTGATCTTTCAAAGAACTTATCATGCCAACCTGCTGACTGTTTGATTCACTCAGTTGATTTGCTTCATTTCTGATATCAGCGCCAATATCAAGTTGATCCAGATCTTCTGTAGCACTAGTTATAAAATCATCGTTCACCTCTGCAACCACAGGAGATAGCGGCGCAATATCGGGACGCTCCAGAAAATCATCCAAATCCTCTCTAACCTCTTCATACTCTTTTATGAGAAAATCAATCTCGTCTTCACATTCACTTCCTACCGCCTTCTCCTTAACACCTTTTCGAAAATCACGATTAGCTCCGGTCTCCGTATTTATTTGCTTATGCAGTTCGGTAAACCTGCTTTTATATGCTTCCAAATCAACTATTCGTTCATTTGTCTCATCTATTATCTTTTTAAGGTCTTTCTGATCCTGCTGCAATTCGCTGATAAGCTCCTGATCTCCAGCACAGGTTTTATGAAGATCTTCATTTTCGGCTTTTACTCTTACCAGTTCTCGCTCCAGACTGTCTCTATCATCATCTTTTCTGTTATTTTCTTCAGATATTTGCTCAAGTTTTTTCTGATATTTTTCCTTTTCCTGATCTAACTGTTCCTGTAATTGCCTCTGCAACTCCTCGACCTGATCTTTACTTTCACTGGAAGAATTATTATCTACAACAGGAACTTTGAACTCCTGTATATCTGCTTCCTTAGTAGTTATGGATTTGCTGAAAAGATCGGCCTCTTTCTTTAGCTTTGTGACCTCTATCATTAGTTCAGCTATCTGCTTATTGCCAGCGCTAAGGTCGTTTGAAAGCTGCCTGTTATTCTTCTTAACGGTGACATTCTCCTGTTTAAGATCCGCGTAATAACTTAATGATTCCTGAGCATCCTTTTCCAGCGAACTCAACCTTTCCGTCATTTTGCGAATCTCCTCTTCCGACTGTTCTTCGGAAGTAATAATCCCTGCTTCAAGCTGATTAAATTCTGCAATAATTGCTGCCACATCACCTTCTCGCAAACTTAGGTTTTCTGAGGAAAGCAACCCTGAATCAACTGCTGCACACTCGGAAAGCAGATAATTATAAAAATTGTTATAAAACTTGATAAGCAATGGCGCATTGCTCTGTTTCTGATTTATCGGTTTTGAATATTGATAACGAACACAGGCATCATCATATTTTTTCATGATGCCTTCTATCTCTGCGTGTAGTTTTCTACCGAATGAAAGCACTTCCGGATTCACTGCATTGCGATAAACGTTTTCCTGCACTATTGGCTGCAACACCTCTGTTCCGTGAAAATTTCTGTACAAATAAAGGAGGAAAAGAGCTAACACAATGAGGCTCACCTCAACCACCAGAATTGTCAAAACAAAAAACAGAGTTTCCACAAACACCTCACACAATTATTGAATCTTAAAAGTATAGAACAATTATCAACAATGATCTGACTGCACAAACGTGATTTTCTGAAAATATGTCCGATACTTAATAGATAGAAAAAATTATTGCAATCCGACAGAAAAGCGCCATGCAAAACAGACCTAGATTATTAAAAAGATTCAGCCTGGCTCAGGTAGTTATACTACTGGGAACTATTGCTATTATCTCTTCTTTCTGGATTCTCTATTTCGGTGGACAAAGTAACCCGCTGCGCCAGTCAATGGAGGAGGCAATAGATGCATTTTTTACCAAAGGAGAAGAGGCTGTAAAAAGCATTGCCGGTGACAGGAAAATTATTCAGGAATTATCCCGCAATGGGGAGCTAAATATCGAATCTTTCAGAAGAGCAACCAACAAGTATCTATCTGAAAAAAACGAGAGTTTCGGCGCCAGTATCGTCTATATTCTTAACAAAAACGGCACTGTAATCACTGACTCCTTCCCTGATGAAAAGAAAATTATGGGCAAAAACTACTCTTTCAGGCCATACTTTACCAATGCAATTTCCGGAAAACCTTACACCTATTCAGCCTTTGGCTATACAACCAAAAAGAAAGGTATATATTTCAGCGCCCCCATTCATAAAAACAACAAGGTAATTGCTGTTGCTGTAGTAAAGTTTGATGGCGGCATACTGGATAAAATTCTTGAAAACTGCCCGAATGATTCGTTTATAACCACAAATGAAGGGGTGATATTTTCCGCCAACAGAAGCGAATTTCAGTTTAAAAGTCTCTACCCTCTTTCAGCAGAAGAAAAGAGTGAAATCCTTCAATCCAAACAGTTTGGCAACACCCCACTGCAAAGCGCCGATACCGGGATACTTAATAACGCAGGTAAACTTTCACATAAACACAGAGATATATTCAGTAAAGAGATAGCCGGGCATGGTCTGAAATTTATCATACTCAAAAAAGGCCGCTACAATCAGCACAGAACACAAACCAACACATTGTTTATATCATGCCTGTGGATTCTGGTTATCTTTTTTATTCTATCCACAACCTTTCTTTCGGAAAAAAAATCTTCTGAACAGCTAACACTGGATATCAGAAAAAAAATCCTCATACCTGTTACTGTCTGCATTATCTCTATAATAGCTATATTTCTGTCACAAGCTTACTTTTATCAAATGCATATAAAAGAGAGCCACATATCCGAGGCTGAGTTCGATTTCAGACGCCTTATAACCTTGCAGCTCAAGAGCAAATATGCAGATATGGAAAAGGCATTTCTCCGTCTTGAAAAAGCATTCGCCCCGGAAAAAATGCCTGCGACAATTTACAATTCAAAAAGCAACCCCAGCAACTTTAACAATCAAAAACTTGAAAAACTTAGAGAAGCAGATATTCAACTCAAAGGTCTGTTGCTGGATAACGAAGCCATACCTTATCTGTTTTTACAAAAACCAATATTTTCCGGTCACAGAATCATAAATAAAGTACAGATAGTTGAGGAGATAACCAGCTACCTGGAAAGCAGCATAATGAACAGTTCCGGCAGAAAATGGCTTATATATGCAAAAACAGAGCAAGGCAAAAACCCTATTGTTGCGTCTTCATTTATAAACGAGGAGGTTACAGGAAAAATACTGTCTATGGAAAGTGGTCAAGATATCAATTTCAATAATACCCATTACCTTATAACCAAGGTAAAAATCAAAGATCACTTCGGCAAAAACAGCCTTATATTGACACTGCTTACAGACATCTCCGACATTAATGCAGTTTCCGACAAAAATCTTAAACTACTTATTATTATCTCTGTTGTAATTATTCTGGCTATCGCCAGTTTATTCTGGAAATTTTTAGGGAATATAGAGCATAATTTTCGCCACATACATGAGAGCATAAATGCTGAAATAAGCGCTCATATACAAGCTGTTGGCGATCTGAACCGGGAAATGGAAAGAAGAAAAGAGGCTGAAGAGGCAATTGAGGCATCATACAATAAAATGATGTTCTATTTTGATAACTCACCAATGGCTCATGTATGGCTGTCAACCAACCAGATTATTCTCGACTGGAACTATGCAGCTGAAAATCTGTTTGGCTATAAAAAAGAAGATATTATTGGTGACAACTTTTTTGAAACAATAAACTCAGGAAATATCCTGAAGGATATAGATAAAAGCAATGACAAAGTTCTTAAACTATCCGGCGGCTACAAAACCATAAGCGAATGTATGAACCAAAAAGGAGAAAAACTATTCTGCCGCTGGATTTTCACTCCTATATTCGATAACGACCTGAATCTTTCAGAAATTCATGCCGTTGGGCAAGACCTTACAAAACAGGTTCACGCCAATGAGCAGCTGGAGATAAATGCCACCAGATACCGAACCGTAATCGATAGCGCTGCCTTTGGTATTGTCTGTTTTGATGAAGATTACAATATTAAGGTTATCAATAATCATATGCGCGAAATATGCAGTATACCTCCGGGCAAAGAGATAACCACCATTGCCGATATATTTCCTGAAAACTATATAAAAACATTGCAATCACGCATAAAGGGCTTCCATTTCTATAACAACGACTCAATAGAGAGCGAAGATCACATTACATTTGCCGACAGAGAGTTATGGCTTCTATTCCACATGAGCCTTACCAAGGGCGACAAAATCAATGAGAACTGGATTCAGTGTGTATTTCTTGATATCTCCGACAGGAAAAAGACCGAGCATGAACTGGTAGCCAACGAGACCCTTGTCCGTAATATTCTGGAAAACATGATAGACACCTACTACAGAGTAGATCGTAAAGGCCGCTTTACCATGCTCTCTGCCAGCGCCAAAAAGTTGCTGCGAGCCGACAACCTTACAAACATAATAGGCACTAAAATTTCCAGTATTTTTGAACACGCGGAAGATTTTGAAAATATAAACCGGATATTAAAAGACCATCATCAGGTAATGGATTTTGAGTTTTTAATAAAGCGTGTTGATAACACAAAAACCATAGTAAATGTAAACACAAAAAGATGCTTCGATAACAAAGGAGTATTCATCGGCTTTGAAGGACTATTGCGTGACATTTCTGACAGAAAGGCAAAAGAAAAAGAAAAAAGCGAAATGCAAACCATGCTGCTGCAATCAGATAAAATGGCATCATTAGGCCAACTTTCTGCCGGAATTGCTCACGAGATTAATAACCCTGTTGGCTATATCAGCAGCAACCTGACAACACTTCGTGACTACATAAAGATATACGAAGATATAATGGAAAACCTCGAAAAATCACGCATCCAAACAGACAAATCAACATCCATTAAAGAAAATCAATACCTGATCAAGATTGATGAAATAATAAAAAATGAAGATTTAGACTTCATTCGCCATGATATTTTCGAGCTGGTTGAAGAATCACTAAAAGGCACCAATATCGTTCGCGATATTGTTCATAACCTGAAAAGTTTTGCCAGAGTAGATAACGCCTCAATAAACCATGGCAGCATTACCGATGGCATTGAATCGGCAATAAAAATAACCTGGAATCAAATTAAATACAAATGTGAAATCATAAGAGAATATGAAGATATTCCCGATATAAGGGCCAACCACGGCCAACTTAATCAGGTCTGGATGAATCTTATAATAAATGCCTCCCACGCTGTTCGTGATGACATACAAAGTCATATAAGAATATCTGTGAAAGAACAAGATAATAAAATTCACATTTCATTTACAGATAATGGAATCGGCATCCCCGAAGAAAACCTGAGCAAACTATTTAACCCATTCTTTACAACAAAAGAAGTTGGCAAAGGAACTGGTCTTGGGCTTTCCATCGCATTCGGCATTATAAACAAACATAAAGGAGAAATTTACGCAGAAAGCACATTAGGAGAAGGCACAACCATCCATGTTGTGTTACCGTTCAACACGGATGATGAATATGAAAAAGATATTTGATAATTACCGCAATCCTATCTGCTATTATTATAAATAACAAACACCATAATATTATTGATAATGAATAATGACAATTCTCAAATAGATGAAAGCAGCTCATCATTGCTAAGCGAAAACAGCTCCCTGAAAAAACAGATCAACGAGCTGATCAAAGAACAGGAATTTATTCGCGAAATTGCAACCAGTGATTCCCTTGATATATGCCTTGATAAAATAATGGCCTACATTCAAAATTGCTGGGGATTTAACCGTTTTGGTCTGCAACTAATAAACAAAGAGAAAAATGTCCTTGAGTTCTATAAAAATTACGGCTATTCCGATGAGATCAATAACGATGAAGAGGCAAGAAGGCATTTTACAACCGATGTTCCGCTTTCCAGCAGCCGCACATCAATATCTGCATATGTAGCAATAAAACAGAAATGGTATTACTCAGATTACAATAAAACTAAATTTGTAGAAAAACTGCCTGAAATAGACCGTAATGTAGTTAAATGTCTTGGCATTACCGAAAACCTTGCGCTGCCAATAATAGAAAATTCCAAAACCATAGGAGTAATTCACTTAACATCTGTTGGCATGAAACTGGGAATCTCAAAGACAACAGCCTTTGAAATAACTGAGTTTTTTAAAAATGTTGCCGGACATATTCAAACTGCCAGGAAAAAAGATGATCTTGAGGAACTGAAAAACAAACAGGAAAAATTGATATCCCTTGCAAGAAGTATAAACACCACTATAGACCTAAAACAATTACTACTATTGCTGGGTAACGAAATAGAAGGATTCAGAAACATAGATGGCTATGCGATAAACATAGTAGATGAATACAAAGAGAACCTTGTATGTGAACGCATAAAACTACCCGAATCATTCAGGGATATTGAAAAAACTTACATAAATTTTAAGTACCCTGTAAATTCCGACGATATAAACCCACGAATCTACAAAGAAAAGAAGGTCAGAAAATTCAGCAGAAGATCAATAGGTCGTTTTAAGGGAAATACCCGTAACCAGTTTTTCGGCTGGAAAATGAAACACCTGGTTATTCTGCCGATAATCTCCGACGAGCTATGCCTCGGCACAATTATGATTTTCAATCAATCAAAACAGATTCCTGTAAAAGAGATTGCTATCATACAGCGAGAAACCGAACTTTTCTCGCCCCAAATAAAAAACAGCCGTTACTACTCCAATCTTATAGAGAGAGAAGAATCCATAAAATCGGCAGAAAAAGACAGAGAAGAGTTTCTGCAATTTATATCGACAATCAACAACCTCACTTCCAGCGATCAAATATACAAACTGGTAACAAGGGAATTTCTGGTTAATTATAAATTTGATATCGGTGGGCTCTTTCTAAAAGACGGAGAATTACTGATATTGAAGGAGGCCATATCCAGTGGCAAAGAATTCAATGAGATTCGAAGAGAATGGAAAGATTACTATATAAATACACCGCAAAAACTAAGCAGGAATACAGATGCTCTCTCAATTACATTTAATAACAATATTAAATTCTTTGTTAGTGATGTAGAAAAAGTATTGCATCTGCCTATATCAAGCAGTGACCGCCATGCCCTTGATATATTTAAAACACCAAGAACCTGCCTGCACGTTCCCATAAGGAGAAACGACAATACCCCTATTGGCATACTGTCGCTTATAAGCCTGAAAGACACACTTCAAATACCGCCAAATAAAATAAATTTTATAGAGCAACTCTGTTCATTTATAGGTACGGCTGTATCCAATGCCGAAACTTATACCACATTAAAAATAACTCAGGACAAATTAATTGATACAGAAAGGAAAAGAACCGAAGCCATGGAAATTGCCAAAGAAGCCGCCGAGGCTTCAGCCAAAGCAAAAAGTGATTTTCTTGCAAACATGAGCCATGAAATCAGAACACCGATGAATGCCATTATCGGACTTTCTAATTTGACCATGAAAACCAACCTTAATGAAAAACAGAAAGACTACCTTAAAAAAATAGACGGTGCCTCCAAATCACTGCTGGGAATTATTGATGACATACTCGACTTTTCTAAAATAGAAGCCGGAAAGCTGGATATGGAAAAAGTTGAATTTGATATCCGCAAAGTAATAGAAAACTGTGCAGACCTTTTCGCCAACAAATTAAGCAATAAAAATATTGAGATGATATTTGATGTAGATCCGGATATACCCTCAAAATTAAAAGGAGACCCATTAAGATTAAACCAGGTTATTACCAATTTGGTTAGTAATGCCTTTAAATTTACTGAAGAGGGGCAAATTACAATAACATGCTCCAAAATAAATCAGAAAGACCATATAATATTTCTCTATTTTGAAATCGAAGACAGCGGCATAGGCATAAGCCCGGAAGTTGTACCAAACCTGTTTAACTCCTTCACTCAAGCGGATGGTTCTACCACCAGAAAATTCGGTGGCACAGGTCTAGGTTTAAGCATATGTAAATCACTGGTAACCATGATGGGCGGACACATTAAAGTAGCTAGCGAACCAGAAAAAGGCAGCCTCTTCAGCTTTTCCGCAGCCTTTGATATCACAGAAGATATTACGCAACAATTGGAAGAAAAAACACTGTCCGATAAAAAAATCTGTCTGCTGGAAAACAACAACAGAGCAAATAATACAATCAGGATGCGCCTTGAACAATCAGGAGCAACTACCACAACAGTCACGCCACAAAACAACAAACTGCGCTCACAAACAATCGAACTTAACAATAATTATGACATGATTATTGTAAATTCAAATATAGGCATTGACAACACCAGAACAGTTGCTCATCTGACAGAAAATTCCTGCATTCTCTGCAATCTCAATCATGAAAAAAATGATCCGCAACAATGCAGTGCGTCTGAACTATTTTTCACTAAACCTATAGTCACTCATGAAATAGTCGACAAAATCACAAAATACTTTGCGGGAAAACAACCCAACGAAGAGGAAGAAAAAACAGTCGATACAGAACCGTATAAATTCAATGCTAATGTTCTTCTTGTTGAAGATAACTTTATAAATCAACAGGTAGCCAGTGAATTACTGCAAAATCTTAATCTGAAGTGTGACATAGCTGGTGATGGCGTTGAAGCAACAAACATGATCAAAACCAAACAGTACAACCTGATATTTATGGATATACAAATGCCTCACATGGATGGCTATAAAGCAACAGAAATAATCAGAAAAAATACCACATACAGCAACATCCCCATTATTGCCATGACAGCCAATGCTATGACGGGAGACAGAGAAAAGTGCTTAAATGCAGGTATGAACGACTATATCGCCAAACCAATTGATGAAGATCATTTGAAAACCACTATAGCAAAATGGTTAACTCAGGAACCCCCTCAGATAAAAAAATTGGTCAAAATCGAAATAGACACCAGAAAAACAATAAGACATATAGACCTCAATGAGGCACTGGAACGTTTGGGGCAAAACTCAGAAATTCTGGAAAATGTACTAAAACAATTTAGCCAAAAATACTCCGATATAACTACCCATATAGATAACCTGATAAAAGCCGGTGAAATAGGTTTAGCGCAAAGAGAGATACATGACCTGAAAGGCATTGGCGGCACTATAGCCTCGGAAGAGCTCGAAATTGCAGCGCTAGACCTTGAAATTCAGCTCAAAATTTCCCCAGAAAAGTACAATGAAAGCCTGCAAAAACTGGAAACGATAATCACTGAAATAATTGACGACATTACAAACACCGAATAACACCCCTTACTTTCTTGTCTAACCGCCCCCTTTGCTCTAAAATTCGCGCATGAGCAAAAAGAAGAAAACATCAAAAACACCTGATAATAATATCTGCCAGAACAAAAAGGCCAAACACGACTATTTTCTGGAAGAACATTTTGAAGCAGGACTATCTCTCGAAGGCTGGGAAGTAAAAAGCCTTAGAGACGGGCGTGCCAACCTGAAAGAGAGCTATATACAGATAAAAAATGGTGAAGCATTTCTCTATGGCGCCCATATATCCCCCCTGCCATCAGCCTCAACCCATGTAAATCCAAACCCAACCAGACACCGTAAACTTCTGTTGCAGAGAATGGAAATAAGCCGTCTTATCGGTGCTGTAGAGCGTAAAGGCTATACCATAGTTCCTGTATCCATGTACTGGAAAAGAGGGTTGGCAAAACTGGATATCGCTATGGCAAAAGGCAAACAGGCGCATGATAAGAGAGAAACAACAAAACAACGCGACTGGAACAGAGAAAAACAGCGTATTCTCAAAAACAGCTGATTTCCAATTAGATAAACCTCGCATAATTTATAAAGGAATGGATAAATGACAGATTGTATCTTTTGCAAAATGGTATCCGGCGAAATTAAGGCTGATGTAGTTGCCGAAACAGATGAGATTCTCGCCTTTCGCGACATAAACCCACAAGCACCTGTTCACATACTGATAATCCCCAAAAAACACATAGCCACCACAAATGACATTACCGAAGAAGATGCTGAGCTAATAGGTAAGATGACGCTTACAGCAAAACAGATTGCGGCCGAGCAGAATATCTCCGAAAACGGTTATCGATTGGTATTAAACTGCAACCAACATGGTGGACAATCTGTCGACCATATCCACTTCCATCTTCTTGGCGGCAGACAGATGATGTGGCCTCCGGGTTAACAACTGCTTAAACAATAAAATTTAAAAGCTAAAAATTCAAAAACTAATCTTTAAAAACTCAGAAAAGGAAAAACAATGACTAAACTGCCAAATTGCCCGAAATGCAATTCAGAATTCACCTATCACGATGGTGTGCAACTGGTATGCCCTGAATGCGCCCACGAATGGAACGAAGGCGATTCAGCAGAAAGCAATGAAGACACTCTCGTTGTAAAGGATGCCAACGGCAACCTGCTTGCCGACGGCGATACCATAACCGTAATCAAAGACCTTAAAGTAAAAGGCAGCTCTGATGTAGTTAAAGTCGGCACCAAGGTAAAGAATATTCGTCTTGTAGAAGGCGATCACGATATCGACTGCAAAATCAGCGGAATCGGTGCTATGAAATTGAAATCGGAATTTGTTAAAAAGGCGTAATAGCCTTGCACAGACACAAAGATTTGCGCCATACCAATATGAGTACAGGTTTATCTTAAATACAGTGGGCAGGGGAATGACGGTGATACTTTACTCATTCCCGTGCTGCTCGTGGAAGTGCTGCCAGCACAGGTTTGATTAAGACACAATAACCCCTCCTCATAAAAACCCAAAAACAGATAAAAAATCACAGGCATAAAAAAAAGCCCAACGGGGGTCGCTGGGCTTTCAATATATTTTCGTGGCTCTATGGGGGAAAGCCACGATAATGGGGACTTTCAATTTTACTAAACATTAATATTATTGCAAGAACTTTTGCGCGACTTGGCGGTTTTTTTTAGTTATTATTTTCTTCGTAATTGGACACAGACAACCACATTAACAACCCGGCAAGGCTGGAAATCTTCACCTTTTCCGGAACAAACAAAAGAAAAAACAATGGATAACAAAGACATAAAAGGATTAACCCGCAAAGATTTCATCAAGTCTCTTAAAGAAGATAAAAACAGGGCAAGCAACTTTTCCATAGAGTCGGAAAACCTGCTTTTCGACTACTCAAAGAACCTGATTGATGCAGAAACCATGCAGAAACTGCTGGCTGTTGCCGAAAATGCCGATTTGAAAGAGTGGATCGAACGCATGTTCAGCGGTGATAAGATTAATCACACCGAGGATCGCGCTGTTCTGCATACTGCATTAAGGGCAACGGACAAGCCTATTAATGAGATAGATGCTGTCTTTGAGAAGATGTATGATTTCGTTGGCAAGGTTCATTCCGGCGAGAAAACAGGCTACAGCGGCAAGAGAATCACCACTATTGTTAATATCGGCATCGGTGGTTCACACCTTGGCGCAGAGATGGCGGTTAAGGCGCTAACCCCTTACATTCTGCCGGATATCATCTATCACTTTATCGCCAATATCGACCCCGACTCACTTAGTGAAACCCTGCAAAGCATCAATCATGAAGAGACTCTGTTTATTATCGCCTCAAAGTCATTCGGCACTATTGAAACGCTAACCAACGCCACCAGTATCAAAAAGTGGTTTCTAAACCATAATGGCGTGTCGGCAAAGGATATCTCCTCTCACTTTATCGCTGTCTCCAACAATGTAGAAAAGGCAGTTGCCTTTGGTATTGATGCAGAAAACATCTTTCCGATGTGGGATTGGGTTGGCGGCAGATATTCTGTGTGGTCAGCTGTCGGTATCAGCGTTGCGCTCTCCATTGGCATAGAAAACTTCAAACAGTTTCTAAATGGTGCAACCAAGGCAGATAATCATTTCCGCAACACGCCATTCTCTGAAAATATCCCGGTAGTAATGGCACTGTTAGGCATTCTCTATCGCAACTATTACAACATCGGCTCACATGCGGTTGTCCCCTACTCCGATAATCTCGAACTTTTAGTAAACTATCTGCAACAGACCGACATGGAGAGCAATGGCAAGAGTATCGACAGAGATGGAAAAACTACTGCCGTGCAAACCGGGCCGGTTATCTGGGGCGGGGTTGGCACATCTTGCCAACACGCCTTCTTTCAACATCTGCATCAGGGTACAGAATTTACCCCTGTCGACTTTATCGTTGCTGTCGGCTCGCATTCACCGGAATTGGAACACCAGCAGAAACTGCTGCTTGCCAACTGTCTGGCGCAATCTATGGCGCTGGCAATCGGTAAAGACAGGGAAACTGTAATTGCTGAACTCAAAGCAGCAGGAATGGATGAGAGCAAGATCGAATCCCTGGCAACATACAAAACATTTAAGGGCGGCAGACCCAGCAACACCCTGCTATTACCCAAGCTGACTCCGGAAAACCTCGGCTTTCTTATTGCCACATATGAGCACAAGATCTTCACACAAGGAATTATCTGGAACATCAATTCATTTGACCAATGGGGCGTTGAACTTGGCAAGGAGCTGGCTGATACAATTCTCCCGACACTGGAAGGTAACGATAATCCGAATTTTGATACCTCAACCAATCTGCTACTACAGAAAATCAGGGATTACAGTTAATGTCGATTTTCCGGATTGAAAACCGTCTCTACAGCGCTGCACAAAATCGTGAGCTGGACAGGATAGCTATAGAAGATTTTGCCATCCCCGGCTATGAGTTAATGCAGGCAGCAGGCTATGCCGTTTATGAGCAGATTTCTCCGCAAGCCCGATCTGTAGCTATCGTTTGCGGCGAAGGCAATAACGGTGGCGACGGCTTTGTTATCGGCAGACTGCTCCTCGAAGCCAACAGATCTGTAACACTCATCCTTATCGGCAAACAGGAGAACATCCAAGGCGATGCCCTGCTTGCCTGCAGTGATTTTTTAGCTGCCGGAGGTATTATTGAGAAAGATATCTCACTGATAGATAACCACGACACTATCATTGATGCAATCTTCGGCACAGGTCTCTGTCGCCAGGTAACAGATCTGCATCTTCAGGCGATTGTGAAAATCAACGCCGCCTCCGCAACTGTAATTGCAGTTGATGTGCCCTCCGGCTGCGATGCCACCTGCGGCAAAATATATGGTGCTGCTGTATATGCAGATATAACCGTCTCATTTATCGGCAACAAGTCGGGGTTATTCACAGGCTCCGGTAAGGAGTGCTGCGGCAGATTGATCTATCGCCCCCTGCAAGTCCCACAAAGAGTCCACACCCTGCCGCCATACGCCTTATCGGTTTTCCAGGAACAAATACGGGAATACCTTCCTAACAGAAACAGAGATTCCCACAAAGGTGATTTCGGCAATATTCTCATTATCGGCGGCAACTACGGCATGGCTGGAGCAGCCATACTCTGCGCCCTCGGAGCGCTGAGAAGCGGCGCCGGACTGGTTACCATTGCTACCCGCAAAGAGCATGTTAATGCCATCTTCGCAGCCCATCCGGAAATAATGACTCATGCAGTTGAAAGTGCGGCACAACTGCAACCACTTATAGATAAGGCAGACGTCATAGTCTGCGGCTGCGGACTTGGGCAGGATGACTGGGCAAGAGAGATGTTTGCTCTGACGATCTCCACGGACAAGCAACTTATTCTCGATGCAGACGCCCTCAACCAGCTGGCACAAGCACCAACAGTCCTTAAAGAGTCCACCATAATCACCCCCCACCCCGGCGAGGCAGCCAGACTACTCAATTGCAACACACAAGAGATACAACAAAACAGATACAACTCCTGCCGGGAGCTTAGCAAAAAATACGGCGCAATAACTATTCTAAAAGGGGCAGGAACTATTATCTCATCTGCGCTGTTTAGTGATATATTTAACGCAGAATTTCTGGTTCTGAACAACGGCAACCCCGGCATGGCAACCGCTGGCATGGGCGACCTGCTTAGCGGCATAATCGCCGGACTCTGTGGCCAGACAGATGAACTGTATAAAGCAGCAATCGCTGCCGCATGGATTCACAGCGAGGCAGCGGATATCGCCGCCAAAGGCGGATCAGCTGGAATGATCGCCAGTGATCTGCTACCACAAATCCGTAAACTTATTTAACTACACACTTTACAAGGAAACAGCATGAAAAAACTAATCGTAGCCATAATCATCTCCGCCCTGCCATTTGCAGCGCTTGCCAATGAAAAAACCAAACGAGAGACAGTTGACAAGCTACTCGCAGCAATGAATGTAGAATCGATGATGGACAGCATGTACTCCCAAATCGAAAACCAGATAAACTCAATGGCACAAAGCATGGGCATTAAAAAATCTGAAATGGCTGTTTTTCAAAGATATCAAACTAAGATGTTTGCCCTTATGAAGAAAGAGATGACCTGGCAAAAGATGAAAGACCCAATGATAGATCTATACATGAAACACTTTACCGAAAAAGAACTGCAAGACACTCTTGTCTATTATCAATCTGAATCAGGTCAATCCATGATGAGAAAGATGCCCGCAATAATGAAGGACAGCATGGAAATATCAATGGGGATGGTAAAAGAATTTTTACCTAAAATGCAAAAACTTAATCAAGAAATGGCTAATGATTTGGAGAAAATGCGTAACAAATAGCCAAGAAGCATTTCATTCCCATGTTTTACATGGGAATGAATATCCATATTGATTGTAAATTCCTCTCACAACAAAATAACTATTAAATCCAGTTTTCAATGGTGAGATCCTGCACTCTGGAAAACTCTTTACTGTTATTTGTAACCAAAACGGCGTGGATACTTCTTGCATGGGCAGCTATCAACAGATCATTATTTCCAATCAGACATCCCCGAGACCTTAAATCAGCTCTAATTGAACCATAATGTCTTGCTGCATCTTCATCCCAAGTTTCTATCAAAAGACGTTGCGTGAAAAAATCCAGTTGATCCCAGAGATCTTTTTTATTTGGGCTGTTGCTATTTTCAATTCCGAAACACAATTCACCATATGTAACAGATGAAATACAAAGGTCTTTGATTGCATTAAATTTATGCCTTATGGCATCGGAATGTTTTTTTAAAACATATATACAAATATTTGTGTCCAACATATACATTAGCCAAACTCTCTCTCTTGAGGCATTTCATCTTCACGAACACTTAAAAAGTCATCATCAAATACAGATTCCGAATCAAAAAACTCATCCCAAGTTGGTTTCCTAGGAGAAATTATTATGTTATCGCCCTGCTTAGTAATGTAAACTTCGTCTGTATTAACGCGGTATTCTTTTGGCAAACGCACAGCTTGGCTTCGACCATTCATAAATATTTTTGCAGTTTGAGCGCCCATTTGATTAACCCCTTAAGAATTGATATATATCAACCAGTATATACCCAAACAACGTAGAAACAAGTAAAACTATCACATGAAACAAAAAAAATTGCCAATCCGGATTTCCATGGTGAAATCTCAAAAAATTTCCGACTTTAAATATTCATGCAAGGATATACAATAAAAAATGAACCTGACTTACAAATCAACCGATTACTTCAACTATTTTATAAGAATAACATGCACTACGAAGGCAATATAATTCGACCTCCCAGCGAGGCAGACAGCATAATCCTGCAGATCACAAAGGGCTGTTCACACGGACGCTGCAGTTTTTGCGGAGCTTATGGTGACAAGCGTTTTGCCCTGAAAGATCTGGAGATCATCAAAAAAGATATCGCATTTGCTGCTCACCACATGACAGACAAACGCCGGGCATTTCTGTGTGATGGCGACGCACTTGTCACCCCATTCAACCGCTTAGTCCAGATACTTGAATGGATTAAAGAATACCTGCCACAGGTTAACAGAATATCTACCTATGCCAACTGCCGCAGCATCTCCATGAAAAGTGACGATGAACTGAAGCAGCTGAAAGAGCTTGGACTAACAACCTTTTACACCGGACTTGAATCCGGCAGTGACAGCATTTTACAACGTATAAACAAAGGCTTCTCCAGTGCCGATATCATCAGGGAATCACAAAGAATCAAGTCACTTGGCATTAAATCATCTGTAACCGTTCTTCTGGGAATAGCAGGAAAAGAGCAATCTGAAAAACACGCCATTGCTACCGGCAAAGTAATCACCCAGATGGAACCGGAACAGACAGCAGCCCTAAGTCTGATGCTGGTGGCGGGTACCCCTATGGCAAAAGAACGCAATGCCGGCAGATTTATAATGCCGGATAAAAACGAACTGCTGCGTGAACTGTACCTGATGGTTGACAATATCAACTGTAAGACCCTGTTCCTATCCAACCATGCCTCAAACTATCTGGCGATAAAGGCTCGATTACCAAAGAATAAAGAGAAGGTTAAAAGTGAAATAGAGGCTGCAATAAGAGGAGACATCACACTGCGCCCGGAATGGATGAGAGGGCTGTAACGGAACAGATTTGTATGAATTAACAGCTCAAAGGAACAGCAGATTAATTGTCTGCTAATACCTGTTATATCAATGAGCGGCGACAGAGACAACCTTATAAAACTCTGGAATTTTAATGCTATGATTTCAACCAAACAGGAACAGTAAAAACTACCAAGACAATGTAACACATGGGAGTGTTGACATCTGCTCTATTCACCAAACCAAAAAAACTAACAACCCATAAAAGTAAACAACCTATAACCCCAGAAATGACAGCGCGGCAGTAATGTTTGCAATATTGGATTTTATTATATAACCAGCTCCCCCAATAACCGCAGCCAGACTCAACCCAAACCAGACAAAATCAACCTTTTTATAAACCAGCTCATAATACTTATCTATAATATCCCAGATCATAAAAAATGCGCCTATCCAAAACATACTATTAATCTCATACATAAACGCAACAAGCAGAACCCCTCCCCCTAGCATAAGGGCATTCAACTCTAAAATCATCCGTTCAAAATAATCTCTTTTATATAAAAAGAAAGTCATATAACCCAGCCCCACAAAGAACACCATAGGAACAAGCGAAACCATTCCGACTCTAAAAACACCAATTTCTTTCCTGATAAAATCCAACTGCGGAATATACCCTGTATAAAAAATCAACCAGGAGAAAACACTCAGCAAAAAAGCAATTGCAGTCAACTTAGCAATAGAGGCTCTATCACTCTTTATAAACCCGATACTTATCATTCCGGGGTACATAACCACCATAAAACCAATCGACGAAACAAAAGAAGCAACCGCCAAAAAGCCCACAAAGCCATTACCAAACAAGTACGCCATACCTCCCCATATCAAAGTCTGACAGTAAGAAACAACTTTTATACAACCCTCCTTTTTCCACTTTTTGCCCCTTACCAGAATAGAGTAACCAATAAGCGAACCTAACAGCAAAGCAACAAGCAACACTACAAACTCATTACGAAAGAACCACAACACAGCAAACAATAACAAATACGATAACAGCTCCCAAAAACGCCTGAAGAATGAAACCAAAAATCTCACAGAGGCAATAAACACCTTGTTATTAATCAATTTATAGTAGATCTTCAGAGCGATAACCTTCAGCGGAATTCTGAACTTTTTATACAGAGGAATCAGCAAAGCAAAAACCAAAATGGCCGAAATAACATACATGGCAGAACCAAGCCAGTCTATTTTCCGGGCTGGCACAATTTGCTGCAGATCCAAACTTTCAATACTAATTTGAAACTTCTTCTGAGCCAGAGCCCTTAAATTGCCCGCCCTTTCTGTAAAAACAGCATCAGATATCTCTTCGCTGTTTTTCAGTTCCACCAATAAATTATACTGAGCGCGTATTGCCGAGATATCCTCAGGTTCATAACCACCTGCAAAACAAAAACCGGAAATGACCATGAGCATTACCAAAAAAACACCTTTTATTATATTCACACATAGCTCCCGAATATCATTGCAATATAGCATTTATATTATGGCCATTCTGAAAAACAGTCTATTGAATAATAGCAGCATAAACCTCCTTTGTGGTGATTAACTTCTTGATGAAGCATGGCGAATATATCCCGCTTTTCTAAGCCGCCTGTGCGGCGGTGAACCTTTTCCCAAACTTTAACTGCCGCGCCCGCTTTTTCTAAGCCGCCTGTGCGGCGGTGAACGCATGTTTATTCAGTTGTTTCAGCACACAAAATTTCTAAGCCGCCTGTGCGGCGGTGAACCGCTTGAAATGCAGCTTAAGCAATTAGCAAGCTTTCTAAGCCGCCTGTGCGGCGGTGAACGCAACGTCGACGCGCAAATTGCAGAAAATGCATTTCTAAGCCGCCTGTGCGGCGGTGAACCAAAGCTTAAAGAAACAATGGCTGAGATTACTTTTCTAAGCCGCCTGTGCGGCGGTGAACCCGACCTGCGGTCAATCGTCATCTCGGGTAGGGTTTCTAAGCCGCCTGTGCGGCGGTGAACGTTTTAGAAACAAATTACGGCTCAATAGTGAATTTCTAAGCCGCCTGTGCGGCGGTGAACTTACTTACCCGGTTACAGGGCGCAGCAGTCGATTTCTAAGCCGCCTGTGCGGCGGTGAACAAGTCTTTCAAACGAATCCCGATAGAGCGTTATTTCTAAGCCGCCTGTGCGGCGGTGAACGTTATAGATAGCCCCGCAACGCCTTCCGTTTTTTTCTAAGCCGCCTGTGCGGCGGTGAACCCTATTGCTGCGACCGCCCCGACGGATCTTAATTTCTAAGCCGCCTGTGCGGCGGTGAACACC
>QZLD01000206.1 GCA_004796385.1 Gammaproteobacteria bacterium | reverse complement strand
GCTCAGGGCTGTATTTTCGCTCAGGGCTGTATTTTCGCTCAAGGCTGTTTCTATATTGTGTTTTGCTTCTTTGTGTGCGGAGGCTGTTTCGGTTTCTTGTTTGTCTATTCTCAATTCTGCGGCGGTGGTTGTTTCAAGCTGCATGGAAGAACCGGGGTTAACACTATTTTCAGGTTTGGCTCCCTGCTCCTCTTTTGCCTTCGCTGCTTGTTTTAGGGCGTCCAGCAGCAGGCTCATCTCTGTTCTTCCTTATTTTGGTTGTTGCTATTGCCATGAAGAAAACGCCGGAACTGTTTAAGATCACCGTTAATATCTGCTTTTTTTATAAGAGTTGGTTTCAGAAAGATTACCAGCTCGGTTTTCTGTCTGTCTTTTTCCTGATATTTAAAGGCGTTACCTATATAGGGGATTTTACCAAGCAGAGGAACTTCGTCGCTGCTGTTGTTAAAACTATCCTGCATTAGGCCGCCGATAACAGCGATTTCACCGCTATTAACTCGTAGAATGGACTCCATTTCTCTTATCTGTACTTCAGGAACGGTATTACTGATATTGGCAGAGGCAAGATCAGGGTTAGGGTCTTCAACATAACCGATAATGCGGGTTATTGTTGGGCGAATATTAAGGATGATTTCGTTTGAGCTGTTCACATATGGCGTGACATTCATAATGAAACCTATTGGCACAGAGTGGGCTGTGGTTTCATATGTGGAGGTGGTTTGCCCGGTATCGGCATCTGTTTCAGTTTCGATATTTACCGAGAAATATACTTTGTTATCAACTACTTTTAATAGAGAGGTCTGGTTATTTAGAGCCATTATCTTGGGGCTGGATAAAACCTTTACATCACCATACTGATCCAGCATTTTTAACAAAATGCTGTTGGTGCGACCATCTTTGCTGCGTGTATAGCCGGTATTAAATGCCGGAGCGCCGGAGAATCGACTTGGAAATACCAGGCTGGTGGCGCTGGAAAAGTTTTCTCCGGTAAGGTTTGTCGCTATTGAAAAACGCCCAAGATTGTCGGCAACGGATGACCAGTCTATGCCTATTTGATGTTTTTCGTTCAGGGTTACTTCTGCAATAGTTGCTTCTATCAGAACCTGCCTTCTGGCGCTGGCGAGAATCTGATCGAGAAAACGCTGCACCTCTGCGTGTTGTTTTTGGGTAGCGCGTATATAGATCACCCCAGTCTCTTTGTTAACGATAATGTTGTCATTGTTCTCGTTTGAAGAAGAGCTGTTTGATGTAGCAGCAGTAGTATTTGTTGAACCACTGTTTGTAGCTCCCTGATTTGTTGCTGGTTGATTTCCTGTTGCCGGGGTACTTTGCGTGCCGGAAGATGCGGTTGTTTCTGAGTGGCTAATTATGTTGTTCAGATTTGTAGTAAGAGAGTCCCAGAACATATTACTGGAACGGTTTGTTACCGATGTTGTTGAGGTATTACCCTGCTGGGAAGATGTCTCCTGAGTAACGCCGTTGTTAATTCCTGTTGATGTTTCGATAATGCTTTCACTCTCTCTGGTTACATTTGGGTATTCAACCAGATAGTGTTTCAGATAGGGTTTATCTTCCGATATGTGCAAAAAATTGCCTTTTAGTGAGCAGATAAGGTCATTCTGATCGGAAATGCGATCGAGAATTTGCGGCAGGGTTTGATTTACTGCGGTAAGTGTAGTTGTTCCCTGAATATTACCTTTGAAATCAATATTGAGATTGGCATCACGCGCAAGTGCAAACAAAAGTTCTTTAACGGGCACATTTTGTACGGAAACAGAATAGGTTTCCAGTTTTTTTCGTGGTTTTGGTGGTGGTACAAAGGCAGTTTTTTTAACAGGTTGTGGTATTGATCGCTTAACAGGTTGTTTCTGTTGATTGCCAATGTGATTTTGAGATGGTTTTATATTGTTTTGTTTTGAGCAGGATAGCCCCAAAAGCATAACCGCAATGATTGTTAATGCCTTTGCCAGGATTGGGTTTTTGCTGATAATCTGCTTCATTTTATACCTGTTTCCTTTTTTATTCCCTTTATCGTTCTTAGGACAGGGCTATTAGCATTAAGTATAGTAGGTAATGCGTTCAGTGCATCTTTAGCGGCAGCCTTATTTTTGAAAGTGCCGTAAAGTATACCGTAGAGTTTTTCGTTTTCTGTTTTTACTGAATAAATTTTAATTTTTGTATATTCGCTACTGTTTTTCAGTTCCGTCAGGTATTTTTTAATCGACGATATATTTTTTTCTTTTACACTAAGGAGCTGAATTGTATAGGTATTATTGTCTTTTTTTTCGAGCCAGACGTTTGTTTCACCGATTTTTTTTTGTAGTGGAGATATATCGTCAGGTATGTTCCGGGACTGTTTCTGTTTATCAAGCGGTTGCCCCTGAACAGGTATAGGCACAGTTTTCTGATTTTTATTTTCTTTGTTTTTTTTAGCCTGCTCTTTTTCAATTTTAGTTTCTTGAGTCAGTGTTTTTTCTATCGTAGGTGGTGATGGCAGTATGGCGGTTTTATCTGTTTTATATTTTTTCGCACTGACTTTTTGTTGATGTGTTGTAGTTGATTCAGGTTTAGTACCTATATAAAAATAGATAGCAGATACAATGACAACTATTGCTATAACAATAGTTGTTGGCAGAAGTATTGAGGTGCTTTTGCGCTTGTCTACTCCGCTGAATTCGCTGTCTTTTACAGCGGCCATTATATGTTTTGAGGCGATATTATGGGTTTGATCAGCGTAGGCGCTCAGCAGCGATTTATCTGCAATAATATTTATGCGGCGCAGGAGCCCGTTTGAATATTTCCATATTGTTCGTGCAGTTTTTTCAGAAAAGATATCCGGGCCGTGATAACCGGCAATAGTCATGCGAAAATTGAGATATTTAGCAACATCATCTTTGGAAAACGGTTTGAGATTAAGGCTATGGGTTATTCTTTCCCTCAATTGCCTGATCTCAGTGCTGTTGAGGTTTTCATCAAGTTCAGGTTGGCCGAAAAGGACAATCTGTAGCAGTTTATCTGTGTCTGTTTCCAAATTGCTAAGAAGCCGGATCTCTTCCAGTGTGGAAATAGGCATTGCCTGTGCTTCTTCAATAAAGATTACAACTTGCCCTCCTGTAGCATGTTTTTCCAGAAGGTGTCTCTGAATTTTCTGCAAAAGTTCGGCTTTACTGCAATCGTTATTTTTGTTGCTGCCAAGCAGGTCGTCACACCATTTTTGAGTAACATCTCCATCTTTTTTGTCATTGTGCAGGCCTAATTCAAAGGCTATTACATGGAGGATGTTATCTGCAGATATTACCGGATTGGCAATATAGACAATCTCAATATCATCAGGAAGATTCAGTTCCAGCATACGGCAGAGCATGGTTTTTCCGCTGCCGACCTCTCCCACAACCTTGATTATACCTTCACCATTAAGAACTGCGTATTTAAGTACTTCCAGAGCATTACCACGCTCGCCGCCACTGAAAAACATACTGGCATCAGGTGTTATCTTAAAGGGGGGGCGGTCAAGTCCGAAGTAGTCAAGGTACATCTTTAATCCTTATGGGCATTTGTCCTTATGAGCAAGCTCTGTTACTGATTTATTCCCAGTCGTTGCATTTTGCCATACAGAGTTGTTCTGTTTGTTTTCAGGATTCTGGCTGTTTGGCTCAGGTTTCCTTCTGCTATTTCAAGCGCTTTCATTATAATCTCTTTCTCATAGTTGCTTATTGCTTCATCTAGTGAAATGTCGGCTGTAAAAAAAGATTCTATATTGTTTTTTTCGGACGTTTGCCGGAAATCTGAAGTGAAATCGGATTCGAGTTCATCTTTCAGCTGTTTTGCAGAGACAGTTACCCCGGAATATTTGGTGTTCAGGCGAATTACAATATTTCTCATTTCGCGCACATTTCCCGGAAATTGATACTGCATCCAACATTTTTGAGCATCATCATCCAGCTTAAAAGTTTCCGGCAGAATTTTTGTTTTTTCTCTGAAATATTGCATTAACTCAATTTTATCATTGCCTCTCTCTCTTACAGGAGGTGATCGTAGTGAGAGCACACTTAGGCGGTGATAGAGGTCTGGGCGGAAATCTCCAGAGAATGCCATTTGCGATAGATTTCTATTACTGGCGGCAATTATTCTGGTCTCTGTTGTTCTGGGAGTGGTTTCGCCAATGCGGTAAAATTCCCCGTTTTCCAGAATCCGGAGAAGTTTGGATTGCAGTTCCAGTGGCATCTCTCCAATTTCATCAAGAAATAGAGTTCCTTTTCCCGTCTCCTCAAAAAATCCCTTTTGATCTCCGGTAGCACCTGTGAATGCCCCTTTTTTATGTCCGAATAGTTGTGAGTCCAGCAGTTCCGAAGAGAATGCCGCGCAGTTAATTGCCAGATATTTCTGGTTTTTTTGAGGGGATTTATTGTGCAGTTCTTGTGCAATCAGTTCTTTGCCGGAACCTGATTCTCCTTCTATAAGTACCGGAAACGGTGTTTTTGCATACAGGTCTATTTGTGTTTTAAGGGTATTAATGGCGTCACTGTTGCCAATTATTCTCTGGTTATTATTTGTGATCGTCTGCTCTTTGTTTATCAACACTATCTGTTTTTGAAGAGTCTGTTTCAGCGTCTCCGGGTCGGAAGGTTTTGCAATAAAATCAGCTGCTCCTATAGTCATTGCATGCTGTATATTGGCATCCTTATTTTGTCCGGAAAGTACCAGAATTCTAATATCTGAATTGAACGATATAAGGTCTTTAATAAGGGCGAATCCCTCTTCAGGGGTATGGGGAGAAGGAGGCAATCCCAGATCAACAAGGGCTATGCAGGGTTGCTCTCTTAAATTTTGCAGTAATAGTCTGGCTTCATCGCGGCGGGATGCCGAAATGATATTGAAACTTTCTTTGAGAAGAAATGTGCTTGATTCAATTACCAGAGGGTCATCATCAACAATGAGTAGAAGTTCTTTTCTAATATTAGTGGTGGAGTCCGTCACCTATCATCCTTTTCTTGATTTTGCTTTTGTTGGTTATGGAGAATATTTTTAAAGATCGTCCTCTTCAAATAACTCTTCTTCATCCAGAAATATATCCGGTTGCGGTGGATTGCCATCATGCACCATTTTAATTCGGTTTTGTCTGTAGAATTCACGCAGAGACAGATAGCGATCAATTGAAGATTTATTCATCATCTCCGTTGCTTCAAGCATATTGGCTCTCCAGCTTATAATTTCCAGCATTTTTAGTGGTAGATAGTAGCCTGTTTCAAGATAGGATAGTGGGGTTAGATAGTTGCCGGTGATGATATCCGGAGTCTCTCTGGTTGTTTTTGGCCCCATTCCGGGGAGCGTCAGGAACGGACCTTCTCCAAATCCCCAGACAGCTAAAGTTTGACCAAGATCTTCATGATGTTTTTGCAGGCCAAGTTCGGTTGCCGGATCAAAAAAACCAAATAATCCAACCGTAGAATTGATTAAGAACCGACCTGTATCGGCAGCACCCTGCTTCATTTTGCCCTGTAGAAAGCAGTTAACAATAGTATTCGGATAGAAAATGTTATCGAAAAAGTTTGAGACGCACATTCTGACTCTATTGGGAGCAATAGTTTTGTAACCCTTGGCTGCCGGTATAAGAAAATATTTATCTAAAGTATCATTAAAGGCAAATACCTTGCGGTTTGTACTTTCATATGGGTCATGTGCCGACTCTCCTGGTGGAACGTGAGTGCAGCCACACATAATGGATGTGAATAATAATATTGGTAAAAACAGTTTTTTCATTGTTGTTCTGCCTGATTTTTCTGTTCGGCTTCTTCATGACCTGCATCAGCTGCAGATTCACTTTCTTCTGCCGGATTATCTTCTATGACGTGTTCAGCCTGTTTTTTGTTTTGATGTTTCTCTTTTATTCTTTTAGCTCTTTTTCGGCGAATTTCAAGGATGGTAAGGGTGGGGCCTGATGCGGCATATATGAAAAATCCTGCAAACAGAACCAGTGGTGGGTAGAGGTAGATTCCGGCGACAATAAGTACAATTGCCACAACGGTGATAAAGGAGACCTTTTTATTTTTATCCAGATCTTTAAAGCTGTAGTATCTTACATTGCTGATCATAAGCAGCCCTGTAGCAAGTGTCAGAAACAGAGAAAAGAAGACAACAGCCTCATTTTTTTCAAACGGTTTATATTTTTCCCAGAACCAGACAAAACCCATTAAAACAGCTGCAGCAGCCGGACTTGCAAGTCCCTGAAAATATTTTTTATCAATAACTCCGACCTGAGTATTGAATCGGGCCAGTCTTAATCCTGCACAAGCAGTATAAATAAATGCAGAAAGCCAGCCGATTTTGCTCCATGTTATTCCCTGCAGGGACGATAGTGACCATTGGTACATGATTAGAGACGGGGCGACACCAAAGCAGAGCATATCGGAAATACTGTCGTATTCAACCCCGAAATCACTCTGCGTATTTGTAAGTCGGGCAACGCGACCATCAAGGCTATCCATAATCATGGCTATAAAAATAGCAATGGCAGCAGCTGAGAAATCTTTTGTAGTATTTGTTGCGGAAATTACAGCATAAAAACCGCAGAACATACCGGAAGTTGTAAACAAATTGGGGAGCAGATATATTCCTCTACGCCTCTGGGTTCCGTCTTTCTTCATTATTATTCCTGCTTTTGTTGATAACCTTTATATTCTCTTTTATATCTTTATGGTTAAATCTAAAGCCTTCTTTAAGGCAGTGATCCAGCCATCTGTGCAGAAAACTGTTGAGTTGCCACCTTTTTTTAAGTTTTAAGTCTGAGCGTTGACGACAACGATAGTTTATCCCGAACAGTTGACGGTTCTCGTCCATCATAACTTCTGCGGTTCTTGAATCAAAGCATATTCTCACAGTTAGTTTAGGTATTTCTCTGATTTTATTATTTTCCTGCAGAAGATAAGATAGAACTGCTGTGGTAGTGTATTTATGTTTTTCGATGATTTTTAGATAAAGAACAATATTCTTTCCGGAATAAAGCGTAGTAATCGGTTGTAATTTTTGTATTTGCGGAACCAAACGACGCAGTTTTATGTAATTATTTTCATATAGCTCCATAAGACCGCGAAAGGTTCCCGCTGATGCAGATGCTGTTGGTGTTTCCTGAATTAACCCGGATAAATCATAAATATACACAATTAATAACCCTATGATTTTTTGTTTTTGTAAACGTCAATTATAGAAAAAAAGCTGATTGTTACCAAATATTGATAAATATATTATTCGTGCAGACCATACGGTAAATGATTTGTGATATTCTGATGGGGTTGTATGAAATTATCTGTAAAAACTAAAGCAGGAATGCAGAATGTTGTTTGATACCCGTTTACAAAAAGTCGTTGAAAAAGCTTCTTCAAAGGAAGAGTTTGTTTCAATAATTAAATCCTTGGAATTATCGAATCGCAAAATACGAAGTATTGCAAATGGTGTTCCTGCAATTATTGCCTATGTCGATAAAAAACTTAAAGTCCAGTTTCATAACCGCAAATACAGTGAGTGGTTTGGGATAGGCAGCAGGAATATTATCGGTTCATATGTAAAAGATGTTATTGGAGAAGATGATTTTGCGCGTGCTAAGCCATATTTTATGGCAGCTCTGAATGGAGAGACTCAGGATTATAGCCGGAAGCAGAAATTGGCAAACGGTGAGGTTCGTTATGTTAACGCTATATATAAGCCCCATATAAATAAACTTGGAGTAGTTCAGGGGTTTTATGCTTTGGTTGTGGATATTTCTGAAAAAGTAAAGGCAGAAGAGAAGTTAAAGCAAAGAACAGATCAGCAACTTGCTGTAGCTCAGTTAAGTCAGCAAGCTTTGTCCGGAATTGGTTTTCCGGAACTTTGTTTTATGGCATTGGAACTGGTAAAAGCCACAATTAAAAATCAATGTTGTGAAATAGCTCGTTTTGATATTGAAAAAAATAATATTGAGATTGTAGGGAAGTCTGGTTGGCAGGAAGACCGGATGTTTTTGCAATATTCTGATCTCATTGCAGAGAGTGGTTTTAGTGACAGGTCTTATTTTCCTGATAACAGTAGTAGCCGGAATAATATTGACGAAAGAAGCAGAGAAAAAAACATATTTATCTCTCAGGGAGTTAAAAACGGACTGATATTTAAGCTAATTGAGCATGATAGGCCATATGGATTTCTGGGAGTTCATTTTGATAACAAAGAACCGTTACCGGAAGAAGATATAAGTTTTCTGCAAGTTGTAGCCAATACTCTTTCCGCATCACTTGAGAGTGAAGCGACAGAAAAACTTCTTCACGAGGCGAAAGAGGAGGCGGAAAAGTCCAGTAAGGCAAAATCTGCATATCTGGCGAATATGAGTCATGAAATCAGAACTCCTATGAATGGTGTTATCGGCATGATAGAGCTACTTAAAGAATCGGATATGAATGCCTCGCAGTTAGAGTATCTTGAAGTTGCCCACCGTTCAGCAGAGACGTTACTGAGCCTTATAAATAATATCCTTGACATGTCGAAGATAGAAACAGGTAAACTGGAGTTGGAAAACGTACAGTTTAATTTGGCACAGAAAATCAGGGGTACAGTCGATCTTTTCGCAGAGAGGGCTAAACAGAAGGGGTTGTATGTTAAGTGTGCAGTATCTGACGATTTGCCGGTTATGGTGGAGGGTGATCCGACAAGACTTTCTCAGGTTGTAACCAATCTTATTGGAAATGCCCTTAAATTCACTTCGGAAGGAGGAATAACAGTAAGTCTTATAAGAAAAGGTATAGAAGGAGGTATTGCTGAAATTCTTTGTGAAGTAACCGATACCGGGATAGGTATATCTGATGAAGCAAAAGAAAAGGTATTCGAGGCTTTTTCTCAGGCAGATAAATCCACAACCAGAAACTACGGCGGTACAGGTTTGGGGTTGTCCATAAGTAAGCAGATAGTGCAGCTTATGGATGGCGACATCTCAGTAAAAGATGCCGAAAAAGGAACCGGAACAACATTTTATTTTACCTTTAAACAGAGAGTTACAAAATCATCGGCAAGTGATGGCGGATCTGCTGCAGATGTAAAGCGTCTGAATATTCTTATGGTTGGAGATGACCTTTATCAGGGGCCGGCAGTAGGGTGGATAAAAAATTGGGGAGCCAATATTTATCTGGCATCAACAGGGCTTGAGGCTATGTCGATAATAGAAGAGCAGAGAGAGCAGGAGCCAATTTCCGTACTTATCCTTTCTGAAGAGCTTCCGGGTATGGATTTTAAGCAATTTGTTGGTTTGTTGCAAAAGGACGAGCGGAATAACTCTATCAGAATGATAGCTGTTTCTGAAAAAAAGAGTTACGAAGAGCGGTTGGGGATATCTGTGCTGACCAAGCTTGAAGAGGATTCGTTATTTGCCGCATTGGCAAATGCGCCTCAGATAAAACGTTATACCAACGATACAGTTGCATTTTCAGGTTCAGGAGAAGATACAAAGAAAATTCTTATAGTTGAAGATAACCCTGTAAATCAGAAAGTAACATCAGATACTCTTAAAAAGCTGGGTTATGAGACAGTGGTTGCCAATCATGGAGAAGAGGCATTGGAGATTCTTGAAGAAGAAAGGTTTGACATGATTCTTATGGATTGCCAGATGCCGATTCTCGATGGCTATGAAACCACAGCAAAAATCAGACATAAAGAAAATTCAAGCGGGGAGCATATTCTTATAGTTGCCACAACAGCTCATGCTATGCGTGGTGACAAAGAGAAATGCTTGGAAGTAGGTATGGATGACTATCTGGCTAAGCCGATAAGAATGGGGATGCTTAAAGAAAAGCTCGATTTCTATTTTGGAAATAATGAGTGAGTTTAATGATGTTGGGAGATTTTTTATGTGTGAGAGGTTTATGAGGGTTTGGCAAACATTCTTATTAATGGGGGTTTTAATATCTATTCTTTGTGGTTGTGCAAATAATCAACCAAAAGAAAATATTAACGATGACGGAAGCCCCGGGATTGATCATATTGCAGATATCGGTTCACTACCTATAGATAAGGAAATTAACAAAAAAGAAAGATCTGATGGAAAATACACTCCTGGAGAATACATATTCATAACAGGAAGAAACCTTAAAAACTCAAAAATTTTTATCGATAACAAAACAGTGCAAATTGAACAGGTATTGAATAAAGGAATAGTTATTCGGGTTCCCAGAGGATTAAGTCCTTCGCTAAAACATAAATTAAAAGTCTCTAATGAAAAAGGCGTTGCATCTGAATATTTTTATTCGACGCACTATTTGATTAGTACAGATACCGATGGTAATAATGTCGGTTTTATGAGAACCAGGCATGATGTGAAAGGGTTGGTAGAAAAAGAGCGTATTGAAATTGAACACGATAGAGTTCTATTTAATGTTATTAGCAATAACGGCGGGTTTGCATACTCTTTAGGAACTGCCAGTAAAGTTGATTATAGTGGTAGGCAGGGGTTGAAATATGGTATTGGAGTAAAAACAATTCATTTGGCAGCGCCAAATGAGCCAAAGGAAGTAACACAACAAATCTTTCCATTATATTCGGCTCCAACATCAGTTAGTCTCAGCTCGAATAATCAGCTTATTATTTTGGGAAAACGCGACATCTCCATTATAGATGCGAAAAATCCATTAAAACTGAAATTTATTAACAATTTTAAACTGCCCGATCATGGAAAGGAGACAACATTTGTTGATGTCGTTTTTCTTGATGATGGAAAAACAGTCGTGGTGTTGGATGCTCAATATAATGTGATTTCTCTTATAGATATTTCAAATCCATTGTCTCCGGAAGTAATGTCTGAAGAAAACTTATTTCCGGGTATAGAGCTTCCTATGGTAGTTGATCTGGAGTCAGATCCACATAACGACAAAAAATTCTGGGTTCTTTGTGGTCCGAATTTTAGGGTTGCAAGCCAGAAGGCAAAAGAGCTATATGACAGAATTTTTCATAATAAAGAGAAAAAACAAAAAGTAGATATTGCAGAGCAATTAATCTCCATATCTATTGAAAACGGAGTTATGTCTATAGGTTCTGTTCATAAATTACCAGAGAAATTCGCTCCGTTTTTTGCAGTATTCGGTGAAGATGACAATATCTATGTATCAGGCATAAAAATGGATATTTTAAATATGGATGAGGTTGGCAATATAAATAAGTGGATTAAGTCATTAGGAAAAATGTTATGGAACTCTGTGGCTATTGGTCGGGTATTAAAAATTAATCCTAATACAGGAAAATACAAGTCAACATCAAAAGGTTTCGGAATATACTATCATCTGGTCTATTGTAAGGATATTGGCCCTGCATTTACCCTTTTGAAATTAAAAGGTACTTTATTTCCCCCGTTTGTTAAGATGTCATGGGGTGTTGGCGTAAAAAGCCAAGGAACCTATGCCGTTAGGTCTTTGGATAAACATGCGTTATTTCCACCTTATTCTTTAGGGCATATATCATTTCAAAAGTGATTGTAACCCCCTAAATTTCAACTGTGCAATCGGGGGGCTACCGAATTAAAATCATAATACTGGCGGTTGGCTATAACGGTATTTTGGTAAAGTGTGATTTTATCGGTGGTTAATTGTTTGTGACAGGATGCTGCGAAAAGCTATGATGAAAATTGGCACAAAAGTAGATGATAATTCGGCTGGCTTGAAAAATCGTACGACCGGAAAGTGGTAAAACAGCTGAATTTTAGCCAAATCGTTCGATAAACAATTCGGTAAAAAGTACGATGCTAAAGTGGTACGCTACATCCATTAACCTCAAAGCTTCAAGCTTAAATTCTTTTGTGTATACTTTATAAGGTTTGCGTTTTCTAACCATTTGAACACTCCTTTAGTAACATATTGTCACTTATTTAAAGTGTCCGGAAAACTGGGGGAACCTCACTCTGACCCAATTGATCCTGTTAATGGGTAAAACAGAGATTGCCAGAAACATCATCGCTATGACGAACGCTGGCACAAAAGACGATAATAATTTGGTAAGGACTATGAAATGTTATGACCACAATTCGGCAAACCACCAAAATCATAGCCAAATCGTATGATGAATAATTCGGTAAATTGTTCGATGTTAATTCGGTACTCTACACATAACGAGATTCCTTGCTGTTCAGTAGATATCTTCTCGCTTAATTCCTTTAACTAACCCCTTTAAGTCTTCGGCAAAGCTTAAATCAAGATCCTTTTCATTCACGCGCAACTCAATCGATACATTATTCTGTTTTAACTCTTGCACAAGGTTGTAAAAGTTTTCCCAGCCTGAATAAAAACTCGTTTTTATAAGTTCTGCCCTAAAAACAGCTTCTTCGTTTTTTAGCTCTTTTAACAACGTAGAAACAGAACTATTACTATATGCTCGTAGTACTCTGATTATCTTTTTCGATTCATTATACTCGGGTATTCTAATTTCAATACATAAGTCTGACTGAAAAATACTCATTTTTTTACATGCCCTGTTTTTGCTACTGTCCCATCCTTTTTCCTTCTGGTTATAGAGTCCACAGAATCATTTCTCATTAATGCAGGCTTCTCAATACGCCACCAAGTCCTTTCTCCCCAAGGACCGAATCTATCGGCACCTGTATTAAAGACGTTAACGTCACCACTAGCTCCCTCAGCAAATTTTGTTGAGGCCATATTCCAAAGCTGAGCTGCTTTAGCAGGATCAAAATCATTTGAGCTAGAGAATAAATCCAACTCCTGCAATATTTCACCGCCAGAGGTTTGTTCTAATGTGGATTTTCCATTTTGTTTTGCCCAAGCTTGAGCTATTAACATGTTGTTCGTACCTTTGTGTCTTGAGGTTCCCCAAAAAACAGCACCATCTTTTTCTGTACTAAAATCTAATTGGTTTTTTCTAATCAACTCTCTAATTTTAAAAAATGCGCGATCAGGATCATCTTGAACCAGTGATTTTAATTGCTTTACTTCTTCTGACGATACTTTGCTACATGACAACCCCAGCGGATCAACCCAGCCGGTCGGATTAGGCGCATACTGGTAGTTATTCATCCCTCCAAGCAGGCCGATGGGATCCTGGTTGATGAATCTACCTGTAGTGGGGTTGTAGTACCG
>QZLD01000317.1 GCA_004796385.1 Gammaproteobacteria bacterium | reverse complement strand
CCAATAAACCAGCAGTAAAAATACTAGCACTGGTATCTTCTGGAATCTCTTTAAAATCTTCTCTTATACCAAGTATAACAACCGCCTCAAATTGCTTTTTGTCATAATAGATATCAAGTACTTCTCCAATTTTAACGCCGCCCATTTTTACAGATGCTTTCTTTTTAAGTCCGCCGATGTTACTAAATCTTGCTTTAACTGAATATGTTGCTCCAATTTCCACCTGATCTGCCCCAAAAAAGTTGCCTACTGCATCTCCAAGCATTACTGCAGACCTGGTATTCTTCATTGTACTGTTATTGACTAAATACTTATCGCTTCTTCCCATATCAAAAGAGATAAACTGCCCTCCCAAAAGGCTCGAAGATTTTATCAGAGCGGTTGTGTCATCCGGTATATTTTTGTATTTATCGGATATTTTTAGAGTCACCATAGCCTTGTTGGCTTTAGGGTCATATTGTATTGATGATACTTCTCCTATTTTTACCCCGGCTGCAGCAACTGTTGCTTTATTATTAAGCCCCGTAACATTAGCAAAATTTGCCTTTACTATATAGAAACCTCTTATTTCAGAGTTGTTTGAATTTAAAAAATTACTCAACGCCTCTTCAATTATTACTACCGATTTTGTCTTCTCAATAACATCTTTATTTTTGAGCGCAACTTTACTTTTACCTGGCTCAATCCCAATATACTGCTCACCAAGAAGACCTGAAGTAAGTATTTTAGCTTCACTATCATTTGGTATCTTTCCAAACTTCTGTGCGATTCTGATTTTTACATCTGCTTTTTGTTTATTAGGGTCATAAACTATTGAATCCACTTCTCCAATCTTTACACCAGAAATACTGACAGGCGATCGCTTCTTAAGTCCTCCAATATTACCGAATGAAGCTATCACTTCATATGAACTATCATCCACAGAGTGGCTAAGGTTGCTGACCTTAAAAGCCAGAAACCCAAGAGCAAACAGCCCCAACAAGACAAAAGCTCCGACATAAAGCTCTATCAGTTTAGATTTTTGCATCTATATTTCTCCATACATTAATGCCGTAAGTATAAAATCAAGCGCCAGAATCCAGAGTGATGAGTAAACTACCGTTTTAGTAGTAGCGCGACTTACTCCTTCCGATGTGGGAACACAATCATACCCCTGATAAAGAGCAATCCATGAAACAACAAAAGCAAATACCATACTTTTTATGATTCCATTTACGACATCATCCACAAAATTTACTTTAACCTGCATCTGCGACCAAAAAGCACCTACATCCACACCTAAAAGTTCAACTCCAACCACATGCCCACCCAATATTCCGCACATACTGAAGGTTAATGCCAATATAGGCAGCGAAATAAAACCAGCCATAAAACGTGGCGCAAGAACTCTTTTTACCGGATCAATAGCCATCATCTCAAGGCTAGATAGCTGTTCTGTTGCTTTCATAAGCCCTATTTCTGCAGAAAGTGCAGAACATGCCCTACCAGCAAATAATAAACCAGCAACTACAGGACCAAGTTCTCTTACTAAAGATATTGCATTAATTACACCAAGAGATTGCTCTGCACCGTATTTTTGCAATTCATAAAAAAGCTGCAAAGCAAAAACTGCTCCTACAAATGTTCCTGATACTACAATAATACTAAGCGAAAGCACTCCAACCATATATATCTGTTTAGTAAGAAGTCGCGGCCTTGGAATTATACTTGGGATTCCCAAAAGCAAATTAAGCAGAAATATATGGCTTCTTCCCATACTCTCTATAACCGAAAGGGTATTCTTTCCTGTTCTCTCCAAGAACGCTAGCATATTCTATTATCTATCCGTTATCTATTAATCAAAAAGTTCTTCTGCATAATCCTTTGCCGGATATTGAAACGGCACAGGCCCATCAGGAAGTCCAAGCATAAATTGCTGCACCCAAGCCGATGTTGTTTTTTGTAATTCTTCAGGAGTACCACTATCAACAACTTTTCCCTGTGAAATCACATATATATGATCTGAGATTGCTGCCGTCTCCTTAACATCGTGAGAAACCACTATAGATGTCATTCCCAGCGCATCATTAAGCAATCTTATGAGCTGCACCAAAACACCCATTGAAATCGGATCCTGACCCGTAAACGGCTCATCATACATTATCATAGCAGGATCTCTAACTATAGCTCGCGCTAATGCAACTCTACGAGCCATACCTCCGGAAAGCTCACTAGGCATTAAATTTCTGGCACCACGAAGGCCAACAGCATGCAACTTAATTAATACAATATCCCTAATCTGGGTTTCTGATAAATTTGTATGTTCTCTTAAAGGAAAAGCCACATTATCAAAAACATTCATATCAGTTAACAGAGCACCGCTCTGAAACAACATCCCCATATTTTTGCGAATACTATAAAGCTTTTTGTGACTAAGCTTATTTATATCTTCTCCATTTACCCAAATTGTTCCTTGCTCCGGTCGCAGCTGGCCTCCTATCAACTTTAGCAAAGTTGTCTTTCCTGTTCCGCTAGGCCCCATTATTGCGGTTACTTTGCCACGATGAAAATCAAGGTCAATGCCATCAAAAATCTTTCTGTCACCTCTTGAAAAGTGAAGATTTCTAACTTTGACGATTATATCCTCTTTCATCTCATGAGAATTCATAAATACCTTTAATCTTTAATTATCTGCAATGACTCAGCAATGGCGAATTTTACAAGCACTGATTCAAAATATAAACCAATAACTCTATTAATGCAGCTATTTAACTTGTTTTTGACAATTATATGCCAAATTTATTTTTTCACTTTCGACATTCCGTTTATTCAAAGAAAATCCAAATATATCTTTTATTAATATAAATTATTTTTTTCTGCAATTTTCTGCTTCTGCCACATATATTCTAACTGTTCTATATCCAAATCTGTTATATCCTGAGAACTTTCACTAACTTCTTTTTCAATTCCTTTAAATCTTCTTTCAAACTTGCTATTTGCTGATCTTATAGCTGTATCAGGATCTATACCCAACTTTCTCGCTATATTCGTACAGACAAACAAGACATCACCAAGTTCATCCACCATTGATTCTCTATTATTTTCGGCAACCGCTTCCCTGAGCTCTTCAACTTCCTCATCAAGCTTTAAAAATACATCACGCACGTCATCCCAATCAAAACCACATGCTGCGGCTTTTTTCTGTAATTTTACAGACCTTAATATCGAAGGCATGTTTTTAGGAACACCATCAAGAACACTATCAAAACCACCTATATTCTTCTGTTCCTTAATTTTGTTTTTTTCCCATACCGATTTTACTTCTGCTGCATTTTTCAAACTAACACCTGAAAACACATGTGGATGACGATCAATCATTTTTTCACAAATAGAATCTACAACATCTGAAAAAACAAAATAATCTCCTTCACTTGCCATTTGAGAATGAAAAACAACCTGCAACAATAAGTCGCCAAGCTCCTTTTTTAACTCTGGCATATTATCTCTTTCTATAGCATCTGCAACTTCATATGCCTCTTCAATTGTATATGGGGCTATCGTTTTAAAGTTTTGCTTTAAATCCCAAGGACAACCGTTTTCAGGATCACGCAATCTTTCCATTATCTGAAGTAACCTATTTATATTGCTCATTTTTTACCTTGCTGGTATCTTTATTTCAAAAAGAGCTCCGCCTAACTCTCCACTTGTTATACAAATCTCTCCTCTGTAGGAATCGACCAGCTCTTTAACCACAGCCAATCCAATTCCATGCCCACTTACTTTTTGATCATCTCTCTCTCCACGACGCAAAATTCTCTCTTTTTCGGCCTCAGAAATTCCTTTTCCATCATCTTCAATTGTCATTAAAAATCCAGTCCTATTGCTTTCAGATGTAGATAACACAGAAAACGATATTTCAACCTTGCTTTCACTCCATTTACAGGCATTATCGAGAAGATTACCACATAACTCCATCAAATCACCTTCAATACCGTGAAAAAAGATTTCGTCACTGCACTGCACATCTATACTTATCTTCCTTGAGGAATAAACTTTGTTAAGTGCGCTTACTAGCTTTCTTACTATTTTATTAACCTGAATAGCTTTACTGTAAGTTATATGACTGGAAGTTGCTGCCCTTGACAACTGATAAGCAACCATATCATCCATACGCTCTATCTGCTCAAGAATATCCTGCCCTTTATCATTACCAATCAGCTTGCTTTTATAAATTGCCGCTTCGGTAATACCTCTAATAACAGCCAGAGGCGTCTTTAAACTATGAGCTAAATTTGCCAACGTATTGCGATAATTTTCCATTCTGGATCGCTCATTATCGATTAGTGTATTTATACTTCCTGTAAGCTTTATTAATTCAGATGGATAATCTCCATCTAATTTTTTCTTTTTTCCTGAGTGAATTTTGTACAAGTCCCCAGCCACGGCAGCAAGCGGATTCAATCCCCACATAAGAGCCAAAAACTGTGTTACTAAAAGTACTAACCCAGAAAAAAGCAACCATCCCCAAAGGTTTTTTTCAAACAGTCCTATCTCGTTGTAATATTGACAACCATCCTCTGCAACCGCAAAGGTTAACCCAATCTCTTTCATAGAAATATCTTGCCATGATATACCGTAACTAAGTACAAATACACTCTCATCAGAACCAACTGATATCTCTTGCTGACGATACTGATCAGGCGGCAACGGCTGGAAATCGCCTCTTTTTTCACCAATCGCAGACTGTGAACTCCAAACTTCATTACCTTTATCATCTTTAATAAATGAATAAAGCCCAGAATCATTCGAATAAAATCGCTGCTCAGGAATATTCTCAGAAACAACAACTTTGCCATCAATAACATCTGTTGCAGCAAGAATTGTAAAAATCTGCCCCTGCAATCTATCTATGCGTGCTTGAGAAGCAGCTTTTGTAAATGCGCGATTTAATGAAACTCCCGTAAAACCGAGAAAAGCTATAAGAACCAGAAGCTGAACCAGAGTTAATCTCTTTTTTATTGAATACATTTATTCCCTTGGTTATAAAGAGTTTAAGGTTTTGTATATTGAGGATTGATTCTATATCCCCTACCCCTAAGAGTATCAATTGGTTGAATTGTCTTCTCAGGATCAAGTTTTTTTCTTAGCCTACGCATAAAAACTTCTATTGTATTGCTATCTCTGTCAAAATCCTGTTCATAAATATGCTCTGTAAGAGTTGTTTTTGAAACAACCTCATTAGGATGATACATCAAATATTCCAAAACCTTATATTCATAACTGGTCAGATCAACAGAAGTTTCATTAACTGCTACCTCGCATGATTTTGTATCCACTTTTATCGGACCACATTTAATCACTGAATCAGCAAACCCTTTGGATCTTCTCAACAAAGCATTTACTCTAGCTATCAACTCCTCGGCTGCAAATGGTTTTACCAGATAATCATCCGCTCCACTATTAAGCCCCTCTACCTTATCCTGCCATGCTCCTCTAGCTGTAAGAATAAGAATGGGATAGGATAAATTTTCCTCTCTTATCTTTTTTATAAGCTCAATACCTGAAATTTCCGGCAACCCAATATCCACTACAGCAAGGTCAATAGGATACTCAGCCGCCATGTATAATCCTTCGCGACCGTCTTCTGCCTGGTCAATTACAAAACCTTCTGATCTTAACCTTTCACAAAGCATCGATCTAATATTCGGATCATCTTCTACAATTAAAATTCTCATGCTATTCACTCTAGGAAATTAAATCCATTTACGTTTACGGTTTTACTTGAATAACTCTTACTTTTCCCTTTTTTACAATCTTTATCAGATAAACTATTTCGCCATCAATAATTACTTCTTTTGCGGAAAGAACTCGCACCCCCCTTTTGCTTTTATACTTAGCTACAACATCACCTAAAGACAACCTCTTTTCATAATGTCTTCTGTGATCCCTTTGACTCTGGTAATCTCTTCGATTTCTGTACTCTTTATACTCTCCATCATCATGTTTTGAATGATGATACCTACCGGCATACACTGGAATTGAACAAAACTGAAGGAGCAGCAACAGCAAAACAATAATTTTCATTTTACCCTCCTTTTTATTTACCAATAAACATTGGCAATTATACTCTTTGTATTTCATACAAAAACAAACTCGCTAATAACTAATCAACAACCGGGAACAACTGTCCCCGATTATTATTGTCATACATACTATAAAACAGGTGTTACAGAAACCTTTACTTTGATTCTATTTCCTGGCTCTCTTCTGGTTCTTGTATTATAGACATGTCCTTTATATTTATAATTAACTCTGTAACCATCTATCCGCTCTTCTTCATGATAAACATTTACAACCTTGCAACGCTGTTCATTTGTTGAATATGAATGTCCTGCACTTCTATTATGGCTACGACCTATACTAGCGCCAATAAGAGTTCCGGCAGCAATAGCAGCCTTTCTACCATTACCTTTGCCAATTCTGTTTCCAAGAGCTCCGCCAATTATACCACCAAGAATCATACCACCAACATTATCATCAGCCCTATTATAATGAACTACTCTTTCCGTCCAACACTCCTTCTCTGGTGTTGAAACCCTTACAATTTTCACAATTGGAGTAACACTTACTACCTTTGCATAATCGTAATCTGCAGCATTAACTGTAACAGATGTTGCTAAGGTTATTCCTGTAATTACAGATAATCCGAACTTCGCTATTCTTTTCATATTTATTTCTCCTTGAAAGTAGTTTTAAACTCTATTAACAGATATCCTACTCCAGCAAAGATGAATTGAAACTGAACATATATATTTTTTTAGGATTTTTTATGGGTGAACTTAAAACAGCAACCGAAATAATAGCTCCTGCAATTCTTGCCATTATGATGTTCAGCATGGGAACCTCTCTTAAAGTTGATGACTTTAAAAGAATAAAAGATAAGCCAAAAGCAGTAATATGCGGCACACTTTTACAATTACTTTTAATCCCTTGCGTAGGTCTTCTTTTAATATATATATTTCAACTTCATTCATCACCACTAATTATCGGTGTTGCTATTCTCTCATGTTGCCCGGGAGGCCCAGGCTCAAATATTGCGGCTTACCTTTGCCGAGGAGACACAGCCCTTTCAATCACATTAACAACTATTAGCAGTTTATACACTATTATCACCGTACCGCTATTTATTAATTTATTACTACCAGTAATATTCCATGCCATTCCACCAAAAACTTCAGGAATATCCATATCTGAAATGGCTTTAAAAATGATTGCAATAACTCTAGTCCCTGCATCCATTGGAATGACAGTTAACAAAATTGCTCCTAAATTCTCAGAAAGAATTGCAAAACCACTAAAGTTCTCTGCAATTATATTATTGTTGATACTGGTTATTAATGTATTTGCTCAACATGGAAAAGAATTTATTAAATCTGCCAACTCAACTATTTTTATTTGCATACTTCTTTTTCTGATAACATTTTCCTTGTCGTATCTAATATCACATCTAATAAAACTTAAAACTGACCAGAAAATATCAATATCGGTTGAAGTTGGAATTCAAAATTCGGTTATGGCAATTTTTATCGCTACAAATTTCTATAATAACGACCGCATAGCCATACCAGCTATTATTTACTCTCCAATAATGTTCACAAGCATATTCGCACTGATGTTTTTTGTTAATTTAACCACAAGAAAAGAGGAAAATAGTCAAAAATAAATATTTTAAGCTAAACTTGTCTGTATCGAATCGTTAGATCAGCTATATAAAGGATAGAAAAGCAGATATGACTGGTAACAATCTACTTCAGTCAAAAAATAAAGCAGATGAGGGAATTTCATCGCTTTATAAACTTGCTTTACATAAACTTGCTATTATGGAAAGTCTTTATGATTCCATTGATCTGTCTGAGGTTCTTAAGCTTCTTTGCCTGCACCTATTAAGAATAAAAACTATTAATGGTTGTTTTATATTTTTAAAAAATGAAAGTAAAAATTGCCTTATATGTGAATCATTGATGTTTCCTGGAAATTTAAAAGACTTGGTAAATGCTTATAAAGGAACAAAAGTTCAACTAGATAGTGATGATCCGAATTGCATCAGCTTTCACTCATCCATTCCTGTTGTTGTAAATAAAAATAATATTGAACAATTTCCTGACTATATCCGCTTCCGACTTGAAGAATGGTCATGCAAATACATGCTGAGCATGGCTATACCTCACAAAAACCCGAAGAACAACAACCTAGGGACAATTTTTATTTTTGGACAAAAAGATGAGATAGACGCTTCCGCTATAAGCGATATTGAAACTGCCATTGGTTTTTTCTCTAAACCGATAATAAACAGCCTTGCCTACCAGGAACTTAAAAACAAAGAAGAAATTCTTCGCTCCACATCTAATGATTATGAAACATTTTTGAATTTTATTGACAAACTTAGCAGCCTAACATCTGAAGAAAAAATCCATGAAACAATATGTCGACAATTTATTGACTGGCTTGGCTTTGATCTATCATCAATAATGATGCTTGAATCCTACCATCTGGTTTGCCAAAGTGTTTATGTGAAAAATAACGATTTCGATGCTGAAAAAGAGTCATGGTGGTCATTTATGACTGATAATCCATATCATGGAAAATCGGTTGATGGTGCTGTCGGTTATGTATTCGAAAGAAATAAATATCTTTACCTACCTGATATAAATAAAATAAAGAATTTGCCCATGTCAAAGGCAGACAGTATGTGGATAGAAAAATTCTCAAACTGTCGTACCTGCATGCATATACCAATTAGCTCACGCAGCAAACCCATTGGAATACTTTCACTTCTATCATTCTATAAAACCAATAAAATAACTTCTTATCAGATAAAGCTAATTGAAAATCTTGGTAACTTCATTGGTACTGCCATAAATAATGCAGCCCTTTATTCTCATGTAGAACATCAAAACAAAGAGATCCAAAAATTAAACGCCCAATTAGGACTAAGGGTTGAAAAACTCAGTTCAATGGCAACAACAGATAAACTTACAGGTTTATTCAACTTCGCCTACTTTAAAGAGGCTCTGCCAAAACTACTGCATGACAAAGAAGAAAGAGCATCATTATCACTAGTAATGGCAGATATTGATCACTTTAAACTGTTCAATGATAAATATGGACATCAGACCGGCAATAAAGTAATCAGTATTGTTGCAGACACAATAAGAAAAACAGTTCGCTCTGAAAAAGACATCGTATGCCGCTATGGAGGCGAAGAAATAGTTATTATTCTATCCGGCTGTAATATTCAAACCGGTTACAAATTATGTGAAAGAATAAGAACAGAAATAGAAAATTTAAGAATCCATATAACCGATAATGAAACTGCCAACGTTACAATAAGCCTTGGATGTGCAGAACATGTTAACGAAGAAGACGAAGAGTTAATTGAAAAATCAGACAGGGCTTTATATGAAGCAAAAAACAATGGTAGAAATCAAACCTGTTGTGCGAAATAATGGCAGTTACACAGCTTTATTTACACCCTCGTCTCTTACACAGTTTTATTTACAGCCTCTCGAATACTCTCCCCAATTTTAATACTCCCACTCCTCCCTCGACCTAATCCGACAGTCTCCCCATTTTTCCAAACGACGCTATCAGATTAGATCGAAACCAATACACTTAAACCAACTTTTCAGAACCTGAATAAACACTCTCTACCTTAACGGCAACTGCTGCATGTCCAGGATGCCTTTCCGGATTCCAGCCTTTCATATCATCAAAAATCGCGCCACCGGTATGATATTCAATGGTTCCTTTTATCTGGTAAGATTTTCCCTCTTTGGTGATAAACAGTATTGCTGCTTTACTACCATCTTTGATGTTCTCGCGGGTTTTATCCAGATAGTTATCTGCAATTACAATAGTCTCATCATCATACTTGCTTACACAAGTTGCCCAGATTGAATTTGGCACTCCCTCTTTATCAACTGTTGTTAAAACAATCGCATCTTCTTTTTCATCCCATGCTTTGTTTACTGCTTCTGGTAATTTAGACATTTTTACTCCTTAGATTAAATTTAAGATTTTATCTGATATTAAAATAAACCACCTCATTTGAATTCAGGAAACATAAATCCAAACCTGAAAATAATAAAAATAGCCGAAAGTACAATACGAAAAACAGACAAATAAAGATATCATTTCGCGATTAATTTTGTATTAACGTATTTATTTGATGCCGCAAACAGATGTCATCAGAGGCAATAAAACCCTGGTGAATATTTATCAGCAAAAAATTAATACATTCTTAAATAAAGCGAAATTACCATTTAAAACCGCATTAATTCAATGCTCATATACAGGAGTTTAAAATGAAGAAATTGACAGCATTGCTTGCTGCTACCTTACTAATTATTTCCGGATACGCAAAATCATTCACCATTGAAGATACAGCCACAACACAAGATACTCCGGATTCCAAATGCAATCCGCCATCTGCACAATCATTATTTGAAGAAGATACCGATACAATTTTTGCATGGATAGATTTCAAAAATCACCTTGCCGGAAACACCTACCATTATGTCTGGCGCAATTCGTTAGATGCTAATATTAAAACCAGGTCATATCCTGCAAGAACTTATGACAGTAACGGCTGCTCATTCACCCCATTCGACATAAGTCTTATAGAAAAAAACGAAGACAATATGCTATACGTCGATTTTTACTACAACAATAATACCGTTCCCGAAGAAACTATGGCTATTGAAATAGATTTTGATGGCCCATTTGACATTTCAAAAACAGATATCCCAGATTTTGATCAGAGCATACTTGACGATAAAATAAGCTACCCTGATTATTATCTGACCGCATACTACTGTGGTCCGTCAGCAGCTTCAAACTGGCTAAAATACTTTGACGAACAGGGCTACAACTTTGTCGATGACTCCTTATCCTCATCAAATTCTGTTAGACAACAGTTTTCTATTATCAAAACCCTTGGTGAAGATAAATATATGAAAACACAATCTTCCAAAGAATCCGGAACCGGATTCAGCTCCTTCATAAGAGGGATAGACCAATATGTGACTTCTCATGGACACAAAATAAAAAAGCTTGAGTATTACGGCTGGCGTCTTGTAAATAATCAGACATACAGAAGAGCAAATATCATACCTGATCCAAATATTATCAGAGAAAAATTCGGTGAAAATACTGCTATCTGGCTATCACTGGGTTGGTATGAAAAAGACAGCTCCTCCAATACCTACGAAAGAAAATCAGGACACTATGTAACTGTTGCCGGATTTGGTCATAACGGGACAGAATCTGACTCCGATTACCTGATTCTTCATGATTCATCAAAAAGATCAAAAACCACCACCAATGAATATGTGCAATTCACACAACTGCCGGCAGATGCAGAGATGATAAAAGGGTGTGGAAATATATGTAATGAATTCACACATCATGGTTCGTCCATATCATTTGGCGATCTCTATCAAATAACAGGAGATATTGCCATAAACACCGGCTCTGGTGCTAATACTGCAATTATTGACGGCATCTACATATTGCAATTGGAAGAGACTGATGAGGCTCCTGAAACTGATGTTTCTATAACTATCAGTGATGTTACTGAAACCGATGATAAACAGGGATCGTTACAAAAATTCAGAATTGATGTTAAAAACAGTGGCCCGGATACAGCCGTAGACACAGAGATTAATCTTGATGTAAGCCTCGGTTCAGAGCTAACGGTAATGTTCGCTGAAGACGAAAACCGCGTTCAATGCAAAACCCAAAATAGCAAAGCGGTTTGCAATATTTATCGCATAGATAATGACACCGACTATGCTCCAAACAAGACCATTTCCCTCTATGCCTATGTTGTTCCTTCTCAGGCTGGAACCTTAACAATAGATGTCTCGGCAAGTTCATATAATTTTGATCCTGATACCAACAACAATCAGACATCACTTTCCAAAACAATCAATGGCACACCATTTTGTCAGGAATTTTCCGATACAGTTTCCAACCATGAAGTTAACAACCGGGTATATAGCGAAACAGCAGCCGGCTGGTGGTGGTTCCCCGGAACAACCACCTACTACATAACTGGCTCACAGGAAAATCTGGGAACAAATGCCAACCTTCAGGTAACGCTAAAAGAACAACCTCAAGGCTACTTTAGCAAAGGCTCCTGCAATCAGGAGAACGCTCCAACCTTATCAATAAGCTCTACTTCTGTAGCAGCCAAAAAAATAGATATTAGTGGAACAGCCAATGATAACGAGAATAATATTGATAGCATCCATGCTCTAATAGAAAGTCAGGATGGATTTTTGATTGATCTGGAGTGTGTAGGAACTACAAACTGGAACTGTGAAGCAGCTGATCTACCTGAAAATGAGTACACTGCAACTCTGTTTGCCGTTGACAAAACCGGACTTGTAAGCGAAATAAACAGTTCTGTAAAAATTGACTTTACTATTAATGGCTCCGCACAACATAACCCGCAGATAAATAGTCATAACTTAAATATTACCAATGACTCAATCATTATCAGCGGCACTG
>QZLD01000192.1 GCA_004796385.1 Gammaproteobacteria bacterium | reverse complement strand
CCTTGCCCTGATTATGACTATATAACAGAAGCTGAGATAGAGGATATTAAAGAGATCTCTGAGGTTTTTTCAGTAAATGGTGGCGATGAATTATATCTATACCGATATTATGATGTTGATTTCATTAGATTTGATGATGATCTTAATGTCTATTTCTATGAGGATAACTCAGATTCTTATGAAAGAGGAGATAACGAAGAAGGTGTTGATGAGGCATTGAATTATAAACATTTAGGCACAGGATCATTAACCAAAGAGGTAGTTGGTGGTGAAGAGATCTGGCTAATAAATATTCCTGAAGAGATAGAGCACGATAAGAGAGTTACTCCGTTTCTCACAATTATTGATGGAAGACTAATAGTTGGTGATAAATACAGCAAAAATATATTAGCAGATAGCTGGGATGGCTTGTTCAATAAAACCGCCAGTGATTTTGTTATAGAGCAATATATTGCCGAATAATTAAACTTGCTAATCGCTTAAATCACGGGTAAAAATGACCACTGCGGTTGTTTTTACCCGTTTTTTTATGGGAGTTTATCTTTTGAAACTTACAGATATTGATCTTAATTTGTTACAGGTGTTCGAGGCGGTTTATCTTGAGGAGAGTATCTCCAGAGCGGCGGATAAGATTGGTTTGTCGCAGCCGGCGATGAGTAATGCCCTAAAGAGGTTGCGGCAGACGCTTGATGATCCGCTTTTTGTCAGATCAGGAGGTGTAATGTTGCCGACCCCGCGCGCAGAAGAGCTGTTTACGCCGATAAGTCAGGCGTTGCAGTTGCTGAAACTCTCGTTTGAAAATCAGGCTGGTTTTGATCACTCCTGTACCGAAAGGGTATTTGGGATTGCCATGAGTGATTATAGTGAAGCAATTATCCTGCCTCATCTGCTGCAATATGTGGAGCAGCACTGTAATAAAAATATTCTATTTAGAGTATTTCCTATAGAAGGCGGGAATCTGGCGAAGGCCTTAATGAAAGGCAAGATAGATATAGCCATCGGCAGAATTCCCTTTTTAGAAGCAGGTTTTCGTTGTCAGCGTCTGTTTGATGAAGATTTTGTCTGTCTTGTCAGAAAAGGTCATCCTGCTGCATCAGGCGGTAGTGTGAGTCTTGAGGATTTTGTTGTCTATCCCCACATAATGTTTACTCCCAGAAAAGGAAAAACACTTATTGATAAGATGCTGCAGGATTTAAAACTAAGTCGTAAGGCTATGGTGCAAAGTCCGAATACTCTTTCTGCTCCTGTTTTGGTTGAAAAGACCAATAATATTGCTATTTCGCCGCTACGCGTTGCAGAGCGTTACATGAAACAGTATGATCTGGAAATATATGACTGTCCGCTTGATATTGGTAGGTCTCAGGTTAACCAGTATTGGCACGAAAGGATGCACAGTGCCCCTGATCATATCTGGTTACGTCGGTTGATTTTTGAATTGTCCAGTGAGCTATAACATGATTTTGGTGAGTAATATTTGTGTGAGTAGTACTAGAGCCTTAGTTTTTTTTCTATTGCTGTTTTTATCTGTGAATTTGGTTAATGCGGCTCAATATTCATGGGATTACAGCTCTGGTTCAGAGCCATTGTTTAAAAGAGTTAAACCTCCAACAGGCTATTCAAGAAATGCTCATAGTGAAAATAGTTTTAGTGATTGGTTGGTAAATCTGCCTGTAAAAAAGGGTGAGCAACCTGTTTATCTCTATAATGGCAAGAGGAAGTTTAATCAGCTTGTGCATTTTGCTGTTATTGATATAGATACCGGAAAGCGAGATCTGCAACAGTGTGCTGATGCCGTAATGCGATTACGGGCTGAATATCTCTGGAGTTCTGGACGTAAAAATGAGATTGCATTTAACTACACCAGTGGCGATCGAGCTTACTGGAAAAAGTGGCGAAAAGGGATCAGGCCGCAGATAAAGGGTAATAAGGTTAAATGGATAAATAGTGCTGCTAATGACAAGAGCTATGCCAATTTTCGCAGGTATATGGATAATGTTTTTACCTATGCCGGTTCAGCATCACTCAGTCGTGAGTTACAGAAGGTTTCCGATCCGCAAAATATACGTAGTGGCGATGTCTTTATTCAGGGTGGCCATCCCGGGCATGCAGTTATTGTTCTTGATGTTGTAGAAAACAGTGCGGGCGAAAGACTTTTTCTTTTAGCGCAGAGTTATATGCCGGCACAGGAGATTCATATCCTTAAAAACCCACTTTCTCCACAACTAAGCCCATGGTACAAAGCCAAAAAAGGTGGTGAGCTGGTGACGCCGGAGTGGCTTTTTGAATATGGTGATCTGAAGAGATTTAATGGGAGTTTTTAGGTATGAGTAAGTATAAAGAATTGGCAAAAGAGGCGGAAGAAGTGGCCCGGGAGGCAGATTTGTTGATAGCTCCGGAGCAAATAGAGAGTGCGGTTGATTTTTTGGCAGCACGTCTTAATCGAGATCTTGCCGGAAAAGTGCCACTGGTTTTGGCTGTTATGTCGGGTGGTGCTGTATTATTTGGTAAGTTGCTTACAAAACTTAATATAGTTCTTAATGTGGATTATCTTCATGCTACTAGATATCAGAATGAAACTGTTGGCAGTGAGATAAACTGGAAGGTAAAACCACAGACAGATATTAAGGGGAGAACGGTGGTTGTTGTCGATGATATTCTTGATGAAGGCAATACACTTGCCGCAATTACCGACTATTGTCGCGAGAATGGGGCTAACGAAGTTTTTAGTGTTGTTCTGGTTGATAAGAAACATGAGCGTAAATACAACGAGATAAAGGCTGACTATGTTGGTCTTGAAGTTGAGGATAGGTATATCTTTGGAGAAGGCATGGACTATAAAGGGTTTCTGCGTAATCTTTCCGGGATATATGCCTTAAAAGAAGGTTAAGCAAAATAACGATAAGAAATGGACGTTCTAAAGTCAGGAGATACATTCGGGATCTACACTATTGAGAATCTGCTGGGTACAGGGGGGATGGCGGATGTTTATCTGGTGAAAGATGGCGAAGGTAATCGTTTTGCTATTAAGATTTTACATGGCCTTTACACAAGGCAGGAAGAAAATCATCTTCGTTTTAAAGATGAAATCAGAGCAGTAAAGAGTCTTTCGCATCCTGGAATAGTATCTGTTACAGATGTGGGTGATTTTGGTGGGCGATACTACTGTGTTATGGAATATCTTGATGGCGGTTCTCTGCGGGATAAGATTAAATCAGGTTTATCGGTTAAGAAGTGTATTGAAATAATACTGGATCTGGCTAAGGCGCTTGAGTACGCCCATTTGCAGGGATATATCCATAGAGATATTAAACCGGAAAATATACTGTTTAACTTTTCCGGAGAACCTGTAATTACAGACTTTGGTGTGGCGAAATCTCTTATATCCTCTAACGCTTTAACTAAAACTGGAACAGGAGTCGGTACGCCTTACTATATGAGTCCTGAGCAGGCGAGAGGGGCTGACAATATAGATGGTAGAGCAGATATCTATAGTCTTGGTATTCTTTTCTATGAAATGCTGATAGGTGAGGTGCCGTATGACGGTGATAGTGCTGTTTCGGTAATTATGAAGCATGTTGAGTCACCGATTCCAGTTTTGCCAAGATACCTTAATGCTATGCAGTTGCTGCTTGATAGGATGATATCCAAGGCACCGGAGCAGAGATATAAGGATTGTTCGGCTTTGATTTCAGATCTGGAACATCTGCTTGATGAGGAGGAAGTTGCAGAACAGAAGAAACTGGCTAATACAACAATGGTAGATATTGTTACCGGTACTGATAAGTCTGGAAGATTTTTGGGCTTAGCAGTTGTTGTTTCTGTTCTTTTTATTTTGCTGTTTTCATTTATATATTCGTTTTTGAATTTTGACAGTGAGAATTTTGGGGAGCAGTTTCCAACAGTTATGACAAAGTCTCTGCATGATCGTGAACCGAAAAAGAAGACACAGATACAGAAAGATTCAGCAGTAGTAGAAACATACTCGGCAGAGCAGATGTCAGAAGGTGAGCAAGATGCAGAAATACTGACGGAAAAGAACGAGCAGCAGATACAGGAAAAAGAGACCGAAGAAAAAGCTTTAATGGCTAGTGAAGAATCTATAAAAGTAGCTGAAGAAAACAATCTTAATGAAGAACCGGTCAATAAAGACAATGTTAATATCAAAACCGTTAATGAAGAAGCAAACAATAAGACAAATTCTGTTGCAGATAAAACTGAGAAAGTTGAAGAGGCAGAAGTAGCAGAAAACAGCAATGATATTCCCCCTGAGATAAAGATTGAGACAGAACCAACCGGAGCACAGATCTTTATCAACAGTCGGCCTTTTGGTAAAACTCCATATTATGGCAGAGAGATAGCAGCAGGCAGGCATATAATTGAGCTCAAACTGAAAAACTATCAGAGTTATACCGGAGAGTTGGAGCCGAAGAGAGGAGAGTATTCTGAGGTAAAGGTGAAACTTGTTAAGGCGTTTGGTGATCTTGAAGTAAAGAGTGAGCCGACAGGTGCTACCATATTTATAGATGGAAAAGACAGTGGAAAAACTACGCCGTCAATAATTAGCACGTTAGATGCTGGAGAGCACAGTCTGGAGTTGAAATTGCCGAGATATTATCCGCATAAACAAAAGATAAATATTATCGGTAATGAAACTCTGAGAATCAGTAAGCAGCTTGAGGGGGGAGATCTGATAATCTTTGAGGGTAAGCTTATGACAAAAGAGCAGCAGGTAGATATGCTGTTGCAGCGCGCGTCTCAATTTGTAAAAAAAGGCCAGCTTTATAGCGAGAATAGTAACGATGCCTATCATACATATAAAAAGGTTTTAGAAATAACCCCTAATAATTCTGCCGTTGCAAAAGGTATGCAGACAATTGCTGTAAAGACCCTTGAAATTGCTTCATATTATTGTGAAGAGGAAAAATTTCAGCAGTGTTTTGAGTACATTCGCAGAGCAAAGATGGTAGATGCGGATGTGATTGGTGCGGCTGAATTATTGTCCGATTCAATAACACGGTTGTCATGGAAAAAAGTGATTGCTGGGGATTCTCCGGATATGCAGGAGGCTGCGAGGTTTATCAGGAAGGACTATAACCTTGATCAGGAAGAGGAAGAGAATATTAATGAAGATTATCAGGAAAAGGTGAAAGAGATTGAGCAGAATATTTCTGTAGGTAACTGGGGAGCAGCAGCCAACGGCATAACTTTTTTGGAGTCAAAGATAAACAAAAATGCAATGCGAGAGGCAAAGGTATTACGCAAAAAATATCTGGCCCTTAAGGATTATTATCAAAATGGCAGAATAATTCGTGACAGATTAAAAGATGGAACTTTAGCTCCAAGGATGATTGTAGTGCCGTTTATGAAGATGGATGGAGATAATCTAGGCAACAACAGACTCTATTTGCTTAGTGAAACTGAGATAAGTAACAGGCAGTATCACAAGTATCTGAAGTCAATAGGACAAAAGGTATCTGGGGGTAATGGTAAAAATGATTATCCTGTTGTTAATATCGATTATTCTAACGCTCAAAAATATGTTGAGTGGTTATCGCAGCAGACAGGAAAAAAATACAGACTTCCTCAATATAAGGAGTTAGTTATCCCATTTAGTTACAGGCAAAAACAATCTGCTACAAGATCATTATTATGTAGCGCCTTTCTAAATTATGAAGATATAGACACAGGAAAGGCCAATGCTCTTGGTTTAATTGGTTATAATAGAAATGTTTGGGAGATTACGGCAAGCTGTGCCAGTAAAGGGTGTGGTAAAGTCTATGCTGTTGGCGGGGCAGTAGAGGATAAAACCGGTGCGGAAACAGGTTTCGAGACAGTATCCTTCTGTAATTCTGGATATAAGGATAAAAGGGTAATAAAAAAGAGCGATTCCGGTGCAAATATCGGAATAAGAATACTTAGAGAGATGTGATTTTGGTAGGAATAGCATGGGCAGAAGAAGCATAATAATTGGTGGTACAACAACATCTGTATTTCTTGAGGATGAGTTCTGGAAGGAGATAGATAACCGTTCAAAGAAAAGAGGAGAGCAATGGTATGAATTGGTCAGAGAGATGCTTGATGGTATTGATGACCCTAAAAACCGCTCCTCTGCAATAAAAGAGACTCTTGTAAGAACTTTGCGGGAAGAGTGTGAAAGGGCAAAGGCAGAAAACATAACAATTACTCTGGAAGTTGTTACAGAAGGAAATGCTAAAAAAATTATTCTTAATGGAGAGCGTTGTCTTATTGGTCGTTCGGAAGAGTGTGAACTTCAACTGCCTGAAAGTAATATTTCCCGCATTCATGCAATGTTGGTATTTGATACGGAAAAGTGGTGGTTGATTGATCTTGAAAGTAAAAATGGTACAAGGCTTAATAATAAAAAGATTAAATCTGCAGTGTTAAAGAGTGGTGATGTTATAAGGATTGGAAAGGTGGAAATTAAGATCTGAGTTTTTTATTTTTCAGATAAAATTCAATTGATAGTAAAATAGTACTAGACTGTATTGTAATATAGTACTATTATTTGGGTGTTCGCATAGTACTATAATGATATTTGGTTATTGTGATATTGCGAGTTATATGGCTTAAATTACTACTTATCAGGAGGGATTATGAAGATCATAATCAAAAGTTCATCAATATTTAAATTGGTTTTATCAATGGTTGTTTCGGTTATGCTGTTTGGTTGTCAGGATTACTGGCCTACTGAAGAGTGGCGTTCAGCTGAGCCGGAAGAGAAGGGGATGGATTCAGAAAAGCTGCAGCAGGCACAGCAGCTTGCATCTGAAGTAAATGTTTGGAGTATGATAGTTGTTAAAGAGGGTTATATAGTTTCCGAGGGATATTATAACGGTGGTTCACAGGATTTATCTGCAAGGGTAAATTCCGTTACCAAAAGCATAGTTTCACTTTCGGCAGGTATTGCACAGGATAAGGGATATATTGATATAGATCAGACATTGGCAGAATATTTTCCTGAATATATTGGAGACGATGCTGATGAGTGGGAAAAAAACATCATTATAAAAGATCTGTTAACCATGAGTTGGGGATATAACTGGAACAACTGGGATATGGGTTCAGGTGGCAAATATTGGCAGTGGTATTATTCACCTGATCAGCTTCAATATGCTGTAGATCGTGAACAGGCGGCAACTCCCGGAGAAGTATGGAATTACGATTGTTCTTCATCGCAGTTTATCTCTGCTTTAATTACTAAGACAACCGGACAGACAACAAAAGATTTTACTCAGCAAAACCTTTTTGACCCTCTTGGTATAAACAGTGAGGAAGGAGAGGAGACGCAATGGAGTGCAAATAAAGACTCAGGAATAACTGATGGAGCTTTTGGTTTATACATGACTCCTCGTCAGATGGCGAAAATCGGTCTGCTAATGGTTAATGATGGTGAATGGGATGGTAGGCAGGTTGTTTCTAAGGAGTGGGTAGAACAATCCAGATCTCCATTAATAGAGAATTCATATGGTGGTTCATATGGTCTCTACTGGTGGGTTAATCCTGCAAGTGGTGCGTACTGGGCATCAGGAACCGGCGGCCAGTATATTATTATGTTTCCTGAAGATGACCTGATTATTGTGCTTACTTCACTGGCAGATATACCGGCAGCTCTTGACCCTGATAAAACTTTAAGCACAGCAAATATGGTATCTATTACCACTTTGGTGAAAGAGGCGATCATTGGAGAAGAAGAGTAAAATTCAGTAGTTGGAAATTATAAAGTAAGAGCGGTATAGTGCCGCTCTTTTTTGTTCTGCATACTAATCCTCATATTTCGCAAATACTCATAATTCTTACTGCGTTTCGTCCGCCTTGCCCTTCATCTCTTCGGCAAAT
>QZLD01000227.1 GCA_004796385.1 Gammaproteobacteria bacterium | reverse complement strand
TTGTGTCCGGTTACCAGATGCGACGCGCCGCTGCCAACACCGTATTTTTTTACAGCCGCTATTAAGGCGGCTGCTATTTCAGGATCATCGGCAAGACCAAGATAGTCATTACCGGAAAAGTTTATGCTCTCCTTGCCATCTATTACAGTTGCAACAGCACTTCTGCCGGACACCAGCTTTAGTTTTCTCTCCAGCCCCGCAGCCTTTATCTGTTGCAGTTTTTGTTTGAGCCAGTGCATTGATCGCTCCTGTATAATTTTTACTTTAATTTGTTGGGCTTCGCAGGCTCAGCACCAACCTACATGGTTGCAACTGCGTACATAATTTTTCGTAATGGCTGAACTCAAAGTATCGTACAAAGTAATCCCAGCCAAATCAGCCTTACTCACTCAAATATTCCTCTATTTTCATTCTGCTATTTCTCTTCTATGCATTCCCACGCACAGCGTGGGAACGAGGAATGCATTAAAAGCAGACGTCATTCCTGCAAAGGCAGGAATGACGATATTCTCAAGTTTTCAGCAAATCCTCTATTTTCATTCAATAACTATTTGCAACCCAATCTACCTCCAAGCCTACACCCCTGCTCTCACAGGGGCATGACGCTTGTTAAAATCACCGCTCTATAGACAACCCCAGCTTTGCCAGCATCTGCTCGTCGTCTCTCTGGCTGGCATTATCTGTGGTTAGCAGTTTGTCTCCATAAAAAATACTGTTGGCTCCGGCAAAGAAGCAGAGTGCCTGTGTGGTTTCGCTCATCTCTGCGCGTCCCGCAGAAAGCCTTACATATGATTTCGGCAGTACAATTCTGGCTACTGCAATCATTTTTACAAAGTCGATATGGTCTACATCGGCGACCTCGGAGAGCGGCGTTCCATCAAGTTTGACCAGCATATTTACAGGAACACTATCTGGGTGTTTCGGCAGATTAGCCAAGGTACAAAGCATACTGGCGCGGTCAAACAGATCTTCTCCCAGACCGACAATACCGCCACAGCAAACACTGATTCCTGCATCACGGATATATTTCAGCGTCTCCAGTCTGTCGTCAAAGGTTCTGGTGGTTACCACCTTGCTGTAGTATTCGCGGGAGGTATCGAGATTGTGATTATAATAGTCCAACCCAGCCTCTTTCAGAGTTTGCGCCTGCTCTTCAGTTAGCATTCCCAGCGTCATGCACGCCTGCAAACCGATCTTTTTTACCTCTTTGATTATGGAGATAATCTCCGGCATATCGCGCTCTTTCGGGTTACGCCACGACGCCCCCATACAGAGCCTTGTCATGCCCGCATCTTTTGCCCTTTGCGCTGCTGTTTTGACGTCATCAACAGTCATCAGCGGCTTCGCCTTTACATCACTGTTATTGTGCGCGCTCTGAGAACAGTAACCGCAGTTCTCGCTACAGCCTCCCTCTTTTATGTTGAGCAGAGTGCTGACCTGAATCTGATTAGGTGTAAAGTTTTCCCGCAGGACAAGGTGAGAACGAAACAGCAGATCGTTAAACGGGAGATTAAACAGATCGAGAACTTCCTCTATCTGCCAGTCGTATCTTACTTGTGCATCGGTGGTTTTGCCGCTCATTGCTACTGCCTCTGTGGATAAAATCGGAGGGCAAGTATCTAATTATGGAGCGGCGCTGTCAACTTTTGACGCAATCAATAAGTTGACAAGGTAGGGCTAATCCAGACTCCAGCCACCGGTTCCGACAAATTCTCCCTTTTTAAGATCAAACTGAAAACAGCTATTTTGCAGATTTTTAGTGTCCCAGATACAGATCGTGTCAAAATAGTTTCTTGTTTCAATATTGCCGTTTATCCCTTCACTTTCCTGTATAGACTTGTTTAACCTTTTAGCCTGCATTATCGGAAGGCACTGAAAATCAACACCATCCAAAACTTCCTTTGCACTATTAATATCCTGAACCAAAAGCTCATGACTTTTATATACTTCATAATCCTTCTGCAGCATTATCAGATAGACAACCTTGGCGCTTTTTTTATCATACAGCGCGGTTACATATTCAATCTCGCCTTCGGTCGCAAAAGTTCCTGAACAAAACTCTAACGCCTTATGTCCTTTGTAACGCTTTTCAATATAAGCACTCGCAGACTCTCCTATACCGGCTGCTGTTTTCTTATGCTGCTCATCAAGATTTACTGCATTTTTTTTGGTCTT
>QZLD01000017.1 GCA_004796385.1 Gammaproteobacteria bacterium | reverse complement strand
CCTTAATTCCCATCACCAATATCCAGAAATTCGCAATAAAGATCTACCGTTGAGCGCTTATTGATAGCTTTAAAGTTTTCTTCGATCCACTCTTGGGCAACGGCTCTGCCTCTGTCACGCAAGTCCAGCAGAAACTTCCATTCGGTACTGAACTTGCTGGCAACAGAGAGATCACACATCGCCTTTTCCGCCCTTATTGAATGTACCAGCATATGCTTTAATTTATCTTTGTGCTCATCTTTAAGCCACCCCTCATCCAGCATCTTATTTACAAACGCCACGGCCCGCAGCTCCTTTAACAAAGATGCGTTAAATGTAATCTCATTCACCCTGTTAAAAATTTCCGGCGCCTTTGTCGGCACCTTGTTTCTTTCTATAGGGTTAATGTGAACCACAACTATATCTCTGGAATCGGTATGATAAAACAGCGGAAACAGTGACGGATTCCCCATGTAACCACCATCCCAGTAATGCTCGCCACCAATCTCCACCGCCTGAAACAGAAACGGCAGACAGGCAGATGCCAGAACCACATCGGTAGTAATCTCTTTATTGATAAAGACCTTCACCTTGCCGGTACGCACATTGGTGGCGCTGAGAAACAGCTTTGAACACTCGCAGGCGTGCAACCTGTCGAAGTCTACAAACTCATTCAGGGCAATCTTCAAAGGGTGAAAATTGAATGGATTAAACTGGTATGGTGACATAAGTCGGGTAAAGCTCTCGAACATATTAAACAGCAGCGGATTATCGGTACTTTTGCTCAGGGAAAAACTCTCCCACGGCATCTTCGGCATCGGGCTTAGGGTACTACCGAGTTCTGAGATTCGCTTCCAGAAATTATGCAACTGCTCTCTGGCGCCATCTGCTCCGCCAAGCATATTGCCATAAGCGTAAACAACAGCATTCATACTACCTGCCGAAGTACCGGAAACACCCTCTATACCGATACGCCCGTCTTCAAGAATCCTGTCGATAACTCCCCAGGCAAAAGCCCCGTGAGCACCTCCACCCTGAAGGGCCAAATTAACTATCTTTTTCATGGTCTTTTCCGTTTTGGTGAGTGACGTTTTATTCAAAAAAAATTTATATCCCCGCAGCGTGGTAGAAACTATGAAGGGCTCAAACAAATCAGCTACCATAAAGTTTGACAATAACAAATTGGGAGCAAAGAGATGAAATCAATCCTTCAAACAAATGGTAACTTAAATTCAGATGTTTTGTATATGGCATTATAGTTAAGTCATAAAAGCTGGAAGCTAGACATAATGATTTGACCTGACCATCCTCATAGAAGGTTCGTATTCAATCCGGTCTCTTCCCGGTTCTTTGGTACGGCAAAGTACCAAAGTTGAATTATCATCAACTTTTGTGCCGATTAACAGGTGATTAGAGTTTAAATTGATCTGCAATATTCTTAATCATATTGCAGAATATCTACAGAACTTTATTTCGAATTTTTCAGCGCAATTTCAACCAGAAATAAATATTTCATTTTATATTCCTGGTCGAAATATCGCATTTTTGCTGGTTTATCCAGATTATCATGGCGTTAGCTGTTTTTCAGGTATGCCTGATTATGAAACACCATGATTTTTTTTCATTTTTAATTTTAAAACTATAATTGCACCAACAATAACTGCAATTAGAATAACAGCTACCAAAGGTCTGTAAAAAACCCATGCAACTGCAATTGTTAATGCGGACAATACTATAGAAGACAAGAAAGATACCAACCCTGTTCCAACTCCAACAACGCTTCCTAAAATCGGAAGAACATCAGCTAAAACAGATAACGGCCTGAATATGAGATTGAACCCTATAAACATAAGAACAAAACCTACTAATCTAAGAACCCAGGAAAGCACCTTATTATTATCTTGCTGTTGCTGTATCATCTGTGCAGCACTAAGCTTTCCGGACTCTAATAAATCAATAACCCCTCCTACACTGGTAGCATATGGTTCAAACGTATTTTTAGCCTGCATAGCCATAACACTCACCTCTTTTGGCTTAACAACCTTAAACATAATCCTTACATCCCCTATTTGAGGAGAAGCAGGATTTGCACCAATGTAAAAGCCTGAATCAATCTGTTGCACCTTTCCATCCAATAAAGGAGGTATCTTATTAACTGGAAAATCTTGATATCCACCTATTTTATTTACTAAAGATTTAGATAAGGTAAACGCACCTACCGATATTTCAGAGGCTGTATATTGCCGTGAAGAATAAGGAAATGAGCGAGGATTAGTATGTGTAGCCGATTTTTTAAAGCTCGATGAGTCAATCTTATTATCGGACCATGTCTTGCTATATGAATAAGTTTTAACTGTTTCTGTACCTCCGCCAATTTTCTTTTTAGTTTTTGACGAAGAACTTTCCTTCCACTGATACATTTCAACTACGCGCTTAAGCTTTAGAGCCTTAACAGAAACTCCAAATTCAGAATCAGTCAGTACATTTTCAGTATCTGCAATATCCGAAATATGAACAAGTTTTCCATTATTCTCAGCGGCAATTGCATTGGCAGATACAGAGATTACCGCGCCGGCACCTTCTTCAAGCGTTTTATATCGCTTTACTGCTCTGCCCTCATTCCAAAACAAAACTGGAAAAGCAATAATGACAAGAATTATTCCAACTAATATCCCTTTGAAAGCTCCACCTATCCGACCAAACCATGACTGGTTTGTAACTTCAGTATATTCATCTTCCGACATTTGAATTCCTTTTGAAAGTTTCTAACATTTAAAGTAGCACCCTAATTATTTCTCAACCGAGGTATCGTGCCAATTATCGCATAGTTCATCTCACATGAACACCCATTCCGATGTTACTTACATGGCAATCGTATAAAAACTGAGATAGCCATATAATTACCGGAAGAATTTAATACAATACAGTAGCAATATCGTTTTCAACATTAAAGAAACAAAAGAAATAACACTATTTACAGGAATGGCAGTAATCATAACTGATTGATATTCAAACAGCCTTTTTCTTGTAACGCCATGATAAATTAAATAATCTTAATAAATGCTATTCATACTCCTCAATCCTCTCCATACATAACTCTTCTGTTATCTCCTTTAGCATCTCAACTCTTTGTGCAAGCCAGGTTAGTTGTTCTTTTGTTATTTCATAGTGTCTGGAGTAGCGGGCGTCTACGTATGCTTTTTTGAGTAGCTGGAAACAGGCTCGGTGTTTTTTCTTGTCTTGCGGGAAGACTTCGGTTATCCGTTCGTTTTGTGAGATGGCGAGTGAGTTTAGTAGTTTCAGGTTGTGTGAGTTGGGTTTGTAGTTGGTTAGCACTAATAGCAGGCAGGAGTAGAAGCGTTCTGCTGCTTGGTGGAGTAAAAATGCTGCGTCAGCGTACATTTTTTCTTCCACTCCAACTTCATAGAATCTATAGAAGTTTTTTGCTCTATTAAACCAATATTCATAATCCTTAATGGCTATCTCTTTTAGCTCTTCAGGAGTCAGATTTCCCGGTAGGGATAGTTCGCGCTTGTCTGTCTCGAAAAGGATTATCCCTTGTTTTCTGATGTCGCTGAAAAAGTATTGTCCTTGGTGTATGAAGTCGTTTACTTCGCTGAGTGTATGAACGATGATGTTTAGCGGAGGGCGAACCCTTAGTTCTATACGATCTTCAGCAATTTGCCAGATTTTGTACTCTTCAACCAGTTTTTCTTTATTAACAATTACCAGAATATCGTAATCGCTGATGTAACCATTTGCAGGGTCTTTTACCCATTTGCCGGTGGCGTGACTTCCAAAAAGGATTATTTTTTGTATCTTGCCTTTGTTTTTATCACCCTTGCCGGTATTTACGTTTTTTTCAAACTCTTCACGCAGTACGGTAACGATTGTTTTGATATCGTTTCTTTTGGAGGCGGGTAGATGTTCGATAGATGTTTTCATAGGGTTAATGTTAACCTCTGCGATATTAATATTCCAGTGCTATAAAACCGGAAAGTTCTACTTCACCTCGTTCCCCAGCTCCAGTTTGGGAACGAGCATTAATTCCAAATATCGTCACTCCCCTGTCTACACAGGGGCAGGCTCTGCGAAGGCAGGAGTCCATTCAAATTCAGCAGCTTATGGATTCCTGCCTTCGCAGGAATGACGGGTTACTTTGCACGATGTTTTATGTATTGGTATTACGACACAGTCTGTTCGCAGGAATGACGCGTATTTCTAATACTTTCACAGTCTCTTCAGCTTGGGAACGAGCATTAACCAACTGAATTCCGTTTTCGCCGGTATGATGTAGTGATTGTTATTTCCAGCAAGATAGAAATTCTACGCTAAAATTTTGCTTGGCAAAATACTCTAAAATTCAGATAACTTTTTTCTAAACCGCATAACAGGAAACTCATATATTGCTTTTTGAGGGTTTTCAATTTATATCACCCCAAAAGAAACTTATATATTGCTTTTAATAAAAATAGCAACTAATATGTTTCTTTATAAACAAAAAGCAACTTATATGTCGACAAAAATATGAATACACTTCTTAAGCAATTTAAAAAAAGACGCCTGAACCTGGGCCTTAAGCAAAGCGACATGATGCTGCGTGCAGGTATTTCGCGGCAACAGTATCAGCGTTTGGAATCAAAAGGAAACCCCCGACTTGAAACGCTGGAGTTAATAGCAAAAGGGTTAAATAGCGAAATTATGCTCATACCTAAGGATAAGCTAAACGCTGTTTTAGCTGTATTAGAATTCCCCCCCGCTACAAGCTTAAAAACAGATACTCTGGACTCCTATAATAAGATATCGGAAAGCGAACCAGATTTATCGGATGATCCTTGGCAGGATCTGCTTGGAGATGATTCGTGAGCAATAACCTTGGCGTCATCAAATTAACACTCCATAATGAGCTTGTAGGCTATTTGATCGGATTTCAGAATGGGAAAAATATACTTGTCTTTGCTGATGAGTTTAAGGGAAACAATCATCGCTCCACATTTAGCCTGATTACCCATCCTGCATTTCCCAATTCCACCAAATTGATGCAAAAACCCTGGGTGAAAAATCAGCGTTTACATCCGATCCTTTCAAACCTGCTGCCGGAAGGGGTTCTGCGCGAATTTATTACTCAAAGACTGAAGGTGCATATAGATAATGAGTTTCATATCTTTTCATATTTGGGAGAAGATCTGCCCGGCGCAATAGTTGCGATTCCTTTAACCCCGGAAGAGGTTCCGGATACTTTACTATCCTTTATTTCGGAAGATACCGGTCCAAACGCGAAAATAATCAGGTTTGATACAGTTTCACCAGAGAGAAAATTCTCTCTGGCAGGCGTTCAAATGAAGTTTTCAATGAGAGAGCAGGATGGTCGTTACAATATTTCAAATGATAGTTCGTTAGGCAACTGGATCATCAAAACACCATCAACCATACATAAAGATGTGCCGGTTAATGAATATTCTGCTATGACACTTGCATCACTGGCAGGTGTTGATATCCCGGAAATCCGACTGGTTGATTTAGACAAACTGGACAACCTACCGCAAATCAATCTACCTGCTGAGAAATCGGCATTTGCCATTAAGCGTTTTGACAGATCCGAAAACGGCCGGATTCATATGGAGGACTTTGCTCAGGTTCTGGTGAAATATCCTGATGAAAAATATAACTCCGCGAACTATGAGCGGATCGGCCGGATTCTGTATGAGTTTTCAGGAGACGCATTAACAGATGTTCAGCAATTCGCAAGACGCTTATTGGTTAATATCTTATTGGCAAATGGTGATGCTCATCTGAAAAACTGGAGTCTGTTGTACGCAGATAAGGTAACGCCACGTTTATCACCGGCTTACGATATAGTTACAACAAGAGTTTATATTAACGGGGAACGCAACTTTGCCTTAAATTTAGGAAAGTCAAAAGAGTGGTATAAAACATCCTACCTGAATTTTCAGTTATGGGCCGAAAAGTCCGGTATCCCGTGGAGGGCAATAAAACCTCATCTTGATGATGTAATGGATAAAGCAAAAACACTATGGCCAACGGCAATTAAAGATCTCCCTATGAATGAGGAACACAAGGCAGAGTTGATTGAGCACTGGGGGAATTTACACAAGGATTTTCGACTATAACCAATAACATTACTGTACGGTTTAATTTTTAGGTTCTTCAGAAGAATTTGCGTGTAACCACTTGGATTTATATTTTAAATAGACTTTTAGTTGGTAGTGACTCGTTTAAACAAATCATGAAAAATGGATGCCGGCCTTCCAGTGTCGCAATACCAATACATAAAACATCAACAAATATACTCCGTCATTCCCGCGCACAGACTGTGTCGTAATACCAATACATAAATCATCGTGCAAAGTAATTCGTCATTCCTGCGAATGCAGGAATCCATAAGTTGCTGAATTTGAATGGATTCCTGCCTTCGCAGAGCCTGCCCCTGTGTAGACAGGGGAGTGACGATATTTGGAATTAATGCTCGTTCCCAAACTGGAGCTGGGGAACGAGG
>QZLD01000187.1 GCA_004796385.1 Gammaproteobacteria bacterium | reverse complement strand
TTTATAAAAACTTTCCTAAAAGCACTAACATCTTCATAACCAACTTTGTATGTTATTTGCTCAAAAGTGGTTGTTGAAGACTCAAGTAAATCACATGCCCTTTGTACTCTTAACTTTTGCAAATACTCACTTGGAGTAATACCTGTAGCTTTGGTAAATCTACGTAGGAAGGTTCTTTCAGTTAAACAGTTTTCCTTTGCTAAACTTGATATTTTAATTTGTTTGCTGAATTCTGATTGTAGCCTTCTCTGCACTCCAGAAATAACTTCATCGCCATGATTAAAATTTGGAGTAAATTGTTGGTAATAACACTGTTCTCTATGCCCAGTATCTACAACCAATATTTTACCTAACTGCCTCATGATTTCAGGTGTTGTATATTTTGCTACCAGATCCAAACCAAGATCGAGCCATGCCATTACGCCACCGGCAGTAATTATATCTCCATCTCTAACAATTATTTTCTCTGACTGAAGATTTACAGTATTAAATCTTTCTCTGAATAGATTAACTAAACTCCAGTGAGTTGTAGCTTCTCTATTTTGAAGCAACCCTGCTGAAGCAATAATAAAAGCTCCAGCACATGCAGAGCAAAGCGTTGCCCCTTGCTTATATTTACTTTCAATCCATTTGGTTAATTCTTCAGATGGATTTAAATAATAGTCTGGATCTATACCGGGCGGTAATATCACCACTTGATAATCCTGTGCATTGCACTTTTTTCTTATTGATCCAGTATTCACAATCTCGCTTTCAAAGCAGTATTGGATTCCATTTTTTTCACAAAGAAAATTGGCCATATCAAACATATCAACAAACCCATAGATTGCTGACTTTAAAGATCCTGGATACTCAATTATTGCAATTTTCACTATTTACCTACACCTGTCTGATATAACGCTATTTATGTCAAATTTGACACTAAAAGTATATCTCAAATAAATAGATAATTAATATAACTTTTTAATTTGAAATATTAGTTGGAGACAAAATGAGCAATAAAGCACTAGTAGTGATTGATTTACAAAACGACTATTTTCCAAATGGCAAGTATCCTCTGTGGAATACAGATAAAACCCTTGAAAATATACTTAAAGCAATTGAACAAGCGAAAGGTAAAGATATTCCAGTCATCCATGTTCAGCATATTGCAAACAAGAATATGGGTATTGCTCCATTTTTTAACGAGGGTACTGCTGGTGCTGACATTCACCAAGAAATTGTAGAAGCAGCACCAAACGCAAAAATAGTTATAAAAGAATTTGCAGATAGTTTTGAAAAAACAAATTTGGAAGATATTTTACAAAGTAACCAAATTGATGAATTATTGATTTGCGGAATGATGACTCAAAACTGCGTTACCCATACTGCTATTTCAAAAGCTGCTGAAAAATATAATGTTTCGGTATTATTTGATTGTTGTACCACAGTTGACCAGATGATACACAATATTGCTCTGCATGCGCTATCAACTAGGGTGACTCTAACTGAGTTTGATAGTATTTAGAACTATTGGCTATAAATGCTGGGCTATGCAATCTAAATGATTTCCTATATCAACTACGAAGTGCCATCCCCCCTATAAAGCTCTGTGGGGTAATCATTATCACTTGTTTATCCAGACTCCGCGAGGGAATCTCTCGCGGATGATGCGTTATATCAATGGAGTCTATACCCAGTGCTATAATCGAAGAATAATTAATGGGGCAGGATAGAGTGGCACTTACTTTAGTTGTAATGTGCTGAAAACTATAAGATTCGTCATGCCGCATAATCAGGCTGTTGAGTTCTATAAGATTGAGCGCAATGATAAAACAGCTGATAGCTTAAAGTTACAATAAAGGATTGTTATGAGTAATACTGAATCAATTGATGTGTCAAAAATTATGAAGCTATCTGAAATAACACAGCAGGTAATAAAGAAATTATCTATTGAAGATGCCATATATTTATGACAGAAATTTGGTGATCAGCTTAAATCATCCGCATTAATAAATGAAATGCTAGAAAATTTTACTCTGGAGGACAAGAAAAGACTTATGTTATTTGTAAATAAGGCTAAAGCAAAACTAGATGATGAATGATCAAGCGGATCAATGGGGTGTGCGGCCGAGCAAAACCATGTATGTGTGGGAAAATACGGGGTGTGATCATGTTAAGGGTATTGTTCAAGAAAAGTATGTTAGGATGGCTAACTGGACAATAATAGGGAGCGGTTGTTGTGACAAATAGATCAAAAGCATTGATTCTACTTTTATCTTTTTTCGTGATTGTAATAATATTTATTGCCGATTGTTTTTTAACAAGAAAGGAGGAATTGCGAGATGCGGTTAGGTTTTTGCTTAAGCAAGAACTTAATTTGGAATTTAGCATACATGAGGAGTTACTTGATATGGGGGCTGATTCAAGTGGAGAATGGTGGGTTAAGCTTAATTCTAAATCAAATTCTTTACCAGTTGCTCTTTCAAGATTAACAACATTTGGTGAAGCAGATAAAGCAGATATTGGCTATTACAAAACAGTAATTATTGATAGTTTTCAGGTAAATGCTAAAGATTTGAATGGGTATAAATTACAAAGAGGCGAGATTATTATTCAAAACAACTTGGTTTGCAGCGAGGAGAGTCCATGCAATGTATTTATAATGTATAAACCTGAAAATGAAAATTTGTTTGTTGGTATTTTAAAGATATAAATCAATGATCAATGGGTTGTACGGCCAAGCAAGGTCGATAATTCCAGCGGGTGAGAACCACGCTCCGGCAAGGAGTGTTAGCCACCAAAGAGCTAACATCGGATATATAGTCGGAGTCGTTGATTTTGTTGTTTTTAGGTTGTAATGCAAAGACTTGTTCCTGTCGGTACAAGCCTTTATAGTTGCAGCTGTAATATCTGCGAATTATTAGCCGGTTGAATAAGCTGAACAATCAAGCAGCTACAACTACCTGACTTAATTGATTGTAGTGCTCCAGATTCTTCCAGCAATAAACTTCAAGATCAAAAAGGTCGTCAAACTTTGGAGAACAGGTTACACCATTCTTTTTTAATACCACTCTAGTGGATTCCAGTACCATAATATCTTTTTCATCAGCAAGATTCGCGCAACTATCTTCACAATGATCTACAGTGAAACCTTTTTGAATACACTCGTTAATAAACGGGATGCCTCTTGGTTTTAAGCCTAATGAATACATATCTCCAACTCTTGCCAAAGAATTAGAAATACTCTTTTTTTCAGAATAGTTCCCCTTGCTGTTATTTGCTTTAGCGTCCATAAAAACTCCTGAATAAATAATACAATACGATCAATGTTGTGGCGCAGCATTATATATTATTAATATAATAAAAAACAATGGATTTTTGCTGCATTATTACTCTTTCGCCACATTCTTAATCAATATGTGTAGTTTTGTGTTGAAATCGAATTGGTTTTCGTAGAACATAGCGCCTACAATTAAGTAGGTAGCAGAGAAATTGATTTTCTCCGACCGTGTAAAAACGGAAGATGCAAGTGTAAACAGCGTGTTTTCGATACGGAATTCGAAACAGGCGTGGATAGAATTCAAAAATATGATTACCAGCAACCTATTGGCAGAAGATAGAATCATTTGTAATGCTGATGTCACCAGCAAAAAAAGAGCTTTAGAAGTAATCAGCGAACTTTTTTGCAACAATTCAAATGAGGTACTCCCCTCGCATAAAATCTTTGAAGCGTTGATAAACCGCGAGAAACTCGGCAGTACCGGTCTAGGCAAGGGTATTGCCATACCTCATGCAAGAATAAGTGAAATAGATGAAGCCGTAGCAGCACTGGTAAAGCTAAAAACCCCTGTCGATTACGATGCCATTGACAGCAAACCGGTCGATATCCTTTTCGCTCTTCTTGTTCCCGAACACTATACCGATGAGCATCTGCAGGTTCTGGCAGAACTGGCAGAAACATTAAGCTCGGAAGATTTGTGTTCTCAGATAAGAAGTGAATCCTGCGCCACACCACTGCATCAGATCTTACTTAACTGGAAAACAGGGAAACAAGATGAATGATAGAATAAATGCAGAATCAATTTTCAGAAACAGGGAAGAGGCACTTGAGCTCCAATGGATAGCGGGTCATGCCGGAGGCGGGCGAAATGCTTCAGGCATGAGCACAAACCAGATGGAACAATCGCTTATAGGCCATCTTAATCTTATCCACCCAAACAGAATACAGATACTCGGTGTTTCGGAGCATAAACACCTGCTCAGCATCAATCCCGGCGAACGTAAATCTTTAATTAAGCAACTATTCTTTTATAAACCTGCAGTAGTGATATTCTGCGACGGTATAAGTATTCCGGACGATTTTATTGAAGCAGCCAACGACAGCGCAACGCCGTTATGGGCATCAAGCAGAAACAGCTTTGAAATAATTTCCGATATGCAATATCGCCTTATAGATGCTCTAGCCAAAAGAATTACCATACATGGTGTTCTTATGGATATTTTCGGTATTGGCGTTCTAATAACAGGAGAGAGCGGCATCGGTAAAAGTGAGCTGGCACTTGAACTTATTACCAGAGGGCACTCTCTGGTTGCAGATGACGCCCCTGAGTTTACCCGCGTGACACCGGACACACTCTGCGGCACCTGCCCCCACTCTCTTCGTAATCTGTTGGAGGTTCGAGGGCTTGGACTGCTTGATATTCGCGGAATGTATGGCGATAGTGCCGTGCTTAATAAAAAACATCTGAAACTGATCGTCGATCTGCAACCGACCGACTCCGAGGCCTTTAGCAATATGGACAGAATGGAAGGCACCAGAAAGAAAATCGAATATCTGGATGTCATGATTCCGCAAGTTGTGATTCCGGTTGCAACAGGAAGAAACCTTGCTGTACTTGTAGAGGCATCAGTCAAAGATCACCTTTTAAGAATAGAGGGGCAGAATACAGGCAAAGAGTTCTCTGCAAAACTGGAAAAACAGCTTTTGAGTAAGGCAAGAGCAAGGTGAAACTTCTGATTATCAGCGGACTTTCCGGGTCAGGAAAGTCCATCGCCCTGAATACACTTGAAGATCTCGACCACTATTGTGTTGATAATCTACCAATAACTCTTCTTAAAGCGTTTGGTGAAAATATCGCCAAGTCAGATTTCTCTCCATACGAAAATTTTGCTGTAGGCATTGATGCCAGAAACCAAACCAACGAATTGATAAATTTCCCGGAAATTGTCGACCAACTTAAAGAGTTGGGACTTGAGGTTGAAATAGTATTCCTGCAAACCAGCGAAGAGATACTGATTAAACGTTTTAGTGAAACCAGAAGAAAACACCCTCTATCAACTCCAGAACGCAATTTGGTAGATTCAATCAATTATGAACGGGAACTGCTGTTGCCGATATTATCGGAAGCAAACCTGATAATAGATACCAGTAACACCAATATTTATCAGTTGCGTGACAACATTATCAAACGGATCGGTAATAACAAAAATAACCTTTCGGTACTGTTTAAATCTTTCGGGTTTAAAAACCGCGTACCCAATGATGCAGATTTTGTCTTTGATGTACGTTGCCTGCCGAACCCGTACTGGGAAACAAGGTTGCGCCCTTACACAGGCCTGGATAAACCAATCATAGACTTTCTTGAAAAGCATTCCGCAGTTAACAGCATGTATCTGGATATAGCCAGCTTTATAAAAAACTGGATACCGGAATTCGAAGCTCAAAACAGAAAGTACCTTACAATCGCAATAGGTTGTACAGGAGGGCATCACAGGTCTGTTTTTCTTGTGGAAAAACTGGCAGAATATTTCCGCACTTTGTATAAAAATACCGACATTTCGGTTTACCACAGAGAATTAACATGAGCGTAGGCGTAATCCTGCTGACACACGGACACATTGGTCGTTCGATACTTGAAGTCTGCAATTTTATTTATGGTTCAGTTCCGTTAACAATAGAAGATATCTCTGTAACTGCTGATGACACACCAGAAACCATCGAAAGCAAACTGGAAACCTCTTTTGCAAAAACAAACTCTCCGGATGGTGTGATAATTCTTACAGATATATTCGGCGCAACACCTTTCAATATTGCCAATAGAATTATTACCGGAGAAAAAGTTAAAATATTAACCGGAATAAATCTGCAAATGCTTTTGAAGATTTTCAATTTCAACGATCTGGATATCGAAGAGCTTTCCGAAAAGATCTGTAATGCCGGAAAAAACAGCATAGAAATATTACAAACAGGGATAGAGCTGTGATCGAAAAACAACTTGAAATCTGCAACAAACTGGGGCTGCACGCCAGAGCTGCAGCAAAACTTACAAAAACTGCCTCGCAATTTTCATCCGAAGTAATCGTAAGCGCCAAAGGCAAAGATGTAAACGCAAAAAGCATAATGGGACTTCTTATGCTAGCGGCATCTAAAGGAACACCAATTACCATACGCACAGACGGTAATGATGAAAATCAAGCTCTGGCAGCAATATCACAGCTTATCAATAACAGATTCGATGAAGATGAATAACTACTGACCCTTATTGCACAAAGATTGCTCACCACCAAAATTATTCTTGGAAAAACTCAAAAACAGAGCTGTAGTTATTCCCGAAGTCCCGAAAATCATACACATAATCATAATTTGATAACGTACTGCTATCAGAGGTGGAATGCCGGATAAAATCTGTCCGGTCATCATTCCCGGAATAGAGACCAGGCCAACAGCAAAAAGAGAGTTTGTAGTAGGAATAAGCGCTGCTTTAAACGCTGTATTTCTGGCGCTACAATAGCTCTCGCCCCTGCCAAGTTCTGCATTAATTCTGTCTGCAGCTAAACTGATACTATTCATGGAATTGGCAAATACCATACCGGCCAGAGGGATAAAATATTTCGGCATATACCACGGCTGCAACTGCAATATCGCCAATGACATAAGAGCAAGTGTTGAAGCGCCGCCGATAAACAGAGCCAGTAGCGCCTTAAAATATACTGATTTTCTTTTATGTGGAACAGTACGCAGAGATATCCAGGCGGAAACAAGCAACATAAATGCCACAACCCCAAGAACAATAAAGGCACAATCCGACTGAAAGATATATGTCAGAAAATAGCCGATTATCAAAAGCTGAACCAGCATTCGGCTTACCGCATAAATCCCGTTAAAATAATTACAGGACCAACGAAAAAACACCGAAAGTGTTATAATCACCGGAATCGCAGCCAAAACCAGATACTGAAAAGGAATCGCCTGAATATTACTCTTCGGCATATCTTCGCCTCCACTTAGCAGTTCTTCAACTTTAGTAACAAGCTTAAAATAAAATTACCGCTGCAATAACGGTTTCCAGCAACTATAATTTTCTTACTTACATCACAACATCATACAGAATTATGGAACAGGCAACCGCAAAAAAATCAGATAATCAGGATTTCCCAACCCTGCCGTATATAGCGCATGAAATACTTCTGGCAGTTAATGATCCAAACTCTCACGTTACAGGCATTGCAAAAATAATTAACAACGAACCATCGCTTACTGCGAGAATTATCGCCACAGCCAACTCCGCTTTTTTCACCGGGCAACGCACTGTTTACTCGATTGATGATGCCATTGTACGCCTCGGCTTGCAGAGAGTTCGCATAATGGCAGCCTCTATGCTTCTTGCCGACTCGTTTGATCTTAGTAAATGTCCTGAATTTAAAACCGATCTTTACTGGAAAACAGCTATTCAAACATCCACAGCCTCCGGAAAAATTGCAGACCTAAGTAAACAGTATTCTGCCGATATTGCGAGCCTTGCTGGGCTACTACATAATATTGGAAGCCTTCTGTTGGCACATACATTTCCTGAACAAATGACAGAAGTAATTATCCAGTACGAAAAACTTAACCGGGAAAACAGCCTGATAATATTCCTCGAACAAAAAATAATTGGGCTAGACCACAATGCAGCAGGAAAAACATTACTTACAGAATGGCAACTTCCGGAAGAGGTAATTGAAGTAGCTGCAAATATCAATAACCCAAATTACAATGGCGAATACCAAAACCTGATAGAGCTGATAAGATTCAGCAACACTTGGGCAGAATCAGAATTCAGCACTCTACCGAAGCTACCGCTACCAGAAGGAATAGATATGTTTAAAATAGATAGAATTGGTCAGCAGTGCATCAAAGAGAGCGAAAACATCGAAGCACTGGCATCACTGCTTGCCCGGGAAAATTAACTCTATCTTCTTTAGATTAGTCGTGCTGCACTGCAAAATAACCGTTGAATTTCAACATCTCATAAGATATGATTTTCGTTCATTAATTATTTTAATGATCGGTATCTAAGGGGAAATAAATGCCGTAATCGTTATTCATGGAGGGAAATATGGGAATCTGGAGTCTGCCTAACGAGGCGAAAAAAGCCACCGAACTAAAAAACATTCTTAACAATCCATTGCCAAGAATAGAGGCCGAAGAAAAGCTATACGAGATTATCGGAGACGATCAACTCTTTCTCAAATTTAACGAATACCACCAACTGGATGATGTAAGAAACTGCGTTATCGAAAGACTTTGTTACCTAATACAAAACCGCGATAACTTTATCTACGACTGGGAACCTGAAGCAGTAAGCATCTGCAAAGAGTTGTGTTTAAAAAATTGTAACAAACGGTGTGCTTAGATATGGTTAATTTAAAAAGCGAAAATATTACTGTTTTTACATACCCCATCATCTGACAATTTTGTACATGCTTAGATTTGTTTTTTATTAAGCATGGCAAACAGAGGGCATAATCCGTTTGTCGCAATGTAAATGGTTTTGTCCGTTCAGGTATAGGAGTGATTAGTTAAACGCCACAAATAAATTGTGGCGTTTTTTGTGGTGGTGTGGTGAATCTATAGGTTATAGCCTTGTTCGCCGTGAACGGCAATATCCAAACCTTCTGTCTCTTCTTCTTCTGAAACTCTTAGCCCGATTACCTTGTCGATTATCTTCAGTAAAATGAAGGTGATTACGCCAGAGTAGGCATATGTAACAACTATACCAACTATCTGAGCGGTCAGCTGCGAGCCGATTCCTTCGTGACCTGTTCCAAATCCTATTCCGCCAAGTGCAGGGGCACAGAATATACCGGCAAGTACTGCTCCTACGGTTCCGCCGATGCCGTGAACGCCAAAGGCATCCAGTGAGTCATCATATCCGAAGCGCTGTTTTAGCTTGGTGGCGCCAAGGAAGCAGCAGATGGCGGAGATAAAACCGATTACCAAAGCTCCCATAGGGCCAACATTGCCACAGGCAGGGGTGATGGCTACCAGGCCGGCTATTGCACCGGATGCAGCGCCAAGGGCGCTTGGTTTTTTGTGAAATATCCACTCTATGCCAACCCAGGTAATTGTTGCTGTAGCAGCGGCAATTTGTGTGGTAAACATTGCCATGCCGGCACCATGCCCGGCAGTTAGCGCGCTGCCTGCATTAAATCCAAACCAGCCCACCCATAGCATGCCTGTACCTATACAGGTTAACACCAGGCTGTGGGGCGGCATTTTTGTGGTTGGAAAACCTTTTCTTTTGCCAACCATTATACAGGCGATAAGTCCTGCTATACCGGCGTTTATATGCACTACTGTGCCTCCGGCAAAGTCAATTACGCCATCGCTGTACAGGAAGCCGCCTTCAGCCCAAACCCAATGGCATACAGGCCCGTAAACCAGCACCAGCCACGCTGAAACAAAGGCTACTATTGCGCCGAATTTCATCCTTTCTGCAAAGGCCCCGATAATAAGGGCGGGGGTGATTATTGCAAAAGTGAGCTGAAACATTGCGTGAACGCTGCGTGGTATCGTGCCAACTAAGGGCAGTGCGTTATTGGCATCCTTAGCAGTCAGGCTGCCCATAAACATATCGCTCAGACCACCCCAAACGGAGTTAAGGTCGCCACCATTACCGAAGGCTATGCTGTAAACACCAATAACCCAGAGGATGGTTGCGATGCCGGTTATGGTAAGGCACTGCATCATTATGGAGAGTACGTTTTTGGAGCGGGCCATGCCTGCATAAAACAGTGATAGACCTGGTATTGTCATAAACAGAACCAGAGCGCAGGCTGTTATCATCCAGGCAGTGTCGCCGGAATCTAGTTTTGCAGCTTCTTCAGCTGCGGCGATTGATGGCATTAGCGCTAATATAAAGGCGTATAATGATGTTTTTAATTTCATAGGTTTTCCTTTTTGCTTCGTGATGCTTTTTTATATATTTTTTATGTTTAAACTGCTTCGGGGCCGGTTTCGCCGGTTCTGATTCTTATTACATTTTCAATATTGGAGATAAAGATTTTGCCGTCGCCAATCTTGCCTGAGTTGGCTGTCTCAATGATTGCTTCTGTTACCTGTTCGAGCATATTGTCGTTTACAACTATCTCCAGTTTGATTTTTGGTAAGAAGTCGACAACATATTCAGCACCGCGATAAAGCTCTGTGTGACCTTTTTGTCGCCCGAAACCTCTTACCTCTGTTACTGTTATTCCCTGAACACCAATGTTTGATAGTGCTTCGCGCACATCGTCCAGTTTGAATGGTTTTATAATCGCAATTATCTGTTTCATCTCTGTTCCTTTGCATGGCTGCTGCTTTTGTGATCTATAAAAAGCAGATAGCAAGCCTTATGCCATAACTATTTATTTAATTCGACAAGGGTGGTGTTTTTAATCGTCTATGATTATTTTGAGTTTTTATTTTGTTGTATAATATTGATACATAAGGCTAAGTTTCATGGATCTATTTTGTTGAAGCAGGTCTTTATTGGTGCTTTTTTTAATTTTGTGACTTACTGGCGCAATGTGAGATTGGTGTGGATGGGTGGAAAGGCATCGAAATGGAGCATGAATTTATGCTTATTTTTGTGTTTTGGTTTTTTATGGTGCGTTTTTTAAGATGGTGAAAATGCGGTAGTCATATATTGTTATTTTCAATTAAATTCTGCTTCTCACTCCCATGAATAGCACGGGAGTGAGAATCGCAGGAGTTTACTCCTCCAGCTCAAAAGTAGCCTGTTCACGCAGCCATATGCCGTTTATGGCGCGCTGTATGGCTATGGTTTTCAAGCCGCTATGGTCATTTTCGGAGTATGAAATAGGCGGATGGATGCCTCCTGTCCAATCTTTAAGCCCGTTCATGCTGTCGATAAAGCTGTCTCTGGTGAGGGTTCTGCCAGCATTTTTAATGCCCTCAACTGTTAGCTGAGCTATGGCGTAGGATATGGAGTTCCAGGTTCCCAGCTCTTCCCGCATATAGCGTCCCGCCATGTTTTTGCGATAAAGCCTTTCGCCACGATGGAAACTTGGTCCCGGCGGGAAGCATCCTGTGCGCACGCCATTTGCGCCTTTTTCGGTTGCTATATCAAATAGCCCCGGTCCTGAGATTACATTGCTACCGAGCCATTCCGGTGCAAAGCCATCTTCATAGGCCGCCATAAGGATATTCCCTGCAGGTTTAAGGTAGGTGTAGAGTATTACCAGGTTGGGTTCTGCACCATCTTTGCCGCTCTGCTTTAGCTCATCCAGCAGTTTATCTGCATCAATCTCACCAAGTTCGTGCGATATTGTGTTTATGTGCTCTATGCCTTGTTTTTGCAGTTCACAGATAACAGCCTCGGTTCCCTCTTTTCCAAAGTGATCATTTACAGCAAATATAGTAACGCTTTCGGGCTTGAGGTTGCTGGCTGCATACTGAGCCAGAATCTGCCCCTCTATGCGGTAGTTGGTTTGATAGGCAAAGTAGTTCCTTTTTGGCGGGGTGCTCCATGTGGACAAACCGCTTATAGGCGCGATAACGGGAATGCCTGTTTGCAGGAAGTAATCCATTGTTGCCAGATTTGCCGGGGTGCCGAACGGTGCAACCATGGCAAAGACATTGTCTTTCTCAACCAGTTTTTTTGCTACCTTTACAGAGCGTTCCACATCAAAGGCACTGTCTTCAACTATCAATTCGATCTTGCGACCGTTAACGCCTTCCTGACTGGAGTTGACAAAGTCAAAATATGCTTTAAGACCGTGTAGCATATCCAGTCCGAGGGTGGCGTTGGGGCCTGAGAGGTCGAGGAATGTGCCCAGTTTAATTGTGTTTTCACTAACTCCCGGCACATCAACAGGTTCAGGTTCGGAAAACTGCGGTTTTTTCAGGTCGAAACCGGGGACTTTCAGTTTTGGTACAATGCCGGTTTTGTCGCACTCATCGCGAATCCACTCTCTAAAGTCAGGGTGAGCAATTTGAATCAGTGCTTCCATTCGCTGTTTTATGGTTTTCCCTTTAAGGTCTGCAACACCGAACTCTGTGACGATTGTGTCTGCATATTGCCCGGGAACGGTGATTTCCGAGCCCTGAGGCAGCATTGGCAGGATGGTGGAAACAGTGCCTTTTTTGGCGGTTGATCGCAAGGCTATGATGCCGCGACCACCATCTGCCTTTTGTGCTCCAAGATGATAATCGAGCTGACCTCCGGTGCCACTGAAGTGTTTAGGTCCAATGCTTTGAGAGCAAATCTGCCCGCTGACATCAAGGGTAATAGCGGTATTAACACTTATCATTTTATGGTTTTGGGCAATTATAAACGGGTCATTTACAACTTTTCCCTGATGTACTTCGACACTGACATTGCGGTCGATAAAGTCGTACAGTTTTTGCGATCCCAGTGCGAAGGTGCAGATCATCTTCTCTTTCCACAGGGTCTTCTTTTTGCCGGATATGGCTCCGGCTTCAATCAGGTCGAGAAAGCCATCTACAAACATTTCTGTATGGATGCCAAGATCACGACGTGCGGTAAGATAAGGTGTGATGGCATTTGGTATGCCCCCGATTCCCAGCTGCAGGGTGGAGCCATCTTCAATCATCTCGGCAATATAGCCACCGATGGTCTCCTGCCATGGTTCAGAAGGCATACTGCCCAGTATTGGCAGGTCGAAGTTGTTTTCAACTACATAATCGACATCATTAATATGTACCTGAGTGTCACCGTAGGTGTACGGAAGTTTGTCGTTTATCTCCAGTATCACCAGATCGGCTGCTTCCATTAGCTGTTTCTCTACAATAAGTCCAAGGGAAAGTGACATATAACCCTTGTCATCCGGTGGAGTAGCGATGCCGAAAAATACATTTATATGGTTTTTGCTGTGATTAAGTAGAAGAGATGCTGCCGTGTGAAGGTTATTGGGGCAGTAAGAAATTCTGCCGGACTTGTGCATTCCTCTTTCCTGTCCACTGTAAAACCAGCTGTTTACATTAAAATGTCCTGCCATACTGTCGTCTGACATATAAGAGTACTCTCGCATTGGCAAGCATACATAGACATCGACATTCTCAAGGCGGTCTTTATGGTTTCCCAGCTCTGCCATAAGTCCCGGAGGTTCAGAGCCGATAATGGATGTGCCGACAATCTGATTTGATTTAACCATGGATACGGCTTCAGGAATGGTAATTAACTTGTTTTTGTAGAGATCTTGATAGCTCATGCTCTCTCCTCATGTTGATATTTATTAGCAATTTTTGTTTGAGGGAATCGCCTTCAGGCGCGGTTATATAGATCAGTATAGTTGAGCTTTTTAAATATTGTGAAAGATGATAGCTTTGAAGTGAGAACAGGTTTTATTGGAGAGTAAAATGAAGATATTCAGCGACAATTCCATGTCGATAGGTAATACACCTTTAGTAAGATTAAACAAGATAGGTTTTGGTAATATTATTGCCAAAATTGAGGGGCGTAATCCCGCATATTCAATTAAGTGTCGTGTTGGTGCCAATATGATCTGGGATGCCGAAAAGCGAGGTGTATTGAATACCGGGATGACCATTATTGAACCAACCAGTGGTAATACAGGAATTGCCTTGGCATATGCCGGAGCTGCCAGGGGTTATAAGGTTAAATTGGTAATGCCGGAAAGCATGAGTATCGAGCGTCGCAAGGTTATGTTGGCGCTTGGAGCGGAGCTTGAACTTACTGACGCATCTTTAGGAATGAAAGGAGCGATAGACAAAGCCGAGGAGTTTGTCGGCGCATCTGATGATTGCATAATGTTGCAGCAGTTTACCAATCCAGCAAATCCGGAAATTCATGAAAAGACTACGGGCCCGGAAATATGGGCAGATACCGATGGCAATGTCGATATCTTTGTTGCCGGAGTTGGTACCGGTGGCACAATCTCCGGCAGTTCCCGTTTTCTTAAGAGTAAAAAAGCAATAACTACCATTGCAGTTGAGCCGGAAGCATCGCCGATAATTACCCAAACGCTAAATGGTCAGGAATTAACACCGGCTCCGCATAAAATTCAGGGAATAGGCGCCGGGTTTATTGCTGAAAATCTCGATCTTTCGATAATTGATGCAGTTGAAAAGATAAGTAATGATGATGCAATGGAGTATGCTCATAGGTTGATGAAGGAGGAGGGGATACTTGCCGGAATTTCCGGTGGAGCGGCAGTTGCGGCGGCTGCAAGAGTTGCAGCAAGAGATGAAAACAGAGAGAAAATGATAGTGGTTATTCTGCCGGATTCAGGAGAGCGTTACCTGTCAACAGCATTGTTTGAATGATTTTATGATTTTGAATAAAGATGTTTATTATCCTGCAAATCCTCCGCTTTAAAAAGGCGGAGGAATTTCTGTTCTTGTTTGAATAATTACAAAATATTGCAGGTTAATGCCCGTTATATTTAACACACTGAGACCAACACATCGCTCCTTTGTCTCCTTTTGAATTATAGTATTTGTTGTAGTATCTGGCGCATTCGGAAGACCACTGTTGCGCTTTGCTTTTCTGTTTAAAAGGGCGGCAACAGGTTATATAACCACCTTTAACGTAGTAGTTGTTTCCTTTGAAAAAATGGGTTCCTGTATTACTTAAACCATTTCTCCAAAAACCTTCTCCCGGAGTGTTTTTGCTGTATTTCCCATGCCAGCACATATTTGTACCTTGGGCGCTTGCAACATTAATTGTTAATCCTATAAAAAATGTTGTAATTACCAGGTTGATTTTTTTCATTAGGATGTCCTCTGTTTTTTTGTGTTTCTCTTTTTGTGTTTGAGTAATATTAGTAAGTGTAGAGGATTCTGCCTGTGATCTATTACCAGCGATGATATTTATCAAGAAATTCAGGATCATTAAAATCGCTTTTAGATGGTAAGTAGCCGTGATAATCGTCACGAATATGCTGAAACAGAACCTTCTCGATAATATCTTCGCTGTATTTATGTTTAAATTTCTCAATGGCCAACGGCAGAGCTTCTTTATAGTGAAGGTGATGGCGATGTGTATAGGGGTTGTAAAATGACCTGTTTTCCGTTATCAGCACTAACCAGAAGCGCCATTTATTGAAATACTGGTCTACCCATTTGTGAATATCTACTCCTTTTACACCGTAGAGCTTTTTTGTTCTGGCTGCGTGTTCATGTATCTTCATATGAGTTCCTGAACTTCCTTGTGTTTTTTATGCAATGCCATCTCTTGCACCGCGAAAATCCAGAGTGATTTTGGATTGAAATGTATTTATCTGGGAGAAGACTTTTTTGAGTGTCATCTTTTCTATTTTTGTTAGTTCGTCGGGGGCGATATTATTATTTATCTCTTTTTGTGCAATAGCTGCTTTGGCCTGATGTTTAAGACGTAATTCCATAAGGAAATCATATGCGTCTATTATATCGATATACAGAACTTCACTAATTATCTGTTTTTCGTGGAGTATCTTTAGTCTTTCAAAGGTATTGCGTGCACATATCCTCTCTTTTAAAGAGTAGATTCTGGCGAAATTGATTATTGTTCGCATTGCTGATTTTATATTGAAAGTCTTCTCATTGTTTTTGCTGTTTTTAGTGGCAATATTACCGAACATTGTTAGCGGAGGGCGATAAGTAAGAGCATCTCTGGCAAAGTATGTCATAAAGTTGAGATTCTCTTTGATGTAGTTAAATACCGACTGCCTTAACTCTTCAGGCATATCTGGACAGCCGTATATTCCTTTGAAATCGAAGAAGATCTGTATATCAAGCAGGTCCTGAGGCGAGCTGTTCCATATCCAGTTATGGTAGGTTTTTTTCCAGTCACTTAAGGATTGGCACCATTTTGGATTCATTGCCATAATTTCACCTTCGCAGAAATCATATCCGACCTGATCCAGCCAGGTGCAGACTTTTATTGCAAGGGTGCTGAAGTATTTATGTACCTCTTCTTTTTGCTCTTCCGGTGGGTCTGCATAGATTATTGCGTTGTCCTGATCTGTATTGAGAGTCTGTTCTTCCCGTCCTTCGCTGCCCATTATTATAAAACTGAACGGAATAGGGGGGGGGCCAAGTTCATCTATGGCGAACTCGATTATTTTTACAGTAATAGTGTCTGCAACTCTGGCAATTAATCTTGCAAGGTTTTCGGATTTTCCTCCGCTTTTTAATATAGTGGTTACCAGCTTGGGAATGCAGTCATGGCGTTTTTTTATCTCATCAATCGAAGTTGATTTTTTTATTGATTCTATGATTGACAGGGCTGAATACCCTTGGATTTTCAGCAGATCTTTACTGGATAGCATCTGACTGATTTTGCCATTGTCTTTTTCGAGAAGCAGGTGACGAAGATTATATTCATCCATTTTTTGCAGAGCTTCAAATACTAACGCTTTTTCAGAAATGGTGATCAGTGGGCTGGACATTATAGTGTCTATAGTGCAGTCATTGTTTACTTTATTCGCAAATTTGTTGCGGATGTCATAGTCTGTTACGATCCCTGTGTAAATGCCGTTATCTGCAACCAGAATAGCGCTTTGATTTTTTTGAGACATTATATTCGCAGCTTTAGTTACAGGAGTTTCTTTGTCACAAAAGAGAATATCCTGAGAAAAATCGGTAATTCCCTGATTAAGAAACAGAAGTGCGGACTGGAGTTCTACGATAGTGTCTTCGCGAGCTCTGTCGTCAGGGGTTTGCTGGTTATTTTCTATGCTTATATCTCTGGCAATAATAATAATTGCTCTTTTTTCTGAAACGGTTATGGATGATATTGCAAAGACAACATTGAGCGCAGAATTATCTTTTTTAATGAGAGTTCCGTCAAAATGGATATTGATATTGCTGTTTTTATCCAGTTCGTTTATTGAAACATCATTTTTTTCTGCAGGAATTATTTTTTCTATGGAAAGGTTATTCAATTCTTGCTGACTATAGCCGAGCATCTCTTGCATTCGTTGATTACAGATCATATGTCCGGAATTAAAAAACAGAATAAAGCCATCGTTTGAGGCCTCAACAAGAGCTTTGTATTTGTTTTTTGATTCAATTACTTTCCCTTCGGCTCTTATTCTCCGTTTTTCTATAGATACTCCCTGAAACAATATATAGACAAGAAAAATCATTGTTATAACTATAATAATTACAGAGATTAACAGAACACTGTTTTTGATCCGGTTTATTTCGCTGCTGATATCCTGTGTATAAATTCCTGTGCCGACTATCCATTTCCACTCTTTGAACTCTTCTACATATGATATTTTTCTTACGATAAGGTCTTCCTGATCGCGAAGTTGCCACATATATTGCAGATAACCTTTCCCGTTGTTATTAACAAGGCGGGAAAATTCAACGAAGATTCTTTTGCCGTGTCTGTCTGTATAGTCGGTTACATCTTTGCCGTTAAGTTGTGGTTTGTATGGGTGCATTATCATTCTGGGAGAACTGTCGAATATCCAGAAGTAGTCTTTGTTGTCGCTGCCGTATCTAAGCCCCCCTATTTTGGCTATTGCCAGCTTTTGTGCTTCTGATCGTGATAGCTCGCCTGAAAGTTCCTGCTGATAGTATTCATCAATAAGGCTTAATGCAGTTGATGTAAGCTCCTTTATCATTAATCTTTTTTCTTTAAGAAGGTTTTCCTCCATAGATGGGATCAGAAAGAAAAAGAAAGAGGCGATAAACATAATGATTGTTAAAATAGTCGGCAAAATTATTTTATAAAAGAAAGATTTCCAGTTTTTTGCGGGAGTCTTTTTTGTGTATGGTTGCATATGTCAGTCGTCTAAAGTTATTAAGATAAGGAAGCTCTGATTGATCGCCTGCAAGAGCGACAGGAAATTATAGTAAGAATAGCATAGTGGATTTTCAGTTGCTCATTCTACATAGTATAAGAGTTAGCCTTATGGTTTTTGTAATAAAAATCTGATAGCTTTACCCTCGTTTTGAAGATTAACCGCGCTTGTAATTTAAAAGGAAATATAAAATGGCACCAAAGAACGCTTTCTATGCTCAATCGGGAGGGGTTACCTCTGTAATAAATGCTTCAGCCTGTGGTGTGTTGCAAACTGCACTGAATAGTCAGGAAAAGATCGGTAAAATTTACGCTGGTAAAAACGGCATTCTTGGTGCACTGCGCGAAGAGCTAATAGATATCTCTACAGAAACACCAGAAGCAATTGCGGGTCTGCGTCATACTCCGTCAGGGGCCTTTGGTTCATGTCGATATAAGCTAAAAGGGATTGATGAGAACAGAGCAGAATATGAACGTTTAATAGAAGTATTCAAAGCGCATGATATTGGTTACTTTTTCTATAACGGTGGTGGTGATTCGCAGGATACAGCGTATAAGGTTTCTCAGATTGGTGAATCGATGGGATATCCGATGACCTGTGTCGGTGTGCCTAAAACAATAGATAACGACCTGCCGTTTACAGACTGCTGTCCCGGTTTTGGTTCTGTAGCCAAATATGTAGCTGTCTCTATTAAAGAGGCAGCTTTTGATGTGGAGTCTATGTGCGATACCTCAACTAAGGTTTTTGTTCTTGAAGTCATGGGCAGACACGCCGGTTGGATTGCTGCTGCCGGAGCCTTGGCAGCAGAAAATGAGAACGATGCGCCGCATATTATCCTCTTTCCTGAAATAAAACTTGATAAAGCTGCATTCCTGAAAAAGGTAGATGATTGCGTTAAAGCAAACGGTTATTGCTGTATTGTTGCCTCGGAGGGGTTGCAGGGAGAGGATGGCAAATTTCTTTCCGATGCCGGTGTTAGAGATGCCTTCGGTCATGCACAGCTTGGAGGTGTGGCTCCGGTAATAGCCAATATGGTTAAGGATGAGCTGGGGTACAAATATCACTGGGCAGTTTCGGATTATCTGCAACGGGCAGCAAGGCATATTGCTTCTGCCACAGATGTAGAGCAGGCATACGCTATGGGAAAGGCGGCGGTTGAGTTTGCCATCTCGGGTAAAAATGCGGTAATGCCGATTGTTGAACGTATCAGTGATGAACCTTATCAATGGCAGATTGGTTCGGTACCTCTTGCAGATGTTGCCAATGTTGAGAAAAAGATGCCTCGTGATTACATATCTGCAGACGGTTTTAATGTAACTGCAGAGTGCAGAAAATATCTGCAACCGCTGATTGCAGGGGAAGATTATCCTCCATATAAAAACGGGTTGCCGGATTATGTAAAAATGCAGAAAAAACTTATCGACAAAAAACTACCGTCTTTCGAGGTGTAATCTGATGATAAAGCATATAGTAATCTGGACATTAAAAGATGAGTTTTCAGAAGATGAGGCGAGGGATGCCTGCCTCAAGGCTAAAGAGATATTGGAAGACCTTAATGGTAAAATTGACGGCATGCACGAATTGGAGGTCGGTATAGATTTTTCAAAAACAGAAGCTTCCGGTGATTTTGTTCTCTATTCTACGTTTGAGTCTAAACAGGCGCTGGATGCCTATCAGGAAGACCCGTTGCATCTGGCGGTAAAACCGTACATCGGCTCTATTCGTAAAACACGGCAGGTTATTGATTACGAGATTTAGCTAATATTAATCAGAGCTTTCTTGAATTAATCTGTTCAATCAAAGGGGTATCTGCTTGGCGGAAACCCTTTTTTTATTTTTCCGGCAGCAAAATTTTGGTGATCTACTAAAATTATTAAAGGCTATTGTATCTTTGAAAGGATGCTTTACAGGGAACTATGAAAACATAAAAAGAGCGTGATTATGAGCGACAACTCATGGAAGGCAATTATTCTGGCACTACTCTTGCCGATAATGGCAACTTTATCCATAGCAGTAGTATTTTTCTTACGAGGCGGAGAAGCAGCGGCCGAGACGGGATTTGTTCTGATAATAACCTTTATTGCCCAATTTGTGATTTTGCTTTTTTCTACAATATTAATGAATAACTCGGTTTTGCAGCCGATAAAAAGAGCATTGGAACTTTTGCAGAAAGCAGAGCAAAAAGAGTCATTACAATTGGATAACGGAGCAACGCCTCTCGAAAAAGAGATTTTTACAACTTTTCAGGATTTGCAGGAACAGCTAAGTGAAACATCCTTAACAAAGGATAGAATAACCTCAATAATAAACTCTACAGCAGAGGCGATAGTTGTTACCGACAGAGAATTTCGTGTAATCAGAACCAACCCGGCAACTGTAGATATAATCGGTTACAGGCAAAGCGATATAAATGATAGTAATATTCAGCTGCTTTTTCCTGAGAATTTGGATGATTTGATTGAAAGAGAGCTATCTCAGTATAAAAAAGTAAGAACAGAGGTAAATGTCTTTAAAAAAGGCGGAGAGCGTATTCCTGCCAAGGTAACGATTTCTGTAGTTAAGCCTGTTGGCAGTAAAGAAATCGAAGGGTATGTGTTTCTTATAAGAGATGCTTCTAAAGAGAAAATGCAGCAGGTGGAGTTGGAGAATGCCATTAAAGTTGCAGAATCTGCTTCAAGTGCCAAAAGCTCATTTGTTGCCAATATGAGTCATGAAATAAGAACACCGATGAATGCCATAATGGGGATGACGGGGTTGTTGCTTGATACAAAGCTTACAAGTGAACAGCAGGATTACGCAGATACTATTCGCAAAAGTGCAGATGCAATGATCGGTGTTATTAATGATATTCTCGACTTTTCCAAAATCGAAGCAGGTAAGCTTCATGTAGAGCATATAGATTTTCAGCTGTTAACCACTGTAAGCGATGTGGTTGATATGCTTGCTCCTAAAGCGCATACCAAAAACCTTGAGTTTATATGGCATGTAAATGATGATGTTCCCACAATGCTTAATGGTGATCCGGGAAGAATAAGACAGATACTTACAAACCTTTGTAACAACGCCATAAAATTCACCCATAAAGGAGAGGTTGTAGTAAGGGTTGCTGTTGATACTGAAAGTGATGATAGTGTAACTCTTAGATTTAATATCTCAGATACAGGGATAGGAATACCCAAAAACAAGCTTGAGCTATTGTTTAGATCCTTCTCTCAAGTAGATGCTTCTGTGACAAGAGAGTACGGAGGTACAGGACTGGGATTGGCGATATCAAAAAGACTTGCAGAATTGCTTGGTGGCGAAATAGGGGTGGAAAGTAAAGAAGGTGTAGGCTCAGACTTCTGGTTTACAGTGGTTATGAAAAAACAGCATGAGCAGAGTCTGATTTATGAGCCTGATCCGGAAGGTATAGAAGGTAAAAAAGTACTGGTTGTTGATGATAATGAAACAAACAGGGAAATACTGCATGTTCAGTTGGAAAAGTGGCATGCGATACCTCTGGAAGTCCCGGATGCAGAGTCGGCGCTGGTGCAGTTGCGTATGGCAGTTGAAGATAAAGAGCCATTCCCGATTGCACTGATAGATTATCAGATGCCGGATATGGATGGAGCAACACTGGGTAAGGCAATTAAGAGAGATCCGAATCTAAACGGAACAAAAATGGTTATGCTTACTTCGGGGGGGCAGAAAGGTGAAGCCGCCATGATGAAAGGTATAGGTTTTTCAGGTTATTTAAGTAAGCCTATAAATCCATCTATTTTATACGATACGATTGCAACAGTATTATCAAATGGTTGTGTCGAAGGCGGAGGTTTAATAACCAGGCATACGGTTCTGGAGAGAAAACACTGGAAAAAACAGAGGGTTCTTTTGGTAGAGGATAACTTTGTAAATCAGAAAGTAGTAGTCAGAATGCTTGAAAAGATAGGGATAAGAGCAGATACGGCTGCAAACGGTAAAGAAGCGTTAGAGGCTGTAAAAACTCTACCTTACGATCTCATATTCATGGATTGTAATATGCCGTTAATGAATGGCTATGAAGCGACAGTCGCAATAAGAGGGTTGGAGAGTGAAAAGAGGCGCACTCCGATTATTGCTTTAACAGCAAATGCAATGAAGAACGATGAGAAAAAATGTATAGATGCAGGAATGGATGGTTATATAACAAAACCGATAAACAGAAAAGTATTGAATGACACAATTGAGAAATGGTTGTCAGGTGGTGGTAAAGAGCAGTTGCAGTTAAGTTGATCGTTGTTTTTTAACTATTTTCTGTTATTTGCATACAGATGTTGTTCTTGACATTTTGTAGAAATCATGGGCAGAATGTTGCAATAAAAAATAAGCTACAAATCATAAAATAAAAGGTTTGTGTATGCGAGCCTAAATTAAAAGTAAGCGCATTAAGCGGATAATATTAGGAAACATAAATTCCGCATATAAGATAAATCAGGAGGAAGCACCATGTTTAAGAAAAAACTTAAAGGTATAATTGCAGCTGTTGCACTGGGTATTGCTGTGCCAACATTTGCCGATACAATAACGATAGATCTTGGAGATCTCGACAGGGATAAAATTGAAGATGCAGTAAATAACCTTAAAGATTATATTACGGATTCTGAAATGCTGTCTTGCGATACAATTCTTGCTGAAACCAAAGAGCTTCTTGAGGCAAATGGAAAAGAGCTGGAAGTGTCGGATGAAGATTTTCTAGAGAAGTGCGAAAGCTACAGCGAAAAATATGATGATTTTGTGTCGTATCTGGATGATAACGAATTTGAAATACCGGAAGAAGGAGTTATAGAAATAGAAGTACCTTCCTGTGAAGAAGTTGTCGATATGGCTAAGGATAAAATAGACCAGCTTCCTGAAGATAAAAAACCGCCACAGGAGTATATAGATAGCCTTAATACATTTTGTGAAGATAATGCAGTTATTTGGGAAGGAAAAGACTGGGAAGACTGGAAAGAACAGCTGATTGACGAAATTAACGATTTTAATTTTCCTGCCTGTGAAGAGATTCTTCCCGAAATAGAAACCTACCTTGAAGAGAATCAAATAACAGAAATTGATATGGCTGAAGTTGAAGCGGTCTGTCTTTTTCTTGAGCCTGGAGAAGATGATACTGTAATTGGAACCATTAACGATAACGAGATAAAAGTGCCATCATGTGATGAAGTTATAGATGTCATTGATATTATTTCTGAAAGGCTTCCTGAAGATAACGTGCCAACTTATGAAGATAAGTTGGAAGCATGCAGCTATTTTGATGATCTTGCAGAAGAACAATTTGATATAGATACTGAAGTTGCTGGTGAAAATACCTCTGCAAATACAAATGGGGAAGGCTCCAGCGGTTCTGATGAAAATACCTTTGCAAATACAAATGGGGAAGGCTCCAGCGGTTCTGATGAAGAAAGTTCCGGTTCTTTCGGATATATGGTTCTTATGCTTTTTGGAGCAGGAGCTTTATTGCGACGCCGAAGATAGATAATAATATTAGTACAAAAGGGCAGCATGAATGAGGCTGCCCTTTTTTATTGTCGCTTTTTATGGGCGGGGTGACGGTTGTTGTCGTCACTCACTCAATAATCGAATTTTGGTTATTTGATTCTTCGTCTAATGGTTATTCCTGCGGTTAATAATAACAATAGAAATGGCAATCCGAAACTGCCTGAGCCTCCAGCCCCACCACCAGTGAAGCTATCATCTGTTGTTTCAGAGATGCCTTCTATTGCTCCTTCTTCTATTTCGCCTTCCTCTTCTTCACCTTCTTCAACTTCACCTTCTTCAACTTGTCCTTCTTCCACTTGCCCTTCTTCCACTTGCCCTTCTTCCGTTTGTCCTTCTTCCGTTTGTCCTTCTTCCGTTTGTCCTTCTTCCGTTTGTCCTTCTTCCGTTTGTCCTTCTTCCGTTTGTCCTTCTTCCGTTTGTCCTTCTTCCGTTTGTCCTTCTT
>QZLD01000151.1 GCA_004796385.1 Gammaproteobacteria bacterium | reverse complement strand
TTTATACCACTCAATATCTGCTGAGCGTATTTTTTCGATAATGGAGGGGTAAGTTCTTTTATGGTAGCCGTAATCGCCGTTTACCAGTTCATCTATGGCTTTTTCTTTTGGCCAGTCTTGAAATACTATGCGGTACATTGCTGCAATAATTCCTGTTCTGTCAGAACCATGCCAGCAGTGTATAAGGATTGGGCCTTTTGCGTTTTTGATTATTCTTAATGCTTTAAGTATCTGTTTATCGTTAATGCTTCCTGCGTCTGTTTTTATGTGGTGCAGGATTAGGTTGGTATTTTCTGCATTATCTTTATCCGAATGGTAGTGGCGTAGGTTTAATACCTCTTTTATGCCGAATTTTTCCAGTTCTGTAAACTCATCATCATCAGGTTGTTCCGATCTGTAAACTTTGCTGTCGATGGTGTAGAAATTTTCAAGTTCTATGCCGATTATCGGTTGCGCCCACTCAGAAGGGCGAACTCTTATTTCTGCATTGGCAATTGTGATAACGGAAAACGAGAGTATAAGGAGTGTTTTGTATATATAAGGTTTTATGTTTGATGGTCTAAACACGATTGTATCCTGAATAAATATGGTTAAATATGTGTTATTCAGGATACTACTATACTAAGTGTTTATTTTGCAGTTTTATCTATAATTCCTTTAGCAAGATTGGCTATCAATCTGCATTTTTCAACTGCAACTGCGTGTCCTGCATCCGGAAATATAACCAGTTCGGCATTGGGGATATTTTTGGCTATTGTTTCGCTGTAAAACGGTGGTTTCAGGATATCTTTGCCGCCGGCAATAATTAGTGATGGACACTGGATTTTATGCAGGTGTTCTGTCAGGCGTTCTTCTTTTTCTAGTTTGTAGAACATGTCGCAGAGGTATACATGCCCCTGATAAAAGTTTCTGGTTGCGGTTTCTCTGAATACTTTGTCTCGGGCCTGAATGATTTCGTATGAGTCTTTTACAAACCGGTTGCCGTACATTTCCGGAATAGCGTTATCAAGAAAGTTGTGACCGATTTCTTTAAGTATTTCCGCGTGTTTGCTTTCCGGGTTTGCGTCCAGCATGTCAACTGCCTTTTGTGCGGCAAATTTCCATCTGTCTACCTGTCTTATCATGATTTTGTCAATTTCGGAAACGGAGGCAATTACTGTTAATGACTGGACTTTTTCCGGATGTTTTATTGCAAGGTGCATAGCAATTTCACCACCAAGACTGGTGCTGATTATGTGTGTTTTGCTGCAGTTCATTTCATCAAGAAAGGTTTTTATGTCGTCGGCGTGATTAAGGAATGAGTATGGGGGAGGTGTGACTTCTGAGAACCATTGCCCTCTGTAATCGAGTCTGAGAATGCGATAGTCATCTGTATAATACGGAACCATGTTGTTCCATGACTCTATTGGGCTGGCGATTCCGTTAAGAAACAGTATTGTCTCTTTTGCATTGTTGTCACCTGAAATTTCATATCTGCAATTAAATCCGTTGATTATTTTATTTGCCATGTTCGTTTTCCTAGCGATTCTGATTTGAGTCTATACGTTGTCGTTATAATAATGAGTGTAGTTCAGTTGTGGCGGATTTTCGAGAATGGCGGTTAAATATCATTAGAGCTGATAAAGCTGATTTTATCGGTTAGTGTTTGCTGTGGTGAGTATGAGATTATTTTTCCGTATGGATGCCAGTCGCCAAGGCAGATAGATCTTATTTTCAGGTTTTCCGACTCAATGGTTTTTATCTGAGGTCTGTGTATATGCCCGTAGATTATCTGGTCAATTCTGTTTTTTTCGGCAAATTGCAGTAGAGATTCTTGGTTGATGTCGTATGTATTATTAATAGTCGTTGTGGAGTTGCTTTGGCTGCGGGCATGTTCTGCAAAGGTGATTCTCTGCTGTAGGGGCATATTTAAAAATTGCTGTTGCCACTCTTTATTGCGGAAATCTTTTCTAAGCTTCATATAGGCAGGGTCGTCAGTGCAGAAGTAGTCACCATGAGTTATAAGGGTTCGCGCGCCATTAAGATCAGTAATGGTTATCTCATCTAATAATCTGGTTCCGGTTTGTTCTGCAAAGTCTGGGCTCAGCAGGAAGTCTCTGTTGCCGGGGGAGATGTGAATTTTCAGCCCTGATGTTACTGCGTGTTTAATTGCGTCAAGTGGTTTGGTGAATGGTTTTGTGTAGTCATCGCCGATCCAGTATTCAAACAGATCTCCAAGGATATAAAGCTCGCTTGCTACATGTGCAGCTCTTTCCAGGAAATCGCAAAAATGACTATTTTTTTCGCTATCCTCTATATTGGAACTTGCAAGATCTAAGTGGATATCTGCAATAAACAGGATCGGCTTCACTTTAGGTTTTACTCTTCTATAACCGCTTTTTCGATTACGACATCTTCTAAAGGAACGTTTTGATGACCCATGTTGTTTCCGGTTGCGACACCTTCTATATCTCTGACTACATCCATTCCATCAACAACTTTGCCGAATACTGCATAGCCCCAGCCTTGAGGTGTTGGTGAAGTGAAATTAAGAAAGTCATTGTCTTTGGTATTAATAAAGAATTGAGCAGAAGCAGAGTGCGGGTCTGCAGTTCTTGCCATAGCAATTGTGCCTGTGTCATTTACCAGGCCATTACTGGCTTCGTTGTCTATTGGTTCTTTTGTCTCTTTTTGCTGCATTCCCGGTTCAAAGCCGCCGCCCTGAATCATGAATCCGGATATTACTCTATGGAAGATTGTGTTGTCGTAATGACCTTCTTTGACGTATGAAGCAAAGTTTTCGCTGGTATTGGGGGCTTTTTCCGTGTCCAGTTCCAGAGTGATGTTTCCGAGGTTTGTTTGTAGGGTTATTTTCACGTATTGTCTCCTAAGTAGTCTTAATATTCTGATTTTGCCTGCTCCAGAAGATATGTTGCGGTCTCTACATATCGTTTTCTGGAAAATATGATTTTCAGTTTGCTGCCGCCGCACTGTTTCCATAGTATTGCTGAGCGAATAGCTGCCATCAAGAGCATTCTTATTGTGGCAATACTTTTCGGGTCTTTAAGCTTTTCGCTATCTCCTCTGATCATTATTCTTGGAGATAGAGTGGAAATGGTTTTGCTGTAGAGGTCACCAAGTCCTGCTATTACGGAATCGTGAACTTTGGAGTCGAAATATTCAGCCTGACTTTTGCTGCGTTTGATCCCGACTGCTATCCCGTTTAAGAGATTGCTGTCTTTAGATGCTTTTTTCTCAAGGTGAATAATCATAAGGAACATCCTGATTATTTCTACACTTTCCGGATCTCCGGTATTTTTAAGAATGTCTTTGGAAAAAAGGTAAAGTCCTTCCTGTATGTTTTTTAATCCTGAATAGACATCAACAGCAGATGCGGGAGATGTGGCAAAAATAGCATTTACCGGTATAAGCAGGGTTTGTGCATCAATGTCTTTACCTAAAGCAATGTCTCTTACCTGTTTTAAAAATTGTATTGTCGCTGCAAGAGCGGTTGTCTGGTCACTGATAGATATGGCCATGCTATTTATTCTCTTTATATTAACTTTGGATTTTATCCCGGGATTCAATAATGGCACCGCCGAGGCATTCGTCCTCATGGTAGAAGACAACCGATTGTCCCGGAGTAACTGCACGTTGAGGAGTGTCAAATTCTACCAGAAGTTTGCCGTCGTTTGTTAATTTGATAATACAGTCCTGGTCGGGTTGGCGGTATCTGGTTTTGGCTTTGCATCTGAAACCGTTTTCAGGAATGGATTTTCTTATCCAGTGTGGATTTATGGCTATCAGACTGTTTGACAGCAGCAGAGGGTGGTTATGTCCCTGTGCTACTCTTAAAATGTTGTTTTGCAGATCTTTATCGACAACAAACCAAGGTTCTTCGTTACTGCCTTTTACGCCGCCAATTCCAAGACCTTTGCGCTGTCCCAGCGTATAAAAGCTCAGGCCATCATGTTTGCCTATAATATTATTGTCCGGATCACGCATCTCCCCCGGTTTTGTAGGCAGGTAGCGTCCCAGAAACTCTTTGAAATCACGTTCGCCTATAAAACAGATTCCGGTACTGTCCTTCTTATCGAAATTATCCAGGCCGATCTCTTCAGCTATTTCGCGCACACGCGGTTTTTCAATATCGCCAACAGGAAAAAGAGATTTTGATAGTTGCTCTTGATTAAGCAAATGCAGAAAGTAGCTTTGGTCTTTATTATCATCAATCCCTTTCAGGAGAGAGAATGAACCATCACTGTTTTTTCTGCTGCGAACATAATGCCCCGTTGCAATATAGTCTGCCCCCAGCCTGGAGGCATAATCCAGAAAGTATTTGAACTTAATCTCGCTATTGCAGAGAATGTCCGGATTGGGGGTTCTTCCTGCTTTATATTCCTGAAGAAAATAGGAAAAGACATTCTCTTTATACTCCTTGGCAAAATTCACATGATGCAGAGGGATATTCAGCTCATCACAGACAAGTTTGGCGTCGAGCCTGTCTTCTGAGGCAGTGCATACGCTTTCTGTATCATCATCTTCCCAGTTCTTCATAAACATGCCTTGCACAGTGTATCCATCTTCTTTAAGAAGATACGCCGCAACAGAAGAGTCTACTCCGCCGGACATGCCTGTAATTACTGTGATATTTTTCTTGCTCATTAAATTTCGCTGATAAAGTCGATGGGATAACGCTCGTTTGCCTGATATTTTCTTATTGTTTCCAATACCATAGGGCTACGAATCTTATATTCGCCGCTATTAAGTTCTTCCGGTGTTAGCCATAATGTTCGTACAATACCATCATCCAGTTCTTGTTCAGGGGCATGGTCGGATACATTGCCGCAAAAAGCAACACGCACAAAAGTTTTGTTTTTTTCTGTGTTTGACCACTTGAGTATGCCAACCAGAGCTTGCGGAAGAAACTTATAAGCTGTCTCTTCCTGAGTTTCCCTGATAACAGCGTGTAAAAGAGTTTCGCCTTCGTCCAGATGTCCTGCAGGCTGGTTTATAACCAGCTCTCCCCTGATCTCTTCTTCAACAAAAAGAAACCTGCCGTTATCTTCAACGACAGCAGCAACAGTTAAATGTGGTTTCCAGATATTCATATAGTCTCCTTTTCGGACGGCGATTATAGCAGAAAAGAATTTGTCACGATAATAGAGCTGTTTTGGAAAAAATAGAGATTGAAATAAACAACATATTGAGCATAAAATTGCCGCCAATTCCCATATGAAATAGAATAGTACGATTCGCAATCAGTTAAAGAGAATAATTAATGGATAAATTGATAATAACCGGAGGTAAGCCTCTTGACGGAGAGATAAGAATATCCGGAGCAAAAAATGCAGCGTTGCCCATTCTTGCAGCAACAATTCTTGCAGATACCCCTGTAAAACTCAGCAATATTCCACATTTACAGGATATAACCACAACCATGGGGCTTTTGGCTCAGCTGGGAATATCAATTACAGTAGATGAAAAAATGCAGGTTGAGGTTGATCCTACCTCTATTAATAACTGCTTTGCACCATATGAATTGGTAAAAACCATGCGAGCCTCAATTCTGGTTCTCGGGCCTCTTCTGGCAAAATTCGGAAAGGCAGATGTTTCTCTGCCGGGAGGTTGTGCCATTGGTTCTCGTCCGGTAAATCTGCATATTGATGGTTTACAAGCTATGGGAGCAGATATTGAAGTTGAGGGCGGTTATATAAAGGCCCGCTGTAAAAAGCTAAAAGGTGCAAAAATAGTTATGGATATGGTCTCCGTGACCGGAACAGAAAACCTGCTTATGGCGGCGACACTTGCTGATGGTCAGACCATTATTGAAAATGCAGCAAGAGAGCCGGAAGTTGTCGATTTAGCAAATTGCCTTATCGCAATGGGGGCAAAAATAGAAGGGGCAGGAACAGATACCATTATTATTGATGGAGTTGAGTCTCTTAAAGGGATCGAATACAAAGTATTACCGGATAGAATTGAAACAGGTACATATATGGTAGCAGCTGCAATAACCGGGGGCAGGGTTAAGCTGAAAGATACCGATCCTGCACTGCTTGATGCAGTAACCAAAAAACTTCGTGATGCAGGTGCAGAAGTAGAACTGGGCGATGATTGGATAATTGTGGATATGAAAGGGCGTAAATTAAAAGCTGTAGATATTCGTACAGCGCCATATCCGGCGTTTCCTACAGATATGCAGGCACAATTTATAGCACTTAATACTGTTGCCCAAGGAATGAGCAAGGTAACTGAGTCAATATTTGAAAACAGATTTATGCATGTTGATGAAATGAAGCGCATGGGGGCAGATATTTCAGTAGAAGGAAATACAGCGATTTGTCAGGGAAGAGAATCAATAAAAGGAGCTCCGGTAATGGCTACCGATTTAAGGGCATCTGCCAGCCTTGTTCTTGCAGGATTAATTGCAGAAGGAGATACAGAAGTACATCGAATTTACCATATTGATAGAGGATATGAGTGCATAGAAGAAAAATTACAGCAACTGGGAGCCAAAATACGCCGAGTTGCAGGGTGAAATATCTGTAAAAATGCCGGTTTATAACATTATTTGCTACTTCGAGCCTCATATGGGTAAATAATATTGATATGTTTGTTTAATACTGTTATAAATGCGACTACAATTACCTACGGGAAACTTAATAGTAAGTTTTTAATTTAATACTAAGGAGAAAGTAAATGTCAGGAATCTCTAAAGCTCTAAAGTTGTCAGCTGTTGGTTTGTCTGTATCTGCAGCTATGTTCATTTCCGGTTGTTCAAACGGCAACCTAGAAGCTATGGTTAACGATGCAAAAGCAAAAGCTGAAGCAGCAGCAGCAGCTGTTGATGAAGCAATGTCAGCAGCAGAAACTGCAGATGAGAAAGCTACAGAAGCTCTTATCATCGCAAAAGATGCCGATGCAAAAGCATCAAAAGCAGCAGGAATTGCAAAATCAGCTCAATTTACAGCTGATCGTAATTCACAAAAGCTTGATAAAATGTTCAAAAAATGTATGCGTAAGTAATAGATTTTTTGTTGCGAATAAAAGCCTCAATGGTTAAACATTGGGGCTTTTTATGTTTAGGGGCTTTTTGTGTTTAGATGGTTGCCTTTTAATTGTTGTTGATTCGGGAATTAAGTAAATGAAATCTATAAAAACCACCTTTCTTATTACTTTGTTATTTCAGTCATTTTCAGTAATGGCGCTTGATTATATTCTTCCTCCCGAGGATGTAGATGTTTTTGGAGAAGTATTTACAGTAAAGGTTAAAAATAATGAGAGCCTGCTTGATATAGCCCGGCGATACAGTATTGGTTACAACGAAATGAGGCAGGCTAATCCGGGAATCGATATGTGGGTTCCGGGAAATGGTACCGAAATTACTATTCCTGCCAGATACATTATTCCACCGGTTCCCAGAGAGGGAGTGGTAATAAATATTGCAGAGATGAGGCTGTACTACTTTCCAAAAGTAAAAAAAGGTAAACAGGGAATGGTAATGACTTACCCAATTAGTGTTGGTCGCAGAGACTGGGATACTCCAATAGGAGTAACCAGAATAGTATCCAAGAAAAAAAATCCTAGTTGGACTCCGCCAAAATCAATTAGAGAAGAACATGCAGCAGATGGCGACATATTACCTGCAACAGTTCCTGCAGGGCCAAATAATCCTTTAGGAAATTACGCCATGCGTCTTGGTATATCAGGGTATCTTATTCATGGCACTAACAGACCTTCAGGAGTTGGAATGCGTGTTACCCATGGGTGTATAAGAATGTTTCCCGAAGATATAGAATATTTTTTCCATCAGGTTCGGGTAGGAACAAAGGTTACTATAGTTAATTTGCCCTATAAGGCGGGTTGGCTTGCCGGAACTCTTTTCCTGGAGGCGCATCCTCTATTGGAAGACGATAAAAAACATATAGCATTTACCAATTTTACTCCAATAGTTGATGTTGTAGCCGAAGCAACAAAAGATAGAAAAGAAAGAATAGATCGAGTTGCAATAAGCAGAGTAACTAAAGAGCTAAAGGGAATTCCTGAAGCAATCTCAAGAGATTAGAAAGGTATTATGGCAATTTATTGATTATTAGCTATTGGTAATCTACTCTTTAATAGATAAATGAGAGATTTCTAAAATTACTACTATATTTATCCTGCTTAACTATGGATACTGGGACTGAAAGTGGCTGCTAGATCAAAAAAGAGTATAAGAGTACGTCTTATATTTTTTATATCATTAGTTACAGCATTTGGTTTTGCCTCTTTTTTGGCAGTTTCCTTTATTATCAGTACGCAGAATTTTGAACGGCTGGATAAAATAAAAAATGTATATTTCCCAATATTTGAAATGTCTGAATCAAATGCGGCTAAGCTTGAGCGAATTGCAGAAAATTTAGCTACTGCAGCATCCACAGGAGAAATGGATTTTATAATAAAAGCCAGAGAGCAGGCGTATGAATTATCTCAGAGTATCGGCCGGCTGAAAAAGATTGAGCCTGACAGAAAAAGGCTGGTGGAGATAGATCGTTTCAGTGAATCCTTTCAGGTCTATTTTAATCAGGCATCAAAATATTCCCAGCAGATAGCAAGCGGTAATGTAAATGTTGCCAGTGATCCTGAGGGAATAATAAAAATATCGGATTCTCTACAGCATTGTAGAAAGATGCTGAATATATTCAGGTCATATAGCTTAAAAAATTTCCAGATAACCATAGAAAATGCTAATCGTTCCAGTGCAATAGAGTTGCGTTTAGGGCTGATTATGGCTCTTGTAACCGTGATATTGATCTCAACAGGTTCAGTGGTTATTACCAGTGGTATAGATGTCAAAGAGCAGGAATAAAAAAACATGGATACTTATTCTCAGTCTGGCAATAGCTGTGACGATACCCGTTATTGTTCCTGATTACTTTAAATATATATTTTACAGCTCATTCCTGATAGACACTGCCCTTTTGGGGTATGCGTTGTTCATTCTGAAATGCAGAAAAAACAGCATTGGTGCTGTTGGTATTGGCGGTGCCTATCTTATCGTTGGTTTGATATTTATAGCGGGCTTTCTCTCAGGAGCTATTACCTCCTTAATCTATTACCTTATAAGCTCAAGCGAATTTGCCCTAATGGTTCTGGAAGCCAGAGCTTTTTTAGTTGTTGTTAGTATTATTGTTCTGGTTTCTGCTCTTAGAGATTAACCTATACGTACCATTATCTTTAATAGACTAAATTAAATGTATAAAAAAAACCGACGCAAGCCGGTTTTTTTATAAAATATAGATGTTTAGGTTTACCTGCGTCTACTGAATCCAAAAAAGCCAAGCAATGAGCTTGCAAATAACCAAACGGCAGCAGGAACAGGTACTGCAGCAGCAGGCGTGACTATTGTAGCGTGATCACCTGAGGTAACAGAAAGGTCATCAATCCAGATAGTATCACCAGGTTTGCTATAGGTTCTTACTTCGAGTACAAGACCAACTCTGTTACCACCATCTGAGTCAAAAGTCCAAGTGTGCGAAGCTTCATCCCAACCTAATCCATCACCATAGTCGTAGTTACCACCGGCAGAACCGCCATAGCTATCAATATCATTAGCGTCTGTTATGTAGTGAGCCCAAATACGTGCTGATGGTGCCGAACCTGAGGTATCATCATAGCGCCAAAAGCTTGCATCAACAGTATCTCCGTCATTTAAGTCAGTGATTAACGCTACGAATGCTTGTGGTGTACCTGATTCCGCTTGGTCAATTAGTTTTAATGAATGATCGCCGCTATGAATTGGAGAATAATCGTTAGTGTGAGGGTCAATTAAACCAACGTTATATGCTTCAATGTCACCATAGTTGCCAAGTGTTGTAGCACCATCTTCCCAGCCATATGTGACTGTTTGTGCGGATACTGATGCTGAAAAGAATAAAACTCCAAGTACTAGTGTTGAACGTATCATTATTTACTCCTTAAGCTGAAAATTTGAAAATCGAGGTTGTTTAAAACTTATGAATCAATAGCAAATCATTGCAAGCGAAACTTAGTATTTAAATATGAAATAAAAGTTATGGTTTTGTGAAGTTTTGATTGAATAATTATTTGCTAATACACTGATGTGAAAGTTTAATTTTTCTTTAATGAATATGTCACAGAAATTTCTTATTTGATGCTCATTATTCGGGTATTCGATGTAAATCCCTATAGCCCTGTAAAAAGGAGAGTTTCAAAATGAGTCGCAAATCTGTGATATTTAAAGTGTTGTGTACGTTTGTTTTTTGCGCAGTTAGTCTGCCAGTATTTGCAAAGTTTAAAGATATTGTCCCTGTTGCTGATGCGGAAGTCAGTGAATC
>QZLD01000069.1 GCA_004796385.1 Gammaproteobacteria bacterium | reverse complement strand
ATCAATTACGGAGAGTATCTGGCAAAGTTCTTTACAGAAAATAATATGAGGATTGATACTCACGATTTTAATCCCCCTAAAATAAGTGATCTTGTGGTTGAAGGAACTTACTCTATTGCTATTGGGGGTAAAATCCATATAAGTGCAAATATCAATGACGATGTTGAAGTACAAAAGGTGGAGTTAACGCTTACAAATGAAAACGGGGTAATAGTAGAATCCAGAAAGGCGAGGTTAAGGTATCCTGTTGATTATATTGATGCAGAGACAGATGGTTGCGGTACAAATTGCGGTGTAGCAGATCCATTTGCAGGTAGTGTATATATTGAGGAAACCTTTGATGCACTACCAGTTGGTAAATTTAAGGTCGCTATAATTGCTACTGACAACAAAGGATTATTAGGCAAAAAAAGCAGAGAAGTGTTGCTAGAAGATACAAACTCTCCTGTAATTGGCTACATCTCTACTTCATATGCAAAATATCCATATACATATTTATTTCCAAAGAGCGATGAATTTATTGCAGGTAAGACCTTTACGGTTTCTGGAGAAATTACGGATGATGTAATGGTTAAGTCAGCGGTGGTTATAATAAGAAATTCAGGTGGGGAAATAGTTAAGAAAACTGATGCTAAACTTAATTATCTTCAGGATGAGTGTTGTTGTGAAGGTGATAATTGTGGCTGTGCAATTTCACCACCAGATGAACGAAGAGCATATTTCAAAGAGAAATTCACCTTGGAAACTCTTGGTGTTTATACAGTTGAAGTTACCTCAACTGATAATGAGGGGCTTACTGACAAGAAGACAAAAAACATCACAATAATTGAAGATAACACCCTGCAAATAGATAGGGTTCAAATTGATGTTGTTTCTAATGGCTCAGCAATCAAGGTTTTCGCAGAAATAAGTGACGATGATATCAGAGTAGAGTCGGCAAATATAACCCTGAAGGATTCTCAAGGGCAGGTCGTAGATAGTATTGTTGCAAACGTACAATTTTATATGGAGTCTGGTTGCGAAGAATATCCTGATGGCAGTTTCAATTGCGACGGATCGCCGTTGTATACTGACGCATATATTAAAGAGACCTTTACAGATGTTTTACCAGGCTCATATACGGTTGAAATTGTAGCTACTGATAATGAAGGTAATTCTGATAGAGAAATTAAGGCAATAACCATACTTGAAATAAGTGATTTCAACGTTGTTTACAATAAAGAGGAAAAATCTATTACAGTTGACGGCAGTGTATTCTGTGATGATTGTGAAAATGTAAGGGTGACTATAGATCTATATTATGGTGATCTTGGGGAAGTTATAGAGGACGTTGATACAATGCTTGTAGAGAATGGTCAGCACGGATTTCGGCTTGATTTTTCTGGAGTTTCTTATAGAAAGGGACCAGGTAAATACATTATAACTGCAACGGCAATTGCTAAAGATGGAACAAGATCGACAAAGACGAAAAAAGTATTTCTTGATTATGAAAATGTGGCTCCAAAATTTAATTCGTTTAGTGTTTCAGCTCCCTCGGTGAGTGGCAGTTTCAATGTGACCGGTGAAGTAACTGATTCTGACGGCGAAGTTAAATCAGTAGGTTTGGTTATTAAGACCTTGGGTGGAACTGTGATTAAATCACTTGCTGATTTGAATCTGGAAATGGTACATCACGGCAATGATGATGGTTCTGGTTTCATCCATAGGTTTAATGAGACTATCGAAAATATCCCTCCCGGAGAGTATATAGCAGAAGCAACTGTTTCAGATTATGATGATGCAACTGCAGTTGAGTCTGTAACAATTAAAATAGATGGAAGCAGTGAACCAATCCCGCCAGAAATAGAAAAATTGGAAGTAACAGTGGATTCAGAAACAGGTTTAGTAGAGGTTACCGGAACAGCCACTGATAATAATGGAGAACGAGGAGGGCATGTAGACGCTATCTCCTTAACTCTTAAGAGCAGTGGCGGTGATATCATCAAACAGGTTGACACACTTCCGGCTATACTTTGTTCATCCCAGGCTCCGGGAGAATCAGGGGGGGAGTGTTTCAATTACTGGGCTGAATTTACAGAAGTGTTTGAAAATATTCCTGATGGAAGCTACAGCATAGAGGCAGTAGTTACCGATATTGATGGCCTTACCGGATCAGCCCTGAAATATTTTTCAGTTGGTCAGCAGATAGACACTGTAGATATTGAGGTTAAAGCAGTTGATACAGATACGGTTTTTGTTGAAAATGATGCTGTTCTGCATGAATTTACCATAAGCAATAAAGGTAATATTGATGCCAATGAAGTAGATGTTGTCATCGATATTGAAAATGGTACTCTGGCAGCAGAGCAGTCTGATGGTTGCAGCAAAATCACCTCAACCAGATTAAAATGTACTATTGATCAGTTGGCGTATGATTCCCCTGAAATTCTCGAAGTGGCGATCATTGTGAATTATATTGTGGGAGACGATCAATTTTTGAAAACAACGGCTACCGCAACAGCCAAAGAATTGGATATCAATCCTGATAACAATAGTGCTTATACTGCTAACCCTATACAGGATGAACCGGGAACAGAGGGGATTAAAGAAGAACCAAAAGATGGACTTGGTGGTTCTTTGGATTCACTTCTTGCTATAATCGCTCTGCTTGGTCTGTTTGGAGTAAGGCGTCGTAGAAAGTAAACCTGAGTTTGTTTATTTTTTAGAAGGCGGGCTTTATGCCCGTCTTTTATTTTGTATATGGCAATAGATATAAAAGTATGGAGAGCTAAGTGAAGTTAGAAGAAATATTGAATAGTTATCGGGAATCTATAAAAGATGGACGGTTTTCGCGTAAAGAGAAAAAAATTCTCAAGGAATATATTAATCGGGCCGACTGTTCAGAGCGTGAAATTGACTTGTTAAGAAACGGTATTTTTGAAATAGCTCGTGCAGCAACTGAAGAATTCCCCCCGGGACAGATAATAGACTGGCTTGAAGAGGCAAATAAAAGTCTTAAAGGTGAGCAGGAAGCTGTCGAGATAAATAAGGCACTGTTTGCACCAGATATGGACTGCACATCCGAAATAATCAGCTGGATTAATAACGCAAGGGAAAGAATAGATATTTGTGTTTTTACCATAACTGATAACCGAATTTCCAAGGCTATAACAAAGGCAGTATCGAAAGGAATTCAGGTAAAAATAATCTCAGACGACGATAAGTGTTATGACAGAGGTTCCGATGTATTTGATCTGCAAAAATCCGGGGCATCTGTTCGTATAGATAATTCTCCCAACCATATGCACCATAAATTTGCCATTATTGATGGCATAACGCTAATTACCGGCAGTTTTAACTGGACTGTTAGTGCGTCAAATCTTAATCATGAGAATATTCTTATTACAAATAACAAAAAACTTGTGGTTGAATATGCCGGTAAATTTGCCCAGCTTTGGGAAGAGATGGTTTGATAATGAAAAGTGAAACTAAGATCTTTCAAAAAAGAAGAAAAGAGTTAATGGATAGTATTGGCAGCAATGGCATTGCAATACTGCCGGCTGCCATTGAATCTGTTCGCAATAAAGATGTTAACTTCCGTTTTCGTCAGGATAGCGATTTTTACTATCTAAGCGGTTTTGAAGAGCCGGAAGCCGTTATAGTAATTGCACCACAAAGAAAACATGGTGAATACATAATATTCTGTCGTGAAAAAAATCCTGAAAAAGAGACATGGGATGGTTACAGAGCAGGTCAGGAAGGAGCTTGCGAAATATTTGGGGGAGACGATGCGTTTCCGATAGATGATATAGACGATATTTTACCGGGATTAATAGAAGGGCGTGAAAAGCTTTATTACAGCATGGGAACAAATCGCGGTTTCGATAAACAGGTAATGCAGTGGATCAACAATATTAGAGAAAATATCAGAGGAGGGGCAAAGGCACCGCATGAATTGATCTCTCTTGATGGCATCCTTCATGAAATGCGCTTAATTAAAGATTCTGAAGAGATTTCTATCATCAAAAAAGCTGCTGAAATAAGTGCTCAGGCACATAACAGGGCGATGTCACTCTGTAAACCAGGAATGTATGAATACGAACTGGAGGCTGAGTTTCTCTATCAATTTCGCAAGAATGGCGGTACAGAAGCATATCCTTCTATAGTTGGTAGTGGTGCCAATGGTTGTACTTTGCACTACATAGAAAATAGCAGCATAATGAAAAATGGTGATCTGGTACTGATTGATGCCGGAATGGAGTACAAGGGATACGCTGCAGATATCTCCAGAACCTTTCCTGTAAACGGAAAATTT
>QZLD01000200.1 GCA_004796385.1 Gammaproteobacteria bacterium | reverse complement strand
GCAGTTTATCTCTTTTGATATGGGAAGAAGCGATAAGTATTTAGTCAATAACAGTACAATGAAGAATACCAGGTCTGCAGTAATGCTTGGAGATGCAGTAGGCAACTTTTTTGGTGCAGATCAGGTGGAAATTGGGGCAACATACTCTGTAAAGGCAAGATTTATTAATATTGGCGGTCTAAAAAAGAACGCTGCTGTGAAAATGGGAGGAGTTAAAATTGGAGAAGTGCTTGATATCTATTATGACAAAAAGCAATTTGAAGCGGTTGTTATACTTGGTATAAGAGAAGATTTTAAAGAGATTCCAGAAGATACCAGTGCTAGTATTTTTACTGCTGGTTTATTGGGAAGTCAGTATATAGCTCTTGAGCCTGGTGGTGCGGAGTTTTTCCTTGAAGATGGTGATGAGCTTGATATAACGCAGTCTGCGATAATACTGGAAAAGGTAATCGGCGAATTTCTGTTTAGTCAGGCAGCCAAAGAAAAACAAGAATAATTGGAAATAGAATTAGGAGATACCATGAAAAAATTACTTTTTGTATTCTCATTAACAATGGTTTCAACAGTTTATGCTGGTGATACAGAAAAGTCGGTAGATAGTAAAACGGTAGTAGTTGCTGAAAAAACAGGAAAATCGGCAGCTAATAACGAGCAGTTAAAGGCAGAGAGTAAGAAGAAATGCAGCTATATAGTTGATGAAGCAGATTTGATTTTTGCGGAAACAGATGAGCCTAATAAAGTAGTTAGGTCTACTATAACCCGTTTGTTCTGTGAGCTTGAAGCTGAAGGCGAAGGCGTTTCTGAAGAGCGAGTGAGGAAGTTGGTAGAAGAAATCGTTATACCAAGTGTTGGTACGCAGCTTATGTCTCAGTGGGTTTTGGGTAGAAACTGGAAAAAGTTGAGTAGAGAGCAAAAAATAGAATTTATTAAGCTGTTCAAGGAGTTATTGGTTAGAACTTATGCAGGATCGTTATCTCAATATATTGGAATGAAAATTACATATATGCCTTTTAAGCAAATGACAAAATCAAGAAAGGCTACAGTAAAACTGTCGATTGCAAGAGACGGAGCTTCAGAAGTACCGTTGGCGTTTAAGCTTAGAAGACTTAAAGACGGTAGCTGGAAAGTTTATGATGCGCTTGTAGATGGTATTAGTCTTGTAGCTAATTACAGAACAACATTTAATTCAATAATTCAAAAAGATGGGGTTGATGCCCTTTTCAAAAAGTTGAAAAGCGGAGAGTAGCAATGCCTAATGTACAGATGGTTTTCGATCAAAAAAGCAATCGTTATCATCTAAACGGTATTCTTAGTTTGGAAACTGTACCTTTAATTAAAAATAGAATACTTGATGTTGTAAAAAGCACAGGAGAGCAGCAACTAGTTGAGTTCGAGCTCTCCAGAGTAACACGAATGGACAGTGTTGGGTTGTCCTTAATGGTAGAGATTACCCGTACAGCTAAAAGATCAGGCAAAGAACTTAAATTTTATAATATACAGGATCAAGTTTGTGCAATAGCTAGGGTTAGCAGTCTTGAGGTAGTGTTGCCGATATACAGGGATGCTGTTTGATCGGAAATTTATGGGATTCTTTGGGGGTAGGGATATGGGTTTTACACCTTTAGAGCAAGTTCATGGTGATGAGATAGATGGGGTTACTTGCAATAATTGTAATCATCTTTTTGAAATACAAACCTTTTTTGAAAATGTAGTGCCCTTCAGTTCGGAACCGGGTTGTATAGATGTTGAATGCCCTTCCTGTAAGAGCAGGATAAAAGTGAATGTTTTTGACGGAGCTATTTCAAATGAAGATAAGCCTGAAGAAAAGTTCAGTATCAGCGGGCTTAAAATTGAAAAGTTTGGTGGTGAGCTACGTTTGTTGATTAAGAGAAGAGGTAATCTTATTTTCAACAAAAAGATTCGCTTGTTAAGGGAGGGAGAGGAAGAGCCCTCAGTTGAAAAATTTGCAGAACCAGTGGTTGTTAAAAAATCTTTAACAACAAGGGAAAATCACAACAATAGAACCAGTTATAAAACTGATTTCGATAGTAATCCCTATAAAAGTCCTGAGCATGAGTTTTTATATGAAGATTCTAGTGAAAATTATTGCCAGTTGAAGCTGTTCTCTCCATTTGGAAGGCTTGGGCGAATGCGCTGGGTTTACTATAACTTTTTTGCTGTACTCATATTTGTTGTCTCAAACGTAATTTTTTCTTTAGTTCTTGTAAGCCTTTTTTCTGGAGGACGTGAATCTAAGGCGCAATTTATGACTTCCTCATCAATAATAACATTGATTGTGTTATTGATGCTGTTAGTTTTCTTAACATTTCAGGGTGCGAAAAGATTTCGTGATATCGGGGTTACAGGGTGGTTTTCCCTGTTTATACTGATTATTTCAATTGTTGAGATGTATCTACTGTCACAAAAAAATTTCAAGTTTCTGATTGCATTTGTGATTATGGATTTATTGCTGCACTTGTTTTTTGCGATAGTGCCAGGTTCGTATGGTAGGAACAGATATGGTAGTGAGGCTCCGCCAAATGATACAAAAGATATTGTTTTGTTTACTATAGCAATTACAACAATTACTCTCTTTGCTTTACTATTGATACTTGGAGCAATAGTGGCTGCTATAGGGCATGCGGGGGTCGCAAGGGGGATGGTGCGTTGGTAATATGTGATCTATAACTACATTTGTACAATTTATTCACTTTCCCCATAAAAAATTCAGATTATCTACTATAGTTAAATGGAGCTAGCTTCTTAATTTTTTCTATCGGTGGGTGTATGAATAACAGACAAGAGCTAATAAAACTAAAAATACTTATTGTGGATGATCAGCCTATTAATCATGAGTTGCTTAATGGGATGCTCAGGGATGCTGGTTATAGCAGAATAAACGATATTATTGATTCTAGGCAGGCAGTTGCAGCCTATGAATCTTTTTCTCCTGACTTGGTTATTCTTGATCTCAATATGCCTCATATGGATGGTTTTGAGGTGATGTCTCAAATTATAGAAATGGATGAAGAGTCACATGCCCCAATACTTGTTCTTACATCAGAAACTGATCAGGATTTTCGAGTAAGAGCACTAAAGGCAGGCGCAAGCGATTTTTTGAATAAACCATTTGATTTCGTTGAAGGGCTTACCAGAGTTGAGAGTTTGCTTTCAATAAGATGGATGTATAACCAGCTTCTTGCACAGAATAAAAATCTTGATCAGTTGGTCAATGAGAGAACTGCAGAGTTGCGTTTGGAATCTCAGAGTAGAATAGAGGCTGAGCGCAAAAATATTTTTATGGCTATGCACGATGTGCGTACAGGTTTCCCGAACAGGGTTATGCTTGAAAATTACATGCAGGATCTAACGGATAAAAATGGAGTCGATAATTATTCATTAGTAGTGGTTTCGCTTGATCGTTTTCATGAAATAAACCATACGCTTGGTTATCAGAATGGTAGTAAGTTACTTCTGGATGTATCTTCAAGGCTTAATGATATTGCGTCTGCCGAAGATTTTGCAGTTATAGAAAAAAATGAGGAGAGTAGACGCGAATATTCAATAGTGGTTCTTGAAGGTGTGAATTTTGGAATGATTCTCTTTGGAGAGGGATATGAAATTTCCGGTGATGAAGCAATTCCCCCAAAGTTTGATAAGTTGATATCAAAAATACAGTCGGTTATGCAGGAACCATTTGATTTTCAGGGTATGTCATTAGATATTGGAGCGCATACCGGAATAGCAACTTATCCATTTCATGGGCAGACACCAAGTGAATTACTGCAGCATGCACATATAGCATTGGAATTAGCACAGGTTAGTACATCTCAGTTTGCCTTTTACTCTCCAAGTGTAGATCCATATAGTGCCAGACGTTTGTCTCTTATGGGAGAGTTGAGAACAGCAATAGATAATGATCTGCTTAAAATGGCTTATCAGCCACAAATAAATGTTTCCCAGAGAAAGGTGATGGGGGTAGAAGCATTACTTCGTTGGCAGCATGAGGAGCTTGGATTTATTCCTCCAGACGAATTTATTCCACTGGCAGAACAGACTGGTGTAATTAAACCGCTTACAAGGTGGGTTCTCAATACTTCGATAAAACAGTGTTCAGATTTCCTAAAGAGCAATAAATCTATAAAAGTTGGAATAAACCTTTCTGCAAGAAATTTACAAGAAGAAGGGCTTGTTGAATATCTGCAAACGCTTATAGAAGAATATAGTGTTCCTGCAGAAATGTTGGTGTTGGAGATAACAGAGAGCGCAATGATGGCTGATAGAGAAAAAGCACTTGAAATACTATCTTCTCTTGATAAAAAAGGCTTCAGGCTTTCAATTGATGATTTCGGAACAGGATATTCATCTCTAGCTTACTTAAGGCAGCTCCCAGTTAAAGAGATAAAGATAGATCGTTCTTTTGTAATGGATATGATTAATCAGAAAGATGACCTTATGATTGTTCGCACAACAATTGATATGAGCCATAATTTGGGATTAGAGGTTGTTGCTGAAGGGGTAGAGGACGTTGAATCTTTGGATCAACTTAAGGATTTTGGATGTGATCTTGCTCAGGGATACTATATGTGCAGACCGGTACCACCTGCAGATCTAGAAAACTGGTTAAAAGAGTCCGAGTGGGAAGTAGACCCATATAAGGAATAGTGGCTGATGAGATGTCTATCAGAGATGAAAAAGACGTAATTGCAATAGAAGAAGACCGTATTCTTATTGACGGACTCGATTTTCTTGAAAAAGAGCTTCAGCAGGAAAAAAAAGAGAGGCAGTTACTGCTAAAAGTAGCTGCTTCTGCGTCTCTTGATGATTTGCTATCTGAAATAATGGAGTATCTTCAAGAGCGCTGGGGATTTAATGCTTTTCAGGTTCAATTGGTAAATGAAGAGAGCAATACCCTTGAACTTTATAAATATTACGGAATGGAACAGTCAGATCAGCGTATCAATAATGCTATTGGAAAAAATGTTTCGCTTGAGACAAGTAAAGAATCAATTTCAGCATATGTAGCAAGAAAACAAAAAGTAATTTATGCCGATTTTGACTCTATGTCGTCTTTAAATGGTATGTCGGAGATTGATAGGGAGGCAATAAATGCGTTAGGTATTATTGAGAATCTTATTCTTCCCATCGTGATAGACGGAAAATCTGTTGGAGTAATACATCTTTTTTCCCTGAAGAAAAGGCTTGATCTAACCAGACAGATAATATCCGATATTGAAGTTTTTATAATGGGTGTGTCTGGTTTGGTGCAGACCAGTAAAAAGAACGAAGAGCTTGAACGCGGCAAAAAAAAACAAGGAGAATTAATAAAACTGATAGGGGAAATCAGTAAAACTATTGATATAGAAAGGTTAATGGAGCTGTTTGCAGAGACATTAATTGGAAGGGTTCATTATGACGGAATTCTTGCCGCAATAATTGATGATAAATCAGAAGCATTGATTTGCGAAATGGTTAATTTGCCAAATGAATATAAAGGAATAGAAAAAACCTATAAAAAATTTCGTTTGTCACTGGATATGCCAGAGGCTTTAGTGGAAAGCTATAAAACAAAAAAAACAGCATTTTATGATAAGAAGAACATTGTTAGATTTTCTGAGACAACTAAATATCAATTTGATGGTTGGCGAATGAAATCAATGCTGGTTTTGCCAATAGTTGTTTCCGGAGATTCACTTGGGGCAATAATGGTATTTAGCCAGTCTTTCGATTTTAGCTATAGCGATCTTGAGAAAATATCTGAAATTATACCGCTGTTTGGAGATCAAATACTAAGCTCAGTTACATATAGCCGACTTAAAGAGCAGGAAAAAAATATTAGGCACGCCACAAAACTCAATGAAGAATTTCTGGAGTTTATTGCAAGAGTTAATAATCTCACCTCAATTGAAATGATATACAAACTATTTTCGGAAGAAATTTTAAGACGGTTTCATTTTGATTTTGCATCAGTGTATATGTGTTCTAATGAAGAGATACAATTTAAAAAACTTACATGCGCTGATAGCAGATTAAAAAATGAGCATCGTAAACTTGAAAGTTTTATGGAGAGCACAGTTTACAAATTAAATATGCACGAAGGTTCTTTAGCTACAGTACTTCTCAAAAATTTACGGGTTTATATTCCTGATGTGCAGGAGGTTATAAACCTCCCAATGTCAGAGAAAGATCGGAAATCAATAAAAGTATTGGGCACAAATAGAACTGTATTGCAAGTACCTATACGAGTACAAGACAAGCCTATTGGGGTTTTAGGGTTATACGCAATTTCTGAAGTGGTAGAGTTATCTGAAGTTGATTTACAGATGATAGAGCTGCTTTGCTCATTTATGGGAACAACCATAGCAAATGCAAATCTTTATAGTACAGTTGGTGCTCAGAAAGACGAGATCGAAAAAGCCATGCTGGAGCTTAAAGATACTCAGCAGCAACTTGTAGAAACAGAACGTCGCAGAGCAGAGGCGATGAAAGAAGCCAAAGAGTTGGCTGAGGCATCAACGCAGGCTAAAAGCAGTTTTCTGGCTAATATGAGTCATGAGATTCGCACTCCACTAAATGCAATTACAGGTTTGCTTGAGTTAACACTTAAAACAAATCTTGATCAAAAACAACATGATTATCTCACAAAGATAGGTCGAGCATCTGATTCATTGTTAGGTATTATTAACGACATACTGGATTTTTCGAAGATAGAAGCCGGCAAACTGGAAATGGAAAATGTCGAATTCAATCTGTGTGATTCTCTTGATCTGATAGTTGATCTATTCGCAGAACGGATATGTGAAAAGAACCTTGAGCTGGTTGTCTCTATGGCTAATGATATTCCTCTTAAAGTTATTGGAGATCCTTTAAGACTGAATCAGATACTTATAAATCTTGTTAGTAATGCAATAAAATTTACCGAAAAAGGATACATAAGAATTTCTGTAGTAATGCTTGAAAGCGAATCTGATGATATTAGCCTTGAGTTTGTCGTGGAAGATACAGGTGTAGGGATGCCGAGAGATAAAATAAATCACCTGTTCGAGTCGTTTACACAAGCAGATGGTTCAACAACCAGAAAATATGGTGGTACAGGTCTTGGTTTAAGTATATGTAAATCAATAGCGGAAATGATGGGTGGCAGAGTATGGGCAGATAGTGTACAGGGGAAGGGTAGTACCTTCTGTTTTCTTGTCTATCTTAAAAAAACGGCAGAAAACGAACAGGTTGTTACCGGGCAACAATTAGAGTGCTTAAGAGGTAAAATAAAAAATGTATTTGTTGTGGATGATAGTATTGTTGTACGCACATTTATAAAGAATTTACTGGCACCACTTGATATTAAGGTAACATCGGCTTCTACAAGGAAATCTATTGAGAAAAATCTTGAGAAAGGAGATTTTGACCTGTTTTTCTGTGACTGGAATCTGAAAAACTTCAAATCAATGGATTTATGTAGAAGAGTTGCTCAGTACAAAAAAAATAAAAACAAACCTTTTGTATTTATGTTGGCTGGAGGAGAAGAGGGGTTCCGTTTTCAGGCAGAAAGTGCGGGAATGAGATATTTTTTAGATAAGCCGTTAAGGCAAAAAGATTTGATAGAACTTATATGTAAGATAGAAGGTGTCGATACCCCGAATTTATGCACAATAAAAACCAATAACCTTAAAATAGATTCAGTAAATATTGAAAAAATCAGTGGCGCGAGAATATTGCTTATAGAAGATAACGAGATAAATCAACAAGTGGCTAGAGAACTATTAGAAGATGCTTTTATGTATGTGGATATTGCTCCAAATGCAATAGAGGCTATGGATTTTCTCAAAGAGCATGATGATTATGATGCTATATTAACAGACATTCGTATGCCGGGAATGGATGGTTATCAGTTTGCTAAAAGAGTAAGGATGAAAAAACGTTATGATGAATTGCCTATAATAGCGCTTACAGCAGATGCAATGCAGGATGACAAAGAGAAGTGTCTGCAGGCAGGAATGAACGATCATCTGGCAAAGCCGATAAACGTATCACAACTATATTTGGTATTGGCAAAGTGGATAAAAGATATTGAACGTGTACCAAATGTTCAGTTAGATAAAAAAGAAAAAACGGATGCAAAGGATGCTCTACCTGGGGTTGATATTGTGAAGGCACTTAGTTCTATGGGGGGAAATCGTTCTTTACTGGATAAGGTGATTATCAGTTTCTGTAGAGAATATAGTGATGTGACAGAGTGTATTAACAATCTTTATCACGCAGGCGATAAAGAAGGTGCGAGGGTAATTTCTCATACCTTAAAAGGAGTTATAGGAACATTTGCCAGCGATGTTATCCACAAATTGGCAATACATCTTGATGATGTATTAAAAAGAGATGCCGTTAATGAGTTTGGTTCTGCACTTGAAAAGTTTGCCAGAGCTATCAATCCGATATTTATGTCAGGAAGAATACTAGAAAAAAATAGAAAAACCCCACTGGGAAAATCGGTTTTTAACTATAAAACCGAATTGAACTCAAAAGATATTGGTAATGCAGAAAAACTTCTGCAGGAGGTGGATAAGCTATTATTGGTTAATAATTATTGCGTAAAAGATATTATTCCCAAACTGAGAAAAATTATTGGAACAGAATCAATAACAGAACTGCTTGATACTCTTGAAGAGAGTATTTATCGATTTGATTTTGACTCGGCCAGAAAATATGCAGATCTTATTAAATACAATCTGCATTAGATGATGTTTTTTGAAGTACTAACATTTATGTGAGTTTTTCGTTTAATAAATTTAGTTGTATCTAAATATATATAATGTTGTTTTCTTTTTTGAAAATATGTTGCCCCAATTTTTTATTATTGCAAACATATCGTACAACCATTTTATTGCTTCAAATAATAAAGTTTATTGTTTTGTTAGCAGACGTTTATTTAGCTTTAGGTACAGGACAATAGTGATTACTTGTATAAGAAAAAACGGAATCAGCATTAAGTAATAAGGAGCAGTGAATTTTTGAATGATCTTATTGGATACCATGCCGAAATTTATAAAAAACATTCCAAATACAAAAAAAGCTACTCCAGGGCAAATTAGGGCAAAAGAGCTGGCATGTTTTTTTTCGCCAAAAAGATATTCTTTAAAATATCCGATTTTTATCATTAGCAAAAATCCGAAAAGGCCGAACATTAGTTGAATTCCAACTACAGCAGATGTGAAAATATAGTAAGCCCCAAGCCCAAAGGAAAATTCAAAATGATGGCTTAGCCCATTAATATAACGAATTATAGTTATTCCCCAAAGGGTGAAAATTGGAATTAATACCCAAATGGTAGGCACAGCTTCTTCAGCAATACCCTGAGTCATCATAGCGCGAAAAGCCATTGAGTATTGAATTAGCATTAACATAATGGCAACAGTAAGAAACGTAGCAGAAAAGAACAGGCCAATAGCATTAAATGCCTTTGTGTGACTCATTGCCCCAGGAGCTGCAAAGCCAACTGCAATCATACTAAATGCAAATATGGCTATAAGCTGTGAAAAATTGTTGTTGCTTGTTTCGTTGAATCCCCCTTTTTCCAAAAGTCGCAAAAAATAGTTAAAGAATATCTTTACGGCATAGTATGCGACAGCAAAAAATGCCAGAAGAGCTCCTGGGAAAAGGTATTCAACAATAGTCCATAACTTAGGAATAAATACAGCTCCAAGAATAAAACCAACATTTATGCTCATTGCGAGCGTTAGCGGAATAACCATCATTGATATTTCACCATTGCTATCCATCATGGTTTGATAGGAATAGGTTTTTTTAAATTCGCGAATATTTTTCAGATTCCAGATAAGATAGCGAAAATGGAGAAAGGCAAAAAAAACTATTGCAATTAAGACTGCTATTATCAGAATTTTTATAATAAATGGAGAGTTTATTATTTGTGGGTATATTTCATCGAAGGTAACCATTGGGCGTTTAGGGTGTTTAATCATAAACATGAGATAAATAAAAAAAGTAACAGCAATGCCTCCTGCTCCAAGAGATCCGAGCATATACTGAGGGTTATAATCTATAGCTGGTTTTAAACGACGCATAAAATCCTCATTCTACTAGAGCGCTATTAAAACTCAAAACGTTGCATTAGAGCTTTTAATAGCCATTACAATTCCAATAACTAATTAAAAGTATAGAACAATTTTAGTATAGATTGTGTAGTGGATATTATGCTGATTTTTGCTTGCATTTTGCACAAATGCCGTGAATCTCAATAGATTTACTCTCAGGTATAAAACCCACGTCTTTTGCATAAGTATCAAGAACAGAGCAGGCATCAGGAACGTGTAGAGCAGTAACAGTTCCGCATTTATTGCAAATTAGCAGTTGTGATTCAATCTTTTGGTCGGGGCATGGGCAGGCAAAAAATGAGTTTGTACTTTCGATTTTATGAGCCAGTTTTTGCGCCATAAGAAAATCAAGGGCTCTGTAAACTGTAATTGGTTTTGCCGATTTATCTTCTTTTGCCAGAATTTCAAGTATGTCGTACGCTTTAATAGCAACAGGCTGATCGCAAATTATCTCAAGAACCCGTTTTCTGGTTTTAGTTAGTCTGGCGTTATTTTCCTTGCAGATTTTTTCTGCTTTTTCAAGAAGCTGCTCCCTGCACTCTTGATGTTCAATATTGGAAATTTTTATCATAGGTTTTTTATTCCGGAATTGAGCCCATACCACATATTATAAGGGCCTCTGCTAATGCACACACGATTTTCTATGTTCACATAATTGAAAAAAAATGTCATCAAATAATCTTTGTTTTATTTCTGTATAAAACATGCAAATGTAATTATGTTACATGAAGGAGGGAGGTTCAAATAAAAAGCATGAACTGGTTTGTTTAATAATGCAAATATGAGTATCGGTTAATATTTAGGGTGTGACTAATTCGCATTTTAAATGATAACTGGTTACAAAATATGATTAATAAGCGTTTAATCTCACGTTTTTGGATTGGTAAAATCATTAATTATTAAAATTGTGAGGGTCTTTTGTTTTTGTTAGTGAATGAGTTGTTGTTCTTTATGATAATTTGTTTGCACTATTGTAAAGTGCTGTTTTTATAAGAAAAAATAGAGAACTGGTTCAAATTTAATTTTGTGCGTATCACTTAATTTTAATTACAGGTTGGTTAAAAAATAAGGGATACGGACATGAAAAACGTAAGGACTGAAAAACGATTAGTTGCTAAAAAAATTCTGGCAGGAGTAGTCATTGCTCTAATTTTTGTTGTTGTAGGAATAGATAAAACATGGGCTGCAAATTATAAAAATGCCTTTGAGAATCCTCTGGTAAAACAAAAAATGTCTTATATTGAGCCGATTGAATCTATTAGCTCACCTTTATCGAGTAATGACTCAAGAGTAAATAGAAGCTCAGCGGATTCTTGGGAAAAAGAGTTGATTATTACTGCGTTAGGTCAGGATTTTCATCTTTTATTAAATGAATTCAATGGATTTAATAAGAATCTTAAAGTAAATATAGTCGGTGGTGGAGCTGAACAGAGACGTACTGCAAAGTATTATTCTGGCGTGGTTAAAGAGATGGCCGGCACTTGGGTTAGGCTTGAGATTGATGGAGCGGTAATCAGAGGATCAATACATACGCCTTATGATGTTTATGTTATTGAGCCTGGAGAAGCATTTATTAGTTATGACTCAGATAAAACAGCGAGAGCAGCATCTGGCTCTGTTATGTATAAAATGTCTGATGTTGGAACTGGTTTGCCGGAAAACTTCTGTGGAGTAGAAGCAGGAAATAAGCAAAGTGATGAACTTCAGCAAGAATCGGATAATGAGTATGTTGAATTCATAGAAGATATTAAAGACGATATTAAAATGGCTGCGTCATATTCTGGTGGTTCAACAACAGAAATGAAAGAGTTGAAAATCGGGATGATTGTAGATTACGAATTTTATCAAAAATATGGCAGTAACTCGGTAGCCAAGCTAGAATCAATAGCAAATCAGCTGGATGGTATATATAGAAATGATCTGAAAATAGCATTAAATATAACCAGCATAACGGTATTTACTGAGAGTGAAGATCCGTTTTCAGATACAACAGATTCTTATGCGCTGCTAAGAGAGGTAGGTGCATATGCAAGTGCTAGAGCAGAGTTTTCCAGCAATGGGCTTAATCATTTTATAAGTGGTAAGGATTTTGATAGCAATATAATCGGTTTGGCATATGTTGATACCGTTTGTGATGGAAATCGTTACGCAACATCAATAACGCAAAGCTATGAATCATTCTATATGTCGCAGATTCTTGTTAGTGCTCATGAGATTGGACATAACCTTGGTGCAACTCATGATAGTTCAGAAGATGGTCGCTATATAATGTGGCCAAGTGCATCGAGTTCAGTGATTATGAATTTTAGTGACAGAACACAGGGGCAAATAGAAGGGAACAAAAATCTTAGCTGTTTTTCATCAACGGCGGATGTTTCTCTTGAAATGAGTTATGACGACATTTTACAGGAAAATGATCAGGAAGATAGTGACGAGGAAAATAACAACGAAGAAGGAGATTTGGTAAAAGTTACCTCACAAGTTGAAAATCTCTCTTCTATTGATGCTTCAGGTGTCGAATTATCAATATCTATTCCGAGTGGTGTTGAAGTGGTTAGTTACAATGAAGAATGTAGTTATAATTCGTCAGTTATTACATGTGAAATAGGAGTTATGGGGGCTGGAGATATTTTCTCTGTAAATGTAATTATAGAACTAGTCGATGGAGTTAATTATGATAGAAGTGATATTTACTCGTCAAGTGGAATGTCTTCCTTAGTTGTATCAGGTAATGTTACGATAGACGGAACCGAATCTTTTAGCAGCAACAATTCAGATAATATCCAGATACCGCTTGAATATGGTGTTACAGATTCAGGTTCAAGTTCAAGTAGTGGCGGTGGTGGAGGGGTTATAGATATTAGATTGATTGTTTTAATGATGAGTTTGATAATGGCATTAAAAGTAGTAACCAGCAAAGGAGAAAAGTTAGTATATATAAAAACCAACCAAACCAACCTGAAATAGTTATCTCCCCCTTAAGATGGCTATGGATTTTAGGCGCCTATATTGGCGCCTTTTTTCATAAAATTAGGGGAGTCACTGAGTGTCATTGTGATTTCGTTAGGTTGTTGATTATTGTTTTTTTATGGTTAGTCGTTAATTATTTTTGAAGAATAAAAAATAATTATGCCCCAAAACGGGTAGGACTGTTTTAATGTTAATATTGTGTAAATAGAGGTTTTTTCTTATGTTTTTGCTTTTATATAAATAAAATATTGAATTTGTCATGATAAAAGTGTATCTTCGTTAGAGTTCTTTCATTTTATTGTGGTGTGGACAGCCTTGGTACAAGGGGAAGGCATGGATGTAAGTGATTTGAGGAGCTTTTAAGGCAACAGTTGTTGCTTTTTTTAGTTTATGTATATTAAGTATCGGAAGGAAGGATTTTGATATGTCAAATAGAGTTATAGGGACTGTCAAATGGTTTGACAACGCTAAAGGTTATGGATTTATTCAGCAGGAAAGTGGAGATGATGTCTTTGTTCATTTCAAGTCTATTCAGGGAGAAGGGTACAAGTCATTGAGCGATGGACAGTTAGTCGAATTTTCAATTAATCAAGGCCCAAAAGGTTTGTTAGCAGAAGATGTTGCCATAACAACATCAGGGGCTGAAGTTAGATAATCCGAATATCAAGTAACATGAAAACGATAACGTCGCAGATTTAATCTGCGACGTTATCGTTTTGTCTCCAGAGACAAGCACCGCCAGATTTTTTATCTATAGTATCAAGTTTGCAATTATGTTTTTCTAATTCAGAATTTGAGGCTGATATAACCATGAGCTTTTGTGATGGAGTAGTAATCTTGATGTTTTCTTCTCTGTTATTGGTAACTTCAGCAGATGAATCATCTTTATTGCTGCCAAGAGATAAGCTTATTTGTCCTCCGGTCATTGCCAAATAAACATCAGCAAGGATCTCAGAATCAAGTAGCGCTCCGTGAAGCACTCTTTTGGTGTTATCTATTGAATATCTCCGGCAAAGGGCATCCAAATTATTTTTTTGCCCGGGAAACATCTTTCTGGCCATAACCAAAGTATCGGTTATTGTGCATATTTCTGATGACTTTTGATATTTGTTCTGCAACATCCCTAATTCATAATCAATAAAACCAACATCAAAGGGCGCGTTGTGGATTATAAGTTCAGCACCTTTTATGAAGTTGTAAAAATCATCTGCGATTTCAGCAAATACAGGTTTGTCTTCCAGAAACTCATGAGTGATTCCATGAACATTCATTGCTTCTGCATCAATTTCTCTTTCCGGTTGAATATATTGATGGTAATTATTGCCTGTAAGTCGGCGGTTAATCATCTCAACACAGCCAATCTCAATAATTCTGTGTCCGTTTTTGGTTTCAAGTCCTGTTGTTTCAGTATCAAGTACAATTTGTCTCATATTTTTTACTACTTGTGATATTTATCTATAGCTTCATTTGCAAGTTGGTCTACCAGTTCATTTTCTATATGTCCTGCGTGCCCCTTTACCCAAACCCATTCAATATTATGTTTTTCGGTTAGCAGATCCAATTTTTTCCAAAGATCGGAGTTCTTAACCTCCTTTTTTGAAGAGTTTTTCCAATTGTTTTTTTTCCAGCCATTAATCCATTTGGTAATACCATCAATTACATAGCGAGAATCCGAAGATAGCCTTATGTTGCAAGGTCTGTTAAGTGCCGATAGAGCCTCTATGACCGCCATCATCTCCATTCTATTGTTTGTTGTCTTTTTGGTATATCCATTTAATTTTTTTTCTTTACCGTTATACCGCAGTAAAGCTCCCCATCCTCCAGGACCAGGATTGCCACGACAGGCACCATCTGTAAATATATCCACTACATTGGTCATTAAACATCCTTACGGTTAAAGTCGGCAGAATAACACTCTTCGTTCACTAATTCTTTAGTGGATTTAGGCGATGGTTGTACAACACCGCCTGTAATTATTTTTCTTTTTCTTTTAAGCCATCTTGATCGGAGTAATGACATAGGATAAAGCTTTTTTCTTGCCATGATAATGTAAATTTGACCAAAACATGAGAGTAAATTATCTGTATAGTCTGAAATCTTATTCCAGCGACAGAATTTAAGCCCTATATTGAATTGAGTATTGTTTATATATTTTTGTTCACGCATTATTTCCATTCCCAGAACAGCAAACCACTCACTGACTCTTTTGCAGGAAAGGTATTTTCCACACCACGGATAGTGAGATTTTTGAAATGGCATTAAAGATTTGATTCCAGCAATACTTAAAGGATTGAAGCCGATAACTATAATATGTCCATCCGGGCATAACACTCTTTCTGCTTCATGAAGAGCTTGTTGAGGATTGTTTGAGAATTCAAGAGTATGTAGCAGGATAACAATATCTATAGTTTCATTTTGAAATGGCAGGTCTCTAGGGCTGGCTACTATTGTAACTTTGCTGCTGGGATTATCAAACGGATCCATAATAAAATAGTCGTTTTTGCGGTTAACCGAAAGATGTTCGTTTTCATTGAAAACCCCGATTTGCAGTATTCTTATTCCTGGAATAGAGTTAATGGCATTATTAACAGCTTGTTTTTCGGTGTGATTAATGATTGTGGCCAGAGAGCTTTTTTTCCATATCTGAACTTGTTTTATTGATGGGTTTCTTCGCATATATTAAACCTGTTTTTATAGCTGCATTTCACGAAAAAGCCGAATTCTTTTTCGCAGGTTAGGTAATGATAATATATTTTGTAATTGTCTTCAGAATAATCTGATATAGCACATATTGATCCGGAGTAATGCTCATTTTAGGCAAGAGGAGAGCTATGTGTGGTTAAGTAATGTTGAAGATTACTTGCGGCGAGTGTAAAAACAAAAAACATTAACGCATGGATTATGCAATATTTTGATGGACGATGACGGATGCAAAAACAGCGTTACTTGCTGTTTTTAAAGGGGAAATTGGATTAATTTGGATGTTATTGGAAGTGTTAGTGGCGGAGAGGGAGGGATTCGAACCCCCGGAAGGTCACCCTTCAACGGTTTTCAAGACCGCCGCTTTCGACCACTCAGCCACCTCTCCGCGATATGAGAAGCGTATTCTCCAGATTTCTTTGGCCAAAAACAACCCCTAATTTGAATTTTTTTAGTTTTTTTTTGAATGAAATTGCTATCTCTATGAAATTTAATCTAAATTCTAAATGTTGTTTTTTTGAATAGGATAATAGATTTATTGAGTAGAGGGACTATTCTATTAATATCTGTTTTTTTATTGAATATTTTAATATGTCAGAAGAGATTGTGGAGAAGAATAAGTCAGAGGTGGATTTGGGAGAAGATCACTATGCTCAACATCTTGCTGATGTTAATGAGGATAATGAGGTTCTTTCTACCGGAGATATAAGAAATTCCAAGGGGGTTTTGCTGGTTAAAAAAGGAGCCAGAATTGACAATAGAGCAGTAAAAAAAATTGTACAGCATAAGCTTACCCGTCCCCTTGAAGATCAAATTGCTATAAATGACTCTATTGATAATAAGAAATTATTAGATCATAGTAATTCTCTGTTGGATAAATACCATGATATTCAAACTATTATTTCTGACAACGAAATGAATAAGGAAGTAAATAATGTTATTTTGGGGTGTTCTATTCCTACAATTATTTTTCAAAACCTTACTGTTTTAAGTCATCAGCAAGAGGATGTTTTTGAGAAGAGTGTTTTTTCTGCTGTTTTTGCCGCTATGCTGGCAATTCAGTTGCGTTTGCCAGTGAATGAGCAGCAGAACGTTTATTTGGCAACGCTTGTGCATGATTTGGGGTTGTTGCGAATTTCTCCTGATATTCTTAATAAGAAAGAGCAGCTTTCAAGCGAAGAGTGGCGGGCTATTCAAAGTCATGTTGTAATTGGTGAGTTGATGTTTAAGTCAATAAAGGGGATTCCGTCCTCTGTATCTCGAGCTGTTCTGGAACATCATGAGCGCTGCGATGGTACAGGTTATCCCGCTGGTAAGAATGAGTCTGGTTTGGAAACATTTGGTCAAATTGTAGGTTTGGCAGATAGTATTCAGGCTATCAGAGTTAATCAGTTTGAAAAAAAAGGATTGAATCTTGCGAATGCTACTCCTTATTTGCAGTTGAATTCTACAACCTTTTTTCATTCTGTTTATCGTGCAGCACACATGTTGGTTAAGAACTCTACATTGCAGCCAGCTACTCATATACCCGGTAATAAGCACTCAAGGTTGGCACTTGATCTTTTAGGAAAAACAGAAGGTTTGAAGAATATAATTGCGCCATTACGATCATCTCACGATATAATGGAAGCTCTAAAGGCGCGAAAAAGGGGAGGTGCTGTAATAAGAATTTCGTCACGTCTGATTGAAAGGATTAGTTCTTCTGGAATTTTCAGTAAAGAGCTTACCGAATGGATAAAATCGGTAGAGAAGGAGAGTGCTCCTGGGAAGTCTGATCTTGCAGAGCTTACCTACACGAATTTGATGTTAAATGAGCTGACTTGGCAATTGGAAAGCGTTAGGAAAAATCTGGGTGAGTATGTTGATCACGAGTGTGTTGATAAAGATAACGAAAACTATGCTGTATTGCAGGAAAATCTGGAGAAAATGGCTAACTGCCTTACTGTTCTAAAATAGAATATATATAAGATTCTAATGGGAAAATATTTTTCTTGCTTATGAGGTATTGTGTTATTATGCCTGCCGCACTCAATTAATCCTTGTTTAGTGGTCATGGCAGTTTGTTTTTTGCTACGAGGCTGATGAGATTTTATGGATGATTTGTTTTTAATAAACTAATTATGGAGGTATTTTGTATGTGGGGCAGAAAGTCAGCTAGTTCCAGAATTGATACTCTTGTTGGGCAGAATACAAATGTTATCGGTAATATCAGTTTTGATGGTGGATTACATGTTGATGGTTTTGTTAAAGGTGATATTGATGTTGCTGAAGCTGAAAATGCTACGCTTATAGTTAGTAGCTCCGGTGTTGTTGATGGCAATATAAATGTTCCTAATGTGGTTATCAATGGGGTTGTTAAGGGGGATGTTAGGGCTGCTTCGCGTCTGGAGTTGGCTGGTAAGGCCAGAGTTAGTGGTAGTGTTTATTATGAGGTTATTGAGATTTCTTGTGGAGCCGAAGTAAACGGAAAAATGGTAAAGAGTAGTGCCGAGGATATTCGTAAAGCATATTCCGCAAAAAGTTCTTCGGAGATAAGAGAGAGTCATGAGAAGAGTGTTGGCGGTTTAGATAAGATGGTTTCCGAAATTTTGCCTGACTCGTCCGATTCCTAGTAGTCCTTATTAACGTTATATTGGCAATTGATAAATAATAATGAGACACGCCTCACCAAAATAACCTTTCAAATTTGCTTTCTGAACTTGAGTGAACCATATTTATCTTATGGAGCAGGATAAAGAAGGCGGGAGTTTTGAAACAGATACTTATTGTAGATAACGACAGGGATTTTAGGTCGGAGCTGTCGCTTTCTCTTGAAAAGATAGGTTGCTCTGTGAAGTTTGCAGATTCTGTTGATGATCTTATTGTTCTTGTTGGAAATAGTACGGATACCAATTTTTTTTCTGCAGTTATTCTAGTCTGGAAAAGTGATTTACCTCATCAGCGACTTTCAGAGTTCCCGATTGTAAATATGCCAATTCTGATTATTTCGGAAAATATTTCGGAAATTATTCTGGAGGTTGTTAATAACAGAACCAGCACGTCTTTATTATTCAGGAGAAATTATAAGGATAAATTGGCTAATGCAATTGAGAGGCTTGCGGAAGAGGATGATAATATTGATGCTTTTGTGGGTTTTGCAGATGTTCATCCGTTAAAAGTTCTTTTTGTGGATGATTCTAAAGCTTTTCAGGACAGATATTCGACACTTCTTAAAAGTGTTGATTATGAAGTTGACACGGCATCTTCTGTAAATGAGGGTTATGATAAAGCCTGCAGTAAAAATTACGATATGGTAATTATTGATTATCAAATGCCGGATATGACAGGTGATTTGTTGTGTATGAAGCTTATGAGAAACAGCAATACTTGCGGAACTGTTAAGGTTGTTTTTTTTGAAAGTTACTCAACAAAGACAGTAAAAAAGTGTTTGGAGGCTGGAGCAACCGAATTTGTTTTTAAAGATCAGTCGGAAGATATGTTTCTGGCTCGTATTAACTCAGTTTCAAGATCTTTGCATGCTATTAATAGAATTGAATCGGAAAGGGAAAATCTGCAAAGTATTCTTTCATCAATTTCCGATGGAGTTTTCGGTATTGATTGCGATAATAAAATATCTTTTATAAATCGTGCTGCGTTAGAGATGCTTGAATACAGAGAGTATGATCTTATAGGGGCTGATCCATCTGAATTCATGTTTAATAATAAGGTTTCTGGGCAGTATCCTGATGATCGTAGTAGGGAACTTTTGCAAGCGCATTATATGTGCAGCTTTATAAAGGATCTTGAAACAAAGTTTTTTACCAAAAGTGGGCAGTCTATAACAGTTGAATGCAGCCTTAATCCTGCGGATATTTCAGGTGGAGATAATGGCTCAGTAATAGCATTCAGGGATGTTTCCGAAAAAAGACTGTTCGAAGAAGAACTTTTATGGCAGGCAAACCATGATCCTTTAACTAAACTTTTAAATAGACATTACTTTGAAAAGCAGCTTGATCAGGAGGTTAGTTTAAAGCAGAGAAACGATGATAGAGACGATATTAGCGCATTGCTTTATCTGGATGTTGATCGCTTTAAATATCTGAATGATACAGCAGGACATGTTGCAGGAGATCAGTTGCTTATTGAAATAGGGCACCAGCTTCTGACAAAACTAAGAGCATCTGACACGATGGCTCGTCTTGGTGGTGATGAGTTTGCTTTTATTTTAAGAGAGCTTAGAACTCATGAAATTCCGCTTGCAGCAAACAGGTTTCGGGGGATTATTGAAGACATTAAATTTGAATATAAAGGAAAGAAGTATCCGGTTACAGCGTCAATAGGTTGTGAAGTTATAAATTCCGAAACTACAGGCCCCGGGGATGTTCTTGCAAATGCTGATCTGGCTTGTCATATAGCCAAGAATGCAGGTAAGAACAAGGTTCATGTCTATTCGGCAGAGAATGATGACAGAACCATTATGGATGTTGATATGGGGTGGTCGTCACGAATTAGAGATGCGCTTGGTAAGGATAAATTCGAGTTGGTTTATCAGCCAATAGTTCCAATGGGAAGTTTGGTGGGGTTAGATGTTCCAAGTGAAGGGATGGTTGATTTGTCATCTCCTTGGGCAGTATTAAATGAAGATGGAAAAAGCTCTCCTGTTTTGTTTGAAGTTTTATTGAGGCTTGCTAATGATGAAGGTGCTTTTTTTGCTCCTGATATGTTTTTGCCAACAGCTGAGCGTTTTAATCTGATGATAGATATAGATAAATGGGTTATATCAAGAGCATTAAGCTCTTTGTCGTATGAGCGCAGCCTTGGGCGGGATATACGCTTTTCTATCAATTTATCCGGGAGCACCATAATAGACAAGTCTCTTGGAGAATACGTTAGAAAGCTGCTTAATAAATATGAAGTTTCAGGTCAGTATGTGACTTTTGAAATAACGGAAACCAGCGCTATTACAAATATTGAAGCAGCCCGCAGGTTGATATCTGAATTGAAGAATCTTGGATGTAAATTTGCTCTTGATGATTTTGGTAGCGGCTTTTCATCTTTTGGCCATCTAAAACACCTGGATATAGACTATGTAAAAATAGATGGTTTGTTTACTCAGGGAGTTGTGTCAGATGCTATGGATAAGGCGGTGGTTAAATCCATAAATCAGATAGCCCATTCATTTGGTAAGATGACTGTAGCTGAATATATAGATAACAGCGAAATAGTCAGAATACTTAGCGAGATGGGGGTTGATTATGCACAAGGATATTTTATATCCAAGCCTAAAGGCAGTCTCGGGTTTTAATATTACCCGCGTTTTGCCAGAACTCCGGCAAAGTCGGAAAAAAATGATTTTTTCTCTTCACTTTTAATAAAATTAATTAACTGAGTTGTTGCGCCGGAGTGAGAGCGTCTTAATTCATCATTGAATTCATCAACAAATATTCTTTGTTCCTCAGTAAAATAATTAGCCATGTTGAACAGCAAATCACTTGCCAGATCCGGGCGGCGAAAAGTAAGTCGCGCTAACGGGTCAATAAAAGCTCGAGCATATCCTGGCTTAAGAAATTTTTTTAAAGTATCAACAGTAACCAGATAGGCTCCGGAGTCACTTTGAATTTGAATGGAATCAATTAGCGCTCTGACAATCTCAGGGCCTTCATTTCCTTCTACCATTTCAAGTAGAAATAAATATTTATCAAAACTGTTTTTCGCATGTTTTATAAGATTAAGGGAGCCAAAATCAGGAACAAAGCGACAACAATCCAGAAGTTGTTGAATCCATTCTTTTTTATCGCTAATCAACTTCGTAATCTCCGTAAAATATAAAGTATGACCGTATAAGAAGCAGGTAAATTACTCGAAAAATATTGGTTTGTACAGGTTGTATCTCAATTATTCTTTTGAAAAGGGCTATGGAATAGTGGCAAAGCGGTTTTTGCTGGTCTATTCTCAAATAAGAGAGGGTATTATATGACAACTAAAGAGATAGATATTTCAGAGCTTAAACCGGGCATGTTTGTGGACAGGCTTGGTGGTTCTGCTGTTTCACTACCCCAATCTTTTCAAAATTTCAGAATAAGAAACGAAAAAGACGTTACCCGCCTTAAGCGCGCTAATGTTACCAAGGTCGTTATCGATCTGGATAAGAGTGAAAAAGCAGAAGAGGCAGTAGCTATAGAAAAGCTTACCAAGGGGGTCTCCAAAGATCTAAAGAAAGAGATTAAGGCTGCTAAGAATCTGCAAAATAATGCCAAAGAGACAATTAACAAGGCTATGGAGAGCGTATTGCAGGATCAGCCTGTTGAGGCAAAGGTTCTGACTCCCGTGGTAAATCAGACCTATGAGAGCCTTGTTAGAAATGATCAGGCATTATTGACTCTAATGCACATGAAAAGACATGGTTCTGTTTTGTTGTCACATGCTTTTAGTGTTCTGAGTTTGGTAACGGCAGTTGCCAACAGGCTTGAGTATGAATATGAAAAGATAGAAATGCTGGGGATGGCCGCCATGATGTATGATGTTGGTTGGGTTAGATTGCCGGCAAATTTGGTATCAAAAGATAAATCGTTTACAGACAAAGAAGAACAGTTGGTAAGTAAGCATCCCGCTTTCGGGGTTGAAATTCTAAAAAAGAGTAAAGAACTTCCTGAAGAGGTAATACAGATAATAAGTGAGCATCATGAGTATCTTGATGGCTCAGGTTATCCTAACAGGCTTACTGGAGATTATATATCTGATATGGGGCGTTTGCTAACAGTTGTGGACATGTATGATATGTTGGTGCACGGCATAATGGGTAATCAGGGAAGAACACCAAATACAGCATTAAAGAATTTATATAAAGCATCTAAGGAGGGGAAAATAGACGGCGCGATAATACCGCCTTTGGTTCATGTGTTAGGAGTTTATCCAATAACCAGTGCAGTGGTTTTTGAGTCTGGAGAAAAAGGGGTTGTTATAGAGATGAATCGAAAATCCCCAATTCTTCCAACGGTAAAAGTTTGTTATGACTCTGTCGGTAATCCTCTTTCCGATCCAAGGATTGTTAATTTGGCGGAAGAGTCTGAATCCGGTAGTGGCCGCATGGTTATAGAAAAGATAATTGATCCGGCAATTTCCGGAGTCGATCCTCTTAACCTGCTGAAGATAGATGACAGATAAAGGTGTGGTTTCGTGGCAGCCTATTTTGAACCAGATAACGAAATACTTAAAGACATAGCGGGGGATATTCTTTCTCAGTGGCAGGACGGTATTATATTGCTTGATCTTAAAGGCGATGTTGTTTATTACAATGAGACAACAGCCGGTTTATTGGGTTGGGATGGCGGTAAGGCTTTGGGGTGTTGTATACATGATCTTGTTTGTGCCGATGGTAGTGAAGAACTGCATGATCTTGATGATTGTCCTTATATGTATTTTAATGATGAAGATCTGGATCAGGATTTTGTTGAAGGTTCCTGGATAAGGGATGATGGAATTATAGTAAGAGTTGAATACCGGATTTCTCAGATTGAACAGAATGGCATGTCATTTATCACCATGCTTAATTTTAGGGATGTTTCATCTCTCGAATATAGTCGTGAAGAATCTAATCAACTGGTATCATTTGCCGAATTACACCCCTCTCCGGTTGCAGAAATAGATGAAACCGGTGCCCTGATGTATGTCAATCCAGCAATGACTGAACTTCTTGTTAGCTATGGGTATAGTGATTTCGGTTTTCCGGCAGTATTTCCAGAGGATTATTACGAAATAATAGACCAATGCTCTTCAGAAAAACTGCAGGTGCATGATGTAGAGACGGAGATAGAAGGGAACTGGATTGCCTGGCATTTTCACTATCTGGCAGATTCAAATGTTACCAGAGCATATGGTGCTGATATAACCCAGCAGAAGCGAGCTCAATCGGATCTGGAAGAAGCAAAAGTTGCAGCTGAGGCAGCAAATACAGCTAAAAGCGCATTTTTGGCAAATATGAGTCACGAGATAAGAACTCCGATGAATGGGGTTCTTGGAATGTTGGCATTAGCACTTGATTCAGAGTTAACCGAGGAGCAGCGTGAGTTGCTGAAAATTGCTCATCACTCTGGAGAAACTCTGCTGGAAATACTTAATGATATTTTGGATTTTTCAAAGATCGAAGCAGGAAAAATGGTGTTGGAGAAAGCTCCATTCTCTGTGACAACCGCAACTGAAGAGGTGGCGGAGATTCTTTCGGAAAGAGCTGAAAACAAAGGCATAGATCTGGCGGTAAAAGTTCCGGAAGATATTCCTGCAATGTTGTTAGGCGATACAACCCGTTATAGACAGGTAATAACTAATCTTGTTGGTAATGCTATTAAGTTTACCGAAAAGGGGTATGTGTTTATTGATCTTGTAGTGGATAAGGTTACAGAAGAAGAGTGTTGCCTGAAATGTCAGATAAAAGACACCGGAATAGGGATTCCAAAAGAGCAGCATAAGAGTATTTTTGAATTATTTACTCAGGCAGATGATTCAACAACAAGGAAGTATGGAGGGACAGGTCTTGGTCTTGCTATCAGCCGCCTTCTTGTAGAACAGATGGGGGGCGAAGTTTGGGTGGAGTCGGAGCCAGGTAAAGGTAGTAATTTTATTTTTACTGCATTTCTTCCTGTGGATAGCTCAGCAAATAATCTTAGCTACAGTATATTTGAAAGCAGATCTTGTCTGATTTTAGCAGAAGGCATAAATGAAAAAATATTGCAGGAGTATCTGTTAAGATTTGGTATTAAAGCTGAAAGCGCAGATAAAAACATACTTCAAAGTACAGATTTTAATAGCTTCGATTTGCTGATTTGTGATGAGAATTTTCTGCATAATAACGGATTGGAAGATATATCTCAGAAAGTTACATCAGAAAAAACAGCTCTTATTTACCTCTCCTCCAGATTATCCAAAAGAGATTTCTCTAACGGTGTAGTAGTTTATAAACCTATCAGATTGGATGGTATTCATGCGGGATTATCCAAAGCTTTTGGTGTTAATGATGGTGAGGCAGGAGTTAAAAAAGAAGTAGAGAAAATTAAATCAATAGGAAGAAAAGCAAGCTTGTTATTGGCAGAAGATAATATGGTAAATCAGCAGGTTGCCCTAGGAATGCTGATGAAGCTCGGATTGCAGGCAGATATAGCCAATAATGGAAAAGAGGCATACGAGCTGGTAATGGCAAATGAATATGATCTGGTTCTAATGGATTGCCAGATGCCGGAAATGAGTGGTTTTGATGCAACAGCCAAAATTCGTGCTGATGGAGAATCAAAAGCGGGAATTACCGTAATTGCATTAACTGCAAATGCCATGGAAGGAGATAAAGAGAAATGCCTTGCTGCCGGAATGGATGACTATCTGGCAAAGCCGTTTAAACCAGAACACCTGAAGCTTATGCTGGAAAAGTGGTTGCCAGGTGCTGAATTAAATGAATTATAACTGCCTTTTTGTATGGAATTGAGAAATAGTTCACGTGATATACGTGACTGGGTCACGGAATAAAAAGCAATTATTTATAACAATATAATCTAGTATTTTCCTCCTGATATACGTAGCTTTTTGCCGACGACCCAATCGTCGGCTTTTTTTTGGTTTTTTTATTTAGTCGGACATGAAAATTGCGTAACATACCTTTAGAAAGTTTAACAAAGACTCATTTTTAGGGCTGGCCAATTAATTATGTCTAGTAACTAAAAATATAATTAAGGAATAAAAATTTGACTGTAAATATTCTGATAATTGATGATGATAAAGAGCTATGTTCTCTTCTTAAGGAGTATCTTGAGGGGCAGGGGTTGAGGGTAGGCACCTTTTATACCGGGCAGGAAGGTATTAATGTAGCATTAAGCGGTGTTTACAATCTGCTTATTCTTGATGTGATGTTACCTGATATGAGCGGTTATGATGTTCTGAAAAAAATACAGCAGTCTATGTCTCTTCCAGTAATAATGCTAACAGCAAAAGGAGATGAGGTTGATTTGGTTGTCGGTTTAGAGATGGGGGCGGACGACTATATAGCCAAGCCTTGTCGACCAAGAGAGTTGCTGGCGAGAATCACTGCAGTTACCAGAAGATTTGGCAATTCTGCTCCAACGACTGAGAGGCAACAAGAGCGGCAGGATAGTCCCTTTGAGTTTCTGGATGAACAGTTGGTTGTGAAAATTGATAATGTTGATATTAACCTCACGACAGCCGAATTCAATATATTTTCTTTACTAAATAAGAATTTTGGCGTTGCTGTTTCAAAGGAGGATATTTCCAGAATAGCCTTGGGTAGAAGGTTGACTCCATATGATAGAAGTATTGATGTTCATGTAAGTAATATGCGTAAAAAAATTCAGCCTTATGTGAGTGGTAAAGAGTTTATTAAAAGTGTTAGGGGTAAGGGGTATATTTTTACGGGGTAATAGCAATGTTTTCAAAAATATATTTTAGATTTTTTATGGGCTTTTTGTTTACAACACTATTGGCGCTCGTGATTCTTATGGTCGTTTTTGTTGTGATGATTCACCCTAAAATAAAAAAGCAGGAAGATACAATTCACAGTGCCATGAGTTCATGGGAAAAGGCGCTTTTTGTTGGAGGCGAGGTTGCCTATAAACAGATAGTTAACAGCGCTCCTCCGGGATATAGAACCCCGGTTTTCTATCTTGATCAGGCTGGTAATGACCTGCTTAACAGAAACTTGCCAATGCCTGCAAATATGGAGATTCAAAGATATATAAAGGAGAAACGAAGCGACTACTTTACTTCACCTTTTGTACACATTAAGAAGATTGAAGATATAAACAGCAACGTGCGTTACATAGTTGGGTTTTCGTTTAATGAGGATAGTAAATTCATTATGGAAAATCCACCGCACTCTCTTTTAGCTAAAGCATTTTTAGTAATAGTGATATGTGGGATATTATGTCTTATCCTGGCAAAGTACCTGACAAAGCCAATATCATCTCTGCAGGCTGCAACAGAGTTAATTACAAATGGTGATCTGGATACAAAAATAGATAATAGTATCTGTCAGAGAAATGATGAGCTTGGGATGTTGGCAAAAACCTTTAATGATATGACTGCAAAGCTTCAACTATCAAAAGATAATCAAAAAAAGTTATTGAGGAATATTTCGCATGAATTACGTTCACCTCTTGCCAGGGCTCAGGTTGCTGTTGAAATAGCCTCTCAGAAACATAATGGTGATGGTAAAGAGATAAAGATTATTGAAAGAGAGATTATTAGGATAAACCACCTGATTCAGCAGATATTAACTTTGCCGACTCTGGGAGAACATCATCACTATACCCTTGAAGATGTAATAGATATCCGCATTCTTTTGCAAGAGATTATTAAAGATGCCGGTTTTGAAAGCCAAAACAGAAATATGCAGTTTGAGTTAATTGTCGATGATAATGAGTATCTGATAAATACCAGTGGCAATCTGTTACATAGTGCCTTTGAAAATATAATCAGAAACAGCCTTAAATATTCACCAGATGGAAGCGTTGTTAGGATAAGCCTTGAAAAGGAGGTGCATTTATACACGATAACCATTTCAGATGATGGCGGTGGTGTTGGTGAAGAAAAGCTGAAGGATATTTTTAAACCATTTTTCAGAGATAAGCAGTCGCATAGAAATTCAGAATCGGAGGGTTTTGGTCTAGGGCTTGCAATTGCTGCAGGTGCAGTGGCAGTACATAAGGGGAGTATTTCTGCTGAGAATATTACTCTGAGTAATGGGGTAAAAGAGGGGCTGCAGGTTATTATTAGTTTGCCAACTTGATAACCTGCTGTTTCTTTACACTTCTTAACAAAAATTAACAAACAGAAAACACAATTTTTACTACACTGGACTCTCTTTTGCTCAATAGCGCAAAATGATAATAAAAACTAAAAACAGAGTTTGGAAATTATGACATATAGCAATTTTGAGGAGAGCCTTTTAAAAGGTCTGGATGTTATCGCATCTGAAAACCGTCTTGGTAATATAACTACTCAGCTTGTTTCCAGGTATTCAGGTATTCCTGAGGCAAAGATGTTGAGGCATATATCGTCTCTTGATGTGATTGTTGCAAGCTGGTTTCAGCTTAAACAAAGAAAGCTAAGAGTGGTTATTGATGGCTTTAACGGTGTTGATTCCAAAGAAGGTTATCTTCAACAGATGGGTAATTTGCTTGAATTACCATCCCTGTTGACTTTGCTTGTTGCCAAGAATATCGATCGCATGATTGATGTTGATATTATTGAAGATTTGCGCCATAGCTTCAGGGAATCACTTTTGCAGGCAATTGTTCATTTAAAAGGTACTTCAGACAGAAGTCATGAAGAGCTGGCGGGAGAGGTAATGTTTACTTTGAGTGAAGTTGTATCTTATGGCAGTAAGGATTCCCGGCGTAAAATTGCATCTTTGAAAAAGAACCTGCCATGGGAGATTGAATGCGATCTGTTTCCATCGCAGGAAGTTATAAAAAGGCTTGCTGTAAGCGAAAGCGGATTTATCTTTGATCCGGTTAGCGGCAAAAGTTATAGCGCTAATAGTAGCGCTATGTCCATATTAAAAATTTTACAGCGGACAACCGATGTTGGTGAAATAACATCGATTATAACTGATGAGTACGATGTTTTAAGTAGCATGGCAGAGAGAGATATTTTAGATTTCTCTGTAAATCTAAGAGGTCTTTTTTCATGAGCCCTGCTCCTGTTATTGCCATAACCGGTATGAATGCTAAGCCGGATAATCCGGGGCCGGGTATGGCTGTGGCAAGATGTATAAAAGAGTCGGCGGAGCTCAAAGCTAAAATCATAGGGCTTAGTTATGATGTGCTTGATCCGGGGATGTATCGTAGTGAATATGCCGATGCATCATATCTTATTCCCTATCCATCAAGTGGAGAAGATGCATTATGCTCAAGGTTGGAGCAGATAAGCGCCCTTGAAAAAATTGATATACTTATTCCGTGTCTTGATGCAGAGCTGAAAACAATAGCCAGAATAAAACCTCGACTCGAAGCTCTTGGCATAAAAGTTCTCTCTCCAAATGAAGAGCAGATTGACCTTCGCGCAAAAGACAATCTGCCACGTTTGGCTCAAATGGCAGGTATAAAGACCCCGGCTGTTACCAAAATAACCTCAGCAGATTTTTTCCATACATGCCATAAGCATGGATGGGGCTTTCCAATGGTTGTTAAAGGCGTCTTTTATGATGCTTATATTGCACACTCTCCGGCAGAGGCTGTTGGCGCTTTTCATAAAATAGCTTTAGAGTGGGGGTATCCGATATTGGTGCAGGAGTTTATTAGTGGTGAAGAGGTAAATCTAACCGCTCTGGGTGATGGCAAAGGTAATATGCTGGGCGCGGTTATGATGAAAAAACGCGCGATTACCGACAAGGGTAAAGCCTGGGCAGGAATCAGTATTGCTGATAAAAGACTCGAGAATGCTGCCTCAAAGATTGTAGAGGCTTCTAATTGGCAAGGGGCGCTTGAGGTAGAGGTGATGGTTGATAAAAATAATAATTACTACCTTATAGAGATAAACCCTCGTTTTCCGGCGTGGATTTATCTCTCCAGGGGGGTTGGCAGGAACTTGCCTGAATTGTTGGTTAATCTGGTGTTAAACGAAGAGTACGAAGATAAAACAACAACAAATTATTCGGATTACAAGTCGGGTGTTTTGTTTATAAGATATGCTGAAGAGTTGATTCTGGATCTGGAAAAATTTGAGTCTATGATAATGCATGGTTTTACAAATAATCTTTCCTGAACAACAGTTAGAAGGACATAAAATGAATAATAAAAAAGTTTGGGAAAAACCAATAATAAATACACACGTTTCTGGTGTTACAAATAAATTTGGAGCAGCTTCTGCCAAAAATTATACAGATAATATTGATGGCGTTTTATATAAGGATCTTATAGGGCAGTTTGGTTCTCCGTTGTTCATTCTTTCAGAAAGGCAGTTAAAAAATAATGTTCGCAGTTTATTAAGGGCATTCAGGTCGCGTTATCCTAAAGTTGTTCACGGCTGGTCTTACAAAACCAACTATCTTGGGGCTGTTTGTAATACTTTGCATAGCGAAGGTTCATGGGCTGAAGTGGTATCTGAATTTGAATATCAAAAGGCTCGCTCTTTAGGAGTTCCTGGGAAATATATTATTTTCAATGGGCCCCATAAAGAGCGGGCAATTCTTGAGCAGGCAATTACGGAAGGAGCTAAAATACATATTGATCATCTTGATGAGCTTTTTCTTATAGAAAAAATTGCACAGGAAAAAAACAGTAAAGTTCCGGTTACAATCAGGCTTAATTTTAATACTGGATATACTGAATCATGGAGTAGATTCGGATTCAATGTAGAGTCCGGGCAGGCGCTGGATGTGGCTACTCGTATAGCCAAAAGCGGTAATCTTTATCTTAACGGGTTGCACAGTCATATAGGCACATTCGTGCTTGATCCCAAGGCCTATGCTGTACAGATTCAAATTATGTGCAGTTTCATGGAAATGGTGGAAATTCAGACAGGAGCTTTAATTGAAAGCCTTGATATCGGAGGTGGTTTTGGTTCCAGAAACTCTCTTCAGGGCACATATTTGCCACCTGAGCAAGTTGTTCCTACGTTTGATCAATACGCGGATGTGATTTGCAGTGCATTAATTGAAGCCACAAGTCAGCGAGAGGCTAACGGTAAAGAAAGACCGACCTTAATTCTGGAGTCCGGTCGCTCTGTAGTAGATGACGCTGAAGTGCTTGCATCATCCGTTGTAGCTAATAAAAGGCTGCCTGATGGTAGAAAAGCTGTGATTCTGGATGCGGGGGTTAATCATATGTTTACTTCATTCTGGTATAACCATAATGTTATTCCTGTCAGACAGCTTACTGGAATAGCTGAAGATGTTGTTCTCTACGGCCCTTTGTGCATGAATATAGATGTTATGCGAGCAAGTATTACCATGCCGTCGCTTGATGTGGGTGATATCTTGGTATTTAGTCCTGTAGGTGCATATAACAACACACAGTGGATGCAGTTTATTGAGTACAGGCCAAATGTGATAATGGTAAGAGAGAGTGGAGATGTTGATCTGGTTAGAGCTGCAGAAGATCTCTCTGTAATGGTTGCTCAAGAGAGAATGCCACAGGACTTGCAGAATACATTTGTTGCTCCGGATCATGATGATTGCTGATAACCTAACTACAAAAAGCAAGGCCCCTTACGGTATTTTAAAGGCGTATGCCACTATTTTGTTCTGCCATCACCCGCTTATCGGTATGGCTTATATTATGGCAACTTTTCTTTTGCCAAATACAGGTATATCAGGAGTAGTTGCAGCGATCAGTGGATATCTTACAGCAAGACTTCTTCGTTTTCCCCATATTGAAAACGGTATGTATGTGTATAATAGCCTGTTGGTAGGCTTAACACTTGGTGCAACCTATCATTTTGATCATTACCTTGCCGTACTCATAATTTTTGGGTCGATAATGGCTGTTTTTGTTACTGCAGTTGCCACTGATCTTTTGTGGCGGTGGGAGCATTTGCCAGTTTTGAGTCTGCCTTTCGTTGTGGTTGCTCTTATAGTAGCCTTTGCTGTGGATGGGTATGGCTCTCTAACGCACTTTATGAAGCCTTATTTGCCTGCTGTAACCGTGCTGCATCCAGCTATCGACGGTTTTTTTACCTCTCTTGGTGCAACTCTGTTTCTTCCATTGTTCTGGGCAGGAGTCATTTTTTTTTGCGGAATCATTATAACATCAAGGTATCTTGCTCTTCTTGCTGTTTGCGGTTATTGCGTAGGGACAATACTCTTTTTCTTTTTTAAAAGCGGATCAAATACAAGTGGTTTTGGTAATAGTGGTTTTAACTTTATCCTGACAGCAATGGCTATTGGCGGTATGTTTACAGTTCCAGAATGGAAGAGTTTTATTCTTGCCATGATCTCATCGGCGATCACTGCTCTGATTACTGCTGCTACTCATAACTTTCTCAAGGATTACGGAATTCCGGTATTTGCAATTCCGTTTTTAGTAGCAACATTTTCGGTATTAGCAGCTATGAGAAAAAGAGCTGTTTTTGCAGCGCCTTATTTGTTGCTTGAAGACCCGAATATTCCCGAGGTCAATTATGAAAAATCCAGAATAGCAAGAGCACGCTCAGGCAATATTAATAGCTTGCCGCTTGCGGTTCCATTTTTTGGCAGTTGGAGTGTATATCAGGGGTTTGACGGAGAACATACACATAAATCCCCATGGCAATATGCGCTGGACTTTATTGTATTGGAAAATGGCAAGAGCCATCAGTATGACGGTAAAAAAACTGAGGATTACTTCTGCTTTGGTCTTCCTGTAACTTCTCCTGCATATGGTCAGGTGGTAAGGATAAATGATGGTATTGCAGATAATACTCCGGGAGAGGTCGATACCAAAAATAACTGGGGAAATTTCATTCTAATAAAAACATCAGGCAATCTTTATATTCTTTTGTGCCACCTGAAAAACGGTAGTATAAAACTCAATGAAGGTGATTATGTAAAACCGGGAATGATAATTGCCTATTGCGGAAACTCGGGGAGATCGCCGCAGCCTCATTTGCATATACATGTTCAGACCGAAGCAACTTTAGGCAGTGCTACTGCACCGTTTCATCTTTTATCGGTTATTGTGGAAAGCGCTGAAAACAGAAGTGCATATTTCAAACTTAACCATATACCTCAACGGGGCGAGATAATAAAATCGGCAGAAAAAACCGCAAAGTTGGCAAGGCCTATTCACCTTCCTGTTGGCAGGCGTATTTGTTATAACTGCAAAACTTCAGAAAGTAGAGAGGATATACTGGAGCTAATAACTGTTATAACACTTACCGGACAGTTTAGAATTGAAACAAGCTCAGGGGCAAGTTGTGCCTTTGAAGAAAATGACGGGGTTTTGGCATTTTATGATCGTGCCGGCGCTAAAGATATCTTTTTTGATATTTGGCTCTTAAGTCATGGTGTGACGCCTCTTTCAGAGGAGGCTTGCTGCTGGCATGATCGTCCGGCGGGTTCACTTGTTCCTCTGAATAAGCTGAAAAAAATAGCTCTATACATGACGACTCTTTTTCAGCCCGGGCTTAAAAGTCAATATAAAAGAAGCTGGAAAGATACAGGCGGATTCTGGGTGCAGGAATCGACTCATCAATTGGTAAAGCCTCCTTTTATAAATATCAGCCTGAAAACAAGTTCCATGATTTGTCCTGAAAGAGGCTTTAACAAAATATCTGCAGAACTTGATGGGGTATTATATGAGCTTAATATGCTCTTAACAGAACAAAAAGGAGATACAGGTGTGGAAGAATGGATAATACTAAACAGCAATAATAAATCGGAGGTAAGTCCGGAATGAAAAGTCTTATTATGCTACTAACATTGCTTTTTTCTTTATTGGCAGCGGCTGAAAAGGCCGATATATGGTCTGAATCTTATAAATACGAGGCTGCTGGTAAATACAGTGAAGCCGCGGCTCTTATTGAAAAGAACCTGAATACGGTTTCTGATAAGGAGTTTGCCAATATTCGTTTTGCATGGTTAAGTTATATGTTGGGTAATTATGATGATTCAATAAGATATTATCGCAAGGCGCTTTCCATAAATAGCAGCTCTATTGATGCCAGGCTTGGAATAACTCTGCCCTATCTGGCTAAGCAGGAATGTGCAAAAGTTACACGCTATGCAGGACAGGTAATAGAGGCTTCACCATGGAATTACACGGCTCACGTAAGGCTTATGATGTGTGAGCAGAGCAGAAAGCAGTGGGCGACGCTGAAAGATCATGCGCAGCGAATTTCCAGTCGTTATCCAACAGATGCAACTATTTTAGTGTACCTGGCAAGATCCTATGCAAATCTTGGTAAAACGGATGAGGCAAAAAAAAACTATAAAAGGATATTGATTCGCTACCCCGGGCATATTGAGGCAATTAATTATATAGCTAACGTAAATTAGTTTGTTTAGTGGTTGTGCAAATGCAGGCCAGAAAATGCAAGCAAAACCACCTGATCTTTTCATGGAGAGGGTGTCGGTATTTTTGAAGAGACTTCTGAAAAAGTGTGGGAAAGCACTTTTTCAGAGGCAATCACTTAGAGCTTCTCTGAAATATGGAGTGGAAATAACATGATTAAAAGAATATTTTTTTGCGCGGCAATTATTTTATCAGGCACAGCTTTTGCCGAAAGCAGTTGGAATAATTCAATAACTGCACAATCTCTCTTTGGTGAGTATTCTGGCTCTGTTAAGCGTGACAGTATAGTTTCAGGAGGTGTGATTTTTTCAGGGGATTATCTTGATAGTGGTGGTATAACAATTGGTATTAATCATTCCAATGTAAAGTTTAATCTGGGGTATGGTGATATTTCCCAAAACTCACTCTATTTAAGTGGCAGATATAATATTTTTTCCGATTCTATAAGTGGTAAGGTTATTTTGAGAAGTGATCTTCATTACATTGATAATGATGATCCAACGCAAGATACAGATCAGGTTAAGGCATTTGCTCCGCAGGCAACATATGTACCGTATTCCGGTGCATATGCAATAAATTTTGGCTTTGCCTATTCGAGTTTTCAGAATAATCTGTCCGTATATCAATATACTCCTGGTTTTGGTTTTGGTTTTAACGACAAAAAAGACTGGTTAAGTGTTGGCGCATATCTTATTTATCCTGATAACACCCTAAGGTCTCAGGGGAGGTTGACTACCAGGGCTATTGAGTTAAATCTTACACACTGGCTGACCGGGGAGAGAATTCTGCCGATCAGCTTTTTAACGGCAAATGTCATGTTGGGAGAGAGAATTTATGCTGTCGATAATAATGCGGGTGCAGTATACAACCTTGCTAATGTGCAGAAGAGCTCATTTTCTGTTGGTTCTTCATGGGATTTGGGGAATAGCTATTCCATGATGACTATTATCGGGCAGGAGAACTTTGAGGATGTGGATATAAGCAATAGCTATTCTAATAGGTATCTATATTTCAATTTATCAAAGAGTTGGTGATATGCATATCGTCAGTTTATCTTTCTGAAAGTATGTAAACTGTTTAACTGCTGCAGCTTGATCGTGATATTTGTGGCTAAAAGTTACCAACATTCATTTTGGTTGTTGTGAAAAAGCGGCTTTGTAAAATTAAATTGGCTAAGAAGATATTGTTTTTAGATAAGCTGTTGAAATTATGGTTAAAATGCCTGGTGTTTAAAAAGTGATCGGAAAAGGTAATCTCTTTAGTACTCCGCAAGTTACATATTAAAAGACAAGTTACCAACAAAGTTATCCACAGCAGTTGTGGATAAATGATCTGTAGTTGATTAAACTATCGTTAATACATTATGTTATAAAAATATCCTTATTTTTGAGTTGGAAGTTTTACGTAACATTATGAAATATAATCGATAATCGTCTTTATATACTTTTGCTGTATTGCATGTTTGGAAATGCTGGTCTGAATATAAACAATAAAAAACCATTTTCGAGAACACTGTCATAAAAAAGACTTTAAATAAAAGTTAATCGCCTTTATTATAAAGCCGCGAAATTATAGGTGTGATCTTCCTCAGGATTATCATAGTTAAACTCAACTACCCTTTGTAAGGAGTATTAAATGACTAAAGTAGTGATTACCGCTGCAGCCAGAACTGCGATTGGTGGATTCCAAGGTTCTTTTACAAAAGTTTCAGCTGTTGACCTAGGTACAGCAGCAGTCAAAGAAGCTATCTCAAGATCAAAAATCGAGCCAAAAGACGTAAACGAAGTTATTCTTGGTTGCGTTCTTCAAGCTGGTCTGGGGCAAAACGTTGCTCGTCAGGTTTCTATCCACGCAGGTATTCCTGATACTGTTCCTGGCATGACTCTCAACATCGTTTGTGGTTCTGGTCTGCGTTCTGTTTCTCTTGCTGCTCAGCTTATTAAAGCTGGCGATGCTGATTGCATCGTTGCTGGTGGTCTTGAGAACATGACTCAAGCTCCTTACGTTGTGCCTAAAATGAGACTGGGCGCAAGAATGGGCGATGCTGCAATGATCGACGAAATGGTTTATACCGGTCTGACCGAAGTATTCAACAAATACCACATGGGTATCACTGCTGAGAACCTTGTTGACCAGTTCGACATCACTCGTGAAGAGCAAGATGAATTTGCTCTGTCTTCTCAGCAAAAAGCTAAAGAAGCTATCGAAGGCGGCAAGTTCAAATACGAAATCGTT
>QZLD01000022.1 GCA_004796385.1 Gammaproteobacteria bacterium | reverse complement strand
TATCTCCTATAAGAAATGGTCTGTATATGACAATTAGAGATCCGGCAACTATGTTGGATATGGCATCTTTAAGAGCAAGACCTATAGCAAATCCGGTTAATCCAAGTCCTGTAATAAGTGCTGAAACGTCAAATCCCAGTCTGCTAATAGCCATTACAATACCAATAAATATTAAAAGAGTTTTTTGTGAGTTTGATATAAGTCTGAATATTTCCGAAGCTCCAGCGTCATATTTGCTGGAGATTTTTTTTAGTAAATAAGTAAGTATTATGCTGATTAATATCGAAGCGCATAATATTGTTGCTGCGTATGGTAAGTTTTTTATTATTTCAAAGGCTTGATGCTGGTTTTCCATAAATAGCGATTTTTGGGGTGAATGTAATGTTATTTTTGATTGGATTCGGTGAATATAATCTCGCAATTTATATTTGTCGAGTTATTTTCTTTTACGGATTTGATTAGAGAGTCAAAATCTTTTTTGTTCTGTTCATCAGATATTAGTTTTACGCCGGTTGAGTATATTCTGTTTTGTTTTGATACGTCGTCCCATCTTTTTTCACCATTGAATTCCAGAGGGGGGATTCCGGTTTCATCAGGGGGGTAAATAACGACAGTAAAATTTTTTTCAGTAAAGGCGTGTTCTTTTTTTACAGCAATTTTAATGCCGTTTTTGCTTATGTTATCAATAATTCCAAGAACAACTTTATTCGGTTTCCCCTGTTCGTCTTTAATTATCCATACCTTTTTGTTTTCCAACGAGGTTACGGATTCATGTTGCCATAGTATTTTTAACCTAGGAGATTCTCTTTTTTCTTCATTCATGCTATTTCTTTTTTGCGCCAGGCCACCATTTTGGTGCTTTAAAATCACTGAGTAACCAGGAAATTATAGAAGAGATGATTCCTTTGCGTTCTGGAACTGTAATTTCCTCTTCCTCAATTTTCTTTTCAGGCGCTGGTGGAGGTTCTGTTTTTTTTGGTGAAGGAGGTGGCGGTTCTGTTTTTACCGGCTCTTCCGGTGGATCATCAGGTTCCGATGCTCCTGTTTCATCAAAATCATCGCCGCCAAGAGTTATTTCTTCCACATATATTTGAGTTTCAGGAAAATCTTGCCCGGATTTTTTTAATTGTTCTTCAACTTGCTGTATCTGAAATTGCATTTCAGCAGCTTTTTCTCTGACTTTGTCTGATACATTAGGGTTTTTCAGGATGATTTCCAGATCATCTTGAATTGATCTTGATTTGCTTTGAGCGTCTCCCCTTATTTTTTTTGCTTCTTCTTTAAGATCCTTTAAACGGTTTTTAACTTTATCGACAGGTATTTCTAACTGATCAGATTTAGCAACACGGGCATGAGGGTTGCGTTTGCTGATAAGTTTTTCTATTGCCTGAGTGCTTGCTGCACCTTTTCTAAAAGCCTTGGTTATTTTTGATAGCGGTATATTATCAGTGTTTGCGGGGATATTGCCTTTGATTTCTGATTGAGAAACCAGCTCTGTTCTTAGGCAGATTATTTTAAGGCATTTTGCACTTTTAATCTCCAGTCCTTTGTAAAACTTAGCCATTTCATCAAGACTGAATTCTTTTGTTTTTTGTTGTGCAGCAATAAATGCCTTTTGAGTAATAGGTATTCTTCCTCCTGTCATTACATTTTCAACCAAACCCAGAGCTCCTGATTGTTGATGCAGCTCCTGGCCAATAGATATTAAATCACGCAGGGCCCTCTCTTTTTCAATAACCGCTTTAAGGGCATCTTCGCCATTGTTATCTGTCTGATTTTTTGAATTTTCATCTGGGCTCATGTTTAGTTCTTCTCTGTTATGCCGTTCTTTTTATACTATCAATTCCTTTTCTAAATAAAGTATATTTTCAATTAATAGTGATAGTTGCTAATTGATATTGTTATCTTTAAAAAACTGAGTGTATTTTTGATCTGTTCCTTTTATGTGGTTTCTAAGCCAACTGCTGAGAAAACTCATTACATCTATTGACAGTGAAAGTTTTCCGGATTCAAAGTCATTTTTAAATTCGGATATCTGCTTAACAAATTTTTTATGTTCATCTTTATGGCTAATTGTCTCTTTATAAACGTATTTGTCAAAATAGTCTTCTTCGTATTTAAAATGTACTTCTGTATATGAGACCAGTTCACATATGGTTTTATTAAGTATTTCTTTACCTTTACGCTCTTTCATTGCATCGCTAAGTTCATTTGTCAGAGAAATCAGCTTCTTATGCTGAGAGTCTATTTCTCTGTTATTTACACTCATATTTTCTTTCCAGCTGAGTAGTGGCATTTGCTGTCTCTCTA
>QZLD01000334.1 GCA_004796385.1 Gammaproteobacteria bacterium | reverse complement strand
CCGCCTCGGCGATCTTTTCGATAAGAGCCTGAATTTTCTTATGTTTAATTTTCATTGATGCCTTATTTACTACCAGACGTGAACTGATATCTGCTATCAAATCCATCGGCACCAGACCATTTGCCTTAAGGGTATTTCCGGTATCAACAATATCAACAATAAGATCTGAAAGGGCAACAATCGGCGCCAGCTCCATCGAGCCGTAGAGTTTGATTATCTCCACCTGCTGCCCCTTGGAGGCAAAATAGTTACGCGCCACATTGGTGAATTTTGTAGCAACACGCAGACGCCCCGGTTTTTCCATCACATCCGGGAAACCTGCGGTCATCAATCTGCATTTTGAGATTTTAAGATCAAGCGGCTCATACAGCGACTCGCCGCCATACTCCAGCAAAACATCTTTTCCGGCAACGCCAATATCGGCAGCACCATACTCAACAAAGGTGGGAACATCGGTAGCGCGAATCACCACTACCTTAATGTCGTCATGATTGGTATCGAGAATCAGCTTTCTGCTTTTATCAGGATCATCAATAACTTCGATTCCGGCATACTGCAAAAGCGGCAGAGTCTCTTTAAGAATGCGTCCCTTGGAGAGCGCGATGGTTAATTTATCTGGCATTTTTATAACCCGAAGTGAATTCAAAACAGGCTATAAAATAGCACATATAGCCTTAACAAAAAACAGCGCTTCAGCCTATAGACTTAGCCTGCGCCACTGCATTACCAATATATGTCCACGGTGTCAGCTCCGCCAACTGCGCCTTTGCTGCTTCAGGAATATCCAGAGCAGCGATAAACTCCCTGAGTCTTTCAGGGGTAATCCCCTGGCCTCTGGTCAGCTCTTTAAGTTTTTCGTATGGATTTGCCAAACCGTAACGACGCATAACCGTTTGCACAGGCTCTGCCAAGACCTCCCAGCTGTTTTCCAGATCTGTCCTGATCGCAGGCTCATTAATTTCCAGTTTACCCATACCCTTTTGCAGTGATTGCATAGCAATAAGGGTATGTGCAGCACCGACACCAACATTTCGCAGAACAGTTGAATCGGTAAGATCACGCTGCCAGCGGGAGATCGGCAGCTTTGCTGAAAGATGCCCGTAAACAGCATTGGCGATCCCGAGATTACCCTCGGCATTCTCGAAATCTATAGGGTTGACCTTGTGCGGCATAGTTGAAGAACCAACCTCGCCCTTAATCACCTTCTGCTTGAAGTAACCCAGAGAGATGTAGCTCCAGATATCACGGCTAAAGTCGATCAGGATGGTATTGAATCTGGCGATAGCATCGAAAAGCTCGGCAATATAGTCATGCGGTTCAATCTGAGTGGTAAACGGATTGTATTGCAGCCCCAGTGAGGCGATAAAATCCTGAGCAAATACCTGCCAGTCCAGTTGCGGATATGCAGATATATGAGCATTGAAATTGCCGACAGCACCGTTGATCTTGCCCAGAATCTCAACATTGCCTATCTGCTTCAGTTGACGCTGCAAACGATAGCAGACGTTTGCCATCTCTTTACCTACTGTTGTTGGCGATGCAGTCTGCCCGTGAGTACGGGAAAGCATTGGAATTTCGGCATAATCCAGCGACATATTCTTAATAAGATTTGTCACATCCTGCATAAACGGCAGCAGGTTTTTATCACGAATATCTTTTAACATAAGCGCATAAGAGAGATTATTGATATCTTCAGAGGTACAGGCAAAGTGGAAAAACTCGGAAACGGCATTTACTTCGCTGTTTTCTTCTGCTTTTTTCTTTAGAAAATATTCGATGGCCTTAACATCGTGATTTGTTGTTTTTTCTATCTCTTTAACTTTAAGGGCATCTGCCTCTGAAAAGTTGTCGATTATCCCATGCAGAAAAGTAACCGCATCTTCTGAAAATTCAGGCACTTCCGCCAGCCCCGCCTTTTCTGCAAGCACCAGAAGCCATTTAACCTCAACTACAACCCTGTAATAAATAAGTCCGTATTCACTGGCAATTTTTCTTAAAGATTCGGTTTTGCTGCCATACCTGCCATCAATAGGCGAGATTGCAGTTAGTGTGGATAGCTCTGTCATAATTTCTAATAATTCCTGTGATTACAATTAGGTAGACCAATATAAATTAAGGCGGCAATTCTAACCCGAAACAGTGATTATTGCTAATTTGAAGTGTTATCACAGAAGGGATTTAAAAACACTAAAAGCAAAAACAGCTACCCAACATAATTAATACTATGTAAGGCAGCTGTTTAATATGAACGATTTATCTACGGTCAATAGGATTTCGCGGATCGTAATTTGATTCAAATGAAACATCACCTAAACCAGTAGCTACATCTTCCCATTTAACCCATTTGAAGTTTGTTTCTGTATCGTCTGGGTCTGGAGTAGTATCCATGCCGTCCTGAACGATAAGTGCACCATGTGGGAACTGGGTTCCGATAGGGCAGTTGGTAACGTCAAGGCTGTCGGTTTCCTGAACTCCGTCAATACCGTTCATATCATCAGCAATAATAAATGTCGATACATATTCATTTGTAACTCCGTTAGGTGTGCGGTTAAAGACTCCGAAGCTGTAGTTGCCTTGGCTAGAAATCATTAGATATCCTTCGCCGTTGTCTTTGTAGTAGATAGTCATTCCCTCGATATCTTCAACGATATTGTAGTCGCCTTCTTCAATCAAAAGGTCGT
>QZLD01000032.1 GCA_004796385.1 Gammaproteobacteria bacterium | reverse complement strand
CTGTTTAACAAATATTTATAACCACTGCTCATTTGAATATGCAAAAAGTATCGTTGAAAGGATAGCTGCTGAGGTTAAATATAAATGCAAAAGCGATGATAGAGGGTGTGTTCTGCAAATATTATCAGGCTGGGACAGAGACATTAGCGGCTACCTTCCGCAAAAAGAAGTTGGTTGGCGGGTTAAATATCCAGTCACATTTTATCGCTATAGTGACAGATTTGAGTTTTATATATACATCACCCCGGGTTTTGGGGAATCTGTTAGGGCTTACTGGCGTCCTTAAATTTAAATATCATATCGACTCTTGCTTGCAAGAATGATATTTTGCTCAGCCAAAGTATTACGAAATTGATAGTATTACGAAGTTCATGGAGGCAATATGACAAAGCCAGTGCTGACAGGGTTGTCAGGAGTGTTAATAATAGAGGTAGATACCGATTCGGAAGAATATTCACTTGTGCCACCGGCATCTCTGGGGAGGGATGAAGCCTCGGTTTTGTCGGATCATTTATCAGCAGACCTTTTGCGGATAATTCCTGAACTCAAAGAGAGCGGTTTGATAATTCCAGCCGGACTCTATAATCAGTTTGAAATCCTGCGTCCTGATTTTCCTCTGTTTACCTATCTGCAGGAAATATACATAAAATCTCAACCGGAAGATGATTTTAATCCAACAGTACTGGCATTGGGATCTGACCCGGATGGTTTTCCGATAGAAGAGATCTCCCCAAGTCGCGAAGAGGGCTATGGAGCATTGCTATTGATACCGTTTGCCATTATAGGGCACAAAAACCAGATAGACGAACTTGATAAAGAGTTCGATATGAGAATATTTGCCAAAAGTAGCGCATCGGCAGAGACAGAAAGATTTATAAAAGATCACTTTAATCTGCCGATTCGCGGTTGCAGCTACGCATCACTGGCAAACCTCTGTGCAATATTCAAAGCGCAGCTGGAGAGCATCAACTGCGCCCCGTTGTGGTCGTTAATCGAAAATTGCTTTTTCTGTCCGGAGGAGGCGGTTGTCGTTAGAAGCGAAGCCGGTAATACATTTTGTGCCGTCAATGGCGCTGTATATACACAGTTTCTTACATACAGGCAGTGGCATTACCAGCAAAGCCTGCTTGGCAAAGAAGTGGATGAATCCGGATATATACAGTGGACAGCAATGCATCGCCAATATCTGATTGGGCTGGTATCGCATGAAATAACACTAAATCAAATAGTGGATGATAACTTCCTGATTCTGCTTGACGATGAAGAGCTTGAAAGCAAACTTACGCAGATGCAAATGGCGGAAACCGGATTCCTTTATGAAGATCAAAGCGGCAAAGTCGATATTGTTGAAAATATAATTGAATACCCCCGTATTTCAGGGATTACAGAGGTGATTAATGAGGTGGTTGGTACAATTTGCTATCAAATAAAATGCGTCAGAGGAGATGTAAGCAGTATCGACAGTTACTACCCGATATCTTATTTGGCAGTTGCAGAATTGGCAGAGGCGATAACAGGAATTGCAGAAGAAAATAATATAGAAATAACCAGGCGAACAGACCTGAATTAGCAAAAGCGTGGTACCACGCAAGGCGTCAACAAGAAAAATATTGCTGTGCAACAAAGACTTATGCTGCTTCGCAGCAACGAAAAATATTGCCAATCAGTTCACAAAATGCCAAACTTTCAAGTCATAACTGAGAATTGGTTCACATATTCTTACGGTTTTTTGGTGGGGAGATAGAGACCGAATAATCGTTGGAAGAAGAATAAACTACACGGATTTTAATTACTAAACAAGAAACTGAGGAGAATAAAGTCATGAGTCGAATCCTGAAACATTTCGCGTTGATCGCAGCTATAGCCGCTCTGTCTGCCTGTGGCGGAGGCGGAGGTGATGGCACCACCGAAGGCACAGCTGAAAATAAGGTTGCTGTTAAAATTGCCAGAGTGGCTATTGCTAAGGACGGGGCTGTTGTTGAGCCTGCAATAGTTGAAGAAGATACCAGCATAGTTCTTTCTGCTGATGTGTCAGAAAATGGCAAAATGATTTCTGCAGCTGGTGATACTGTTGAATATATTCAAAGCGCCGAGTTTCTTGTCGATGGCGCATCTGTTGGTTTGGATCAGACTCCACCATATCGTATAAACGACTATGTTGCGGATAGTGTTGGTATACATGAGCTGAAGGTTAAAATTTCATATCTTGAAGAAGATGGCTCAACCGTAAGCGTGGTTGAAAAGGCGGGATCATTTGAAGTGACTGCTAAGGAAATT
>QZLD01000129.1 GCA_004796385.1 Gammaproteobacteria bacterium | reverse complement strand
ATTTCATCAACAGCTCTTAGGGTTTGTTCTACAGATTTTGTAAGTAAAACTAAATCTGCATCAGCGGCAGCATCGGATGGATCTGCATCATAGTCACCGCCGGTAGCTTCTTCTAGTTTTTCTATAAGAGCTTCTCTTTCGGTGCTGTCGGAAATAGAGGCAACCAGAGTTGTTACAGGCGTAATTCTGTCAACACCAGCAGGTGCTCTCATAGGAAGAGCCGCTTTACCGGAGATTGTGTCAACACCGCCACTGGAAATAAGTGTGTATTCGCCATAACCGTCAGGAATAATCAGGTCATCAAAGCTGCCATCGCTGGCGGTTGTAGTTGATCTTTCACCGGAATCACATATACCATTACCAATTGGATAGGTAGTTGTGTGCTTATCTGCACAAACAGTAGCACCGGAAACCGGCCCCTGCACCACATCACCGGTAACTGTTACCGGATCATCCTCAGAGGTTGTATCATCATCATCGAAAAGGTCGCAACCGGATATCAGCGTCAATGATGAAATTGAGGCTGCTATTGCTAATTTTTTGAGTACATCATCCATTTCTATATCTCCATTTATTGTATTGGCAATTTAAAACTATCTGCGATTATCTTATGGAGTTAAAGCTTGATAACAAGTCCAATGTCGACAATCCCATAGTCATGATCAAAGGAAGTTTGTGTGTATCGGTTATATAAAAACGGTACGACACCAGCAAACTGCCTGTTGAAATACTCAGCACCGATATTAAGCGCAATGCCTTTGTAAATCCATATGGAAAGATCCGCATCAATTACATGGTTATAGTCAATGTAATCAAGATCTCTTCCTCGTCCTATTGACAGGTAATAATAAGACAAGTTTGTGCAAATTCCTAGATCTGACTTATGATAAATATTAATTCCTGCCTTCAGGTAACTTTCTGTACGATCAAAACTTTGCGATAACTCGTCTATCCTATTGATTCTATTATCTAATCCGTATTCATCCAGGTTGTTGTCTATTTTGCCATTTATGTTTGTTGAGCCATATTCTGCAAACAGTGCGGTATGTATATATTTAAATTGCCTGCCTATTCCCCCCCTTATGTATATGGTTGTATCCGAACTATCTACAATACTAACGGTTAACGGGTCTTTTAATCTGCCGTTTTCTACCATTGACGGCTTATAAGTTAAAGTTCCATCGGTGAAGTACAGCTGCCCTCCCTCAGTATAAACAGAGACATTCGGATCAATTTTTTTAGCAAAATAGTTAAGTTCATTCATGCTGGAAGCATTATAATCGGCAGCGTAATTGATTTTTATTCCCGTATTGACAAAACAATAATCTACAAAGTTTTTTTGCGATAATTTGAAATTCTTCGTTACAGAAAACTCTAAATTGTCGATAAGATAATTACCAAAAGTTATATTTAGCTTTCTGAAATTATATTCGCCTGAGAGCAACCAATCGGAAAACAGGCCATAATTAGCTGCCAAATGAATACCCTCATAATCCCCAAGGGAAGCGCTTTGAAAACTGGAATCTATATCATCCGACCTGGAAGATTTGAAATTAAATATATCGACGGTATCATTCATAGCAACGTAGGAGGTCATAATTTCAATCTCGCTTTCTGGAAGAGTAATTCCAAAAGGATAATCAGAGACTACATAATCACTTTGAGCAGAAACTGCCACAGAGCAGGTTGATAAAAACAGTAAAAATAAATTCTTAATAGCTTCCATGCTAAACAACACCCTGTAAAAATTAGTTTGTAACACTTGTCGATTGATAATACCATTTTTATATGTACGAGAAAGGTATTTATGAAAAATGCAGATATTTACACAGGAAGTAACGGGTTCAGGTAAAACCGATGTGGGCTGTAATCGCAGTAATAATGAAGACAGCCATATTGTTGATAATGACTATGATTTGTGGATAGTTGCGGACGGAATGGGTGGACATGCAGGAGGAGAAGTCGCCAGCAAAATGGCTGTAAATACAGTCCATGCGGAAATCACCAATACAAATGACTGCAAAGAAGCTATCCGAAAAGCTCACGACTCTATATTGCAGAAAGCTGAAAATAGTCCCGATTTAAACGGAATGGGTACCACAATAGTTATTTTAAGAATAATAGATGGAAACTACGAGATAACCTGGGTTGGAGATAGCCGATGTTATCTTCATAGAAACGGGCAATTAATTTGTCTCAGCAAAGATCATTCCTATCTGCAGAAGTTAATAGATTTAGGAAAAATCAAAACTGAAGCAGAAATATTGGACTTTCCTGCAAAAAACATTATAACTCAGGCAGTTGGAATAGACGACGGCGAACTGAAAATAGATGAAATCTGTGGAAAAGCAAAGCACGGAGATCGCTTTCTTTTGTGTTCAGATGGTTTAAGCGATGTCGTTGATAACAAAAAGATTGAAGAAATTATAAGCTCGGCAGATTTACAAAGTTGCTCAGAAAAACTCATTAATGAAGCATTAAATTTACATGGAAATGATAACATTACAGCAATTGTTACAGAGTACCGGCGCAAACTGAAAGAGGGAGTCATTTATGATTTCGCAGGATTGGTATGCTTTGTAACATTGCTCATTATTTTCGCTATGTTTTTTTCTGTGTAATTGTTGTTTATAGAACGATATGTTATTAATAGCGGAAATTTCAGGAATCAGAACAGGAGATGATCTATGGCGCGTGGCGTAAATAAGGCAATATTAATCGGAAATTTAGGCAAAGACCCGGATACCAGATATATGCCATCGGGTGGAGCAGTTACCAATGTCACTATTGCAACCTCAGAGACATGGAAAGATAAACAGACCGGGCAACAAAATGAAAAAACTGAATGGCATAATGTTGTTTTCTTTAATCGTTTAGCTGAAATTGCTAAAGAGTATTTAAGAAAAGGTTCGAAAGTATACATTGAAGGTAGCTTGCGTACCAGAAAATGGCAGGATAAAAGCGGCATGGATCGGTACACTACAGAGATTATCGCCAGTGAGATGCAGATGCTTGACTCCAAAGGTAGTGGTGGTAGTAGTACCGGGTTCTCAAATCAAAGCGGTTCATATAATCAGTCGCAATCACAGCCTGAGTCTGCTCCATCAATAGATCAAGATTTTGATGACGATATTCCGTTTTAATTTATAAAATGAAATCAATTTATGTGATTACCACTGTAGTGATTACTTTGCTGCAGTGTGTGATTCAAAACAGCAAGGCCGCATCACCATGGCTTAATCCTGAAAACCCGTCCGTCAGAAGTGATATAACACTTCTTAGCGATGCTGGCATAATAAAAACCCCAATAACAACCTGGCCGCTTAACTGGAGCAATATAAAGAGAGATCTGTTTGCTTCCAGAAAGGGATCTTATACACCTATAGTTGCAGCAGCCAGAAGTAGATTGCTGAAGATTTGTAACCGTGAAACTGCAAAGGGGGTTAGTAACCACTATAGTTTTGCTATCTCTCCAGCCGGAGTAATGCCTAGTTTTTTCAGTAGCGAGTCACTGCGAAGCGATTCATTAAAAACCAGTTACAGCAGAAGTTGGTTGGGAAACCAAACTGCTTACGATTTAAGCATAAACGCAGTATATACCGGAGACAACCTTTATAAACTTCGTTTCGATGGTACTTATGTAGCCGGAATTATTGATAATTGGTCAGTTTCATTGGGGTATTTTGATCGCTGGTGGGGACCGGGATGGAAAAACAGTCCTATAATGAGCACCAATGCGAGACCATTTCCAGCTATTTCTATTAGACGTAACTATTCAGACAAAAGCGAAAATATTCTTATGTCATGGATGGGATGCTGGCATTTTGAGTCAGTATTTGGTCGCATTGATAGAACAGAAACATCCCATCTTCTTTTTTGGGGCCGGCGTTATAATATAAAACCTTTTGAACAACTTGAACTATCATTCAGCAGAACTTCGGTATGGGGGGGCGATGAATCTGAAGATCTAAATTCATTTATGGATGTAGTTGAAGGTGCTCCGGATGAAAGCTCAGATGTAGGACAATTGGCCGCCTTTGATTTTCGGTTAGGATTGTATTTATATACACAAAAACCATTAGCTATATATGGCCAGTATGTAGCAAAAAACACAGGATTATATTCATTTGATAACTCAGACAATATTGGAATGATTGGTTTTGAATACACCCCCGTATTATCAAATAACATTCTCTCTTTAAGGTTATTTGCGGAATTTGAATCAATGTCCGGATTCAACATCTATGACTTTGCTCCAAGTCTAACTGGCTACAGCAATAAAGGCCGATTAATCGGTATTGATAGAGCTGATATTGTCAGAAGTATAACATTAGGAGGAATTGCAGCCTCATCATCACAAGGCAACAATTATCTTATAAATCTAACATACCTAGAAGCTAGTGATATTGCAGGAGATTCTGTGGGTGACGGTTATGAAATAGCGTTTGATTACAGCTTTAAAAACTGGGGAGGCAAAATTAAAGCTGGAATGGCTTACAAAGATTATCCTCCATCACAAGAAAAAGAAAACAAAAATGAAGATAAATTCTGTTTCAGGCTAATCTGGGAAGATGATTTTAAAAGGTAACCAAACCCGCTTATAAAATATTCAGCAAAGACAATT
>QZLD01000186.1 GCA_004796385.1 Gammaproteobacteria bacterium | reverse complement strand
GTAATAAATTGGTAATAAGCCTGAATGGCTCTCATAGAAATCTTTTATACAGATTTGAAACTGAAATATTTTATTAACAAAGGCGTGTTAGCTTTACGTTAGTTGTTCTGATGGGGTGGGATACCTGATTTTGTTGAACCCAACGTCGGATAGCAAAAGCGTTGAGTTTTATATTTCCGGAAGTTATTTCGCCCTATTGGTAAGATTATTTGATCCTGGCGAAAATATTTTTGCAATGGCTGATTACCCTATGCAATTAACCATTCCGTCCTATTCATCCAGAGTTATAAAGTTGACAAATTACTAAAGAGGACTTGGTTATGTATTACACTACTTTATTGTTATTACTTTTAGCTTTTATCTTTCCTATAGAGGCATTTTCCAGTGAGAGTATACCAACCCAGACTTGGCATTTTGCTCAAGGAGATGAAAGCCTTTTTATGACACATCCGGCAGGTGTACATATTGGAGGTTTTGTTACAGATCCATATGGTGCAGATAGTGTGTATGAAGTAACCCAAACGGTGGATCGCGGACTTCACCGAATGAAACTAAAGTTTCCAGCGCTAAATAATATCTGGACGGACCATTTGGTGAAAAATCTAAGCTTTGATATTGAGGTTTTAGGGTTGCTGCCTGAGCAAAGCAGGGTACTGGTCAGGACAAGCATAGTCGGGCAGAGGGAATGTAATAATGGTACTGTTGGTGGTATTGAGGCTTTTTATAACGACACAGATGGCTGGTATTCAGTACAGAATACAGATCTTATTTCAATAAACAAAAGAGCTGCAATCGACAGAGCCAAACACAACAACAGTTGTGGAGGTATTACAGAAGATGAATATGGCACTACAACCAGCTGGATCTACTTTGATATTAAAAACGATTCACAGGAATTGCTCAATGTTACGCTCCGCATTAGAAATTTGAATGTCGAGTTTGCCGATCAAGCCCCAAGCCCGGATATGCTGCAAGATTACAAAGATAGGATTGCGGTTCATATGCAAGACTACTGCACGTTGCTGGAAAACGTTCAATTATCTGGTGACTCAGCCGTAAATATTGGAGAATTTCAAAGCAGGGCATCAGCAGTCTGGAGTTCACACTGCTCTAACAGTGTTGGAGCAATAGACTGGATAGGGAAAGTTCCGACATGGGATCAATATGAAGCTGTAACTAATGTGGCAAGGGATTTCAAATATGCACGGTTACAGTCAGAAGTCGTTGATGAAGATACGGAGCTACTCTTTTACAAATGGGATGTTGCTAACGAAAGTCAGACTAATGAACTAAGTTATCCGGTTCCGGCCACTCCTGAAGATTCTATATCGATTGATGTTACTGCGGCGAAGGGAGAGGTAGAGTCTGCGACTTTTATTATAAAGGCGATGAAGTCCATTAGTAATGTGCAATTCACACTTGGTGATCTTACAAATGATCACCATGAATATGTTATACCAGCTGAAAATGCTGAGTTATTTATTGTTAAATCATGGTATCAAGCCAATGTAAATAAACTTGCATCAGGAGGAAATATCAACTCGAATGGAGGGGTGTCGGATAAGCGCCATCTGGTTCCGGAGTTGCTGATAAAGAATGATCAGCTGGTTACCTATACAATGGCAGAGGAAGAGAGTAAAAAGAAGAATTGGTTATTGATTGAAACGGCAACATCACCCGTGACAACAAGTGATTCAGCCGATTGCATGCCTGTTATGCAGGGCAATTATCTGGATGTATCGAGTCCTGAATCATGTATGCCGCAATATGCCTATGTGACTGATGCCGAAGAATTGCAGCCATTTGTAGTTAATGAGTTTTCCAATAAACAAATATGGTTGAAAATTAATGTACCTGAAGACTCTGATCCAGGGTTATATCAGGCAGATTTGCACATGAATTTTGTTGTGAATGGTGAAACCAGAAGCAAGTTGATTCCTTTGAAATTAACAGTTTTGCCGTTTTCTCTGGATAAAAGCGGTCTCGATTATCAAATATATTATAGAGGACAGTTGCGAGAATGGCCTTCTATTACATCTGATCGCAAGAGCGAAATTCAGTACAAGGCTGAATTGAAAAATATATTAGATCATGGTTTTGATAACATTATTAGTTATTATGATATGTATGGAGACCGGTATTATGAGGAACAAAAGATAGAAGAGCCGTATTTCCATGTCATAGGAGAGGAGCCGTATTTCAGGATCAAATATAATGACCTGGGCATGAGCTGCGAGAATATCTACTACTTTCTGACAACTCACATGCTTAACGGAACTTATTATGATGATCAGGGCAATGAAAAAGCTATTGAGGATGTAAGGTTTACAGACGTCGAAAAGGCATGTCAGGAATCTTATAGTGAAAATATTTGCGGTGATATGGAGAGACTTAAACTTTTAAAAGCAAGGCTTGAAATGCTGCAAAATTATCAGGCAGATGCCGGTTGTACTGAAGGAACCATCTATATCAGTGCTACAGATGAACAGTATATTAATAACCTGAAAAGACAGATGGCAGCCTTTAATCTGGTTAAAGATAACTTCGGTGGACTCTGGGCTGCCATACAAAAAGGTGCCTATGGCTTTATGGGGGACAAGGAACTTTTTGATACAGTCAATTTCGGTTCAGAATTACAAAGTGAAGTTAACAACTGGAAGGGAGTTGGAACCAAGGTTATGCGCTATGGAATTCCTACTGCGGGGCTCGAGAGTTTTGACTTGTACAGAAGGTATTATGGTTTCAATTTGGTTAAATCTGGCTATGATGGTGTTTTTTTCTACACATATCAGGATCAGCATCCAAGGATATTGTCCTTGGCAGATGCGACTAAGGCTTATCCTCCTGTCTGGAACGATTTTGATAGTACCCATGCAAGAGACGTAGTTATGACCTATCCCACCAGCAATGGTGTTGTCGATACTCTCCAATGGGAAGGTATGCGGGAGGCAATTGACGATAGCAGGTATTTTAGTACCCTTATGAGAATAAGTCCCTCATCTGCACTGGAATTATTAGATACTTATGATTACAAAAAGAATGATCCTGCACAGTTTAGAGGTAAAGTAGTACAGCAGATTATTAAGCACCTGTGCATGAAAAACGACTATGATATTAATTCCGATTTAGATGAGGATGGTTTGTCGGATGTTAAGGAGGTTGAAATCGGAACAGATCCTCTTAGTGGCGATTAAGATAATGATGGTCTTGAAGATGGCTTGCAAATCGGGTTTGGTATAACCCTTTAATCATTAAAGATGCTGATATTGCCCCGGATATTAAAGAAATATACGTGTTTTCTGTATCACAACAGGCAGGGTAACTTCAAAGTGCTACAAAATTGCTATGGCTTTATTAAGATATTAATAAAGCCTTTTAACTTATTGAATAAGATTTTTTAAAAAAAGATGCAGGAGTAAAATCCAATAGTCATCCAATGTTATATTGGCTGATTCAGTCAATATGGGTTTTAGGAACTACTAAATATTTGATGAATAACACTACCAAGCTTCTCAACTGAATATGGCTTTGGAAGATGGGCATTTAAACCATTATCAAGCATATATTGAATGCTTTCATGATCTGAAAATCCTGTTGCAACTACCGTTTTCATATCTGGTCGTTCATTTTTTATTATTTCAAAAAACTCTTTGCCGCTAAGATTAGGCATCATCAGATCAAAAATAATCAGGTCAAGGGCGGGAGCGTATTTCCTGAATTTATCGAGTGCATCCTGTCCATCAACGGCCACAATAGCGGAATAACCCAACTCTTCAAGCACCGAAACAGTAGTGTCCCTTATCAGGATTTCATCATCTACAAACAGGATATTTCCGGTTCCGTAAATCCATTCTTCATAATTACGTTTATTCAGCTGAGGTTGCTGTTTTCCCTTGGGGAAATAGAGATAAAATGTTGTTCCCACGTCAATTTTACTAATAACATCTACCGCTCCTCCATGTTGCTCCACTATCGCCTTCACTGATGCCAAACCTAAACCGGTTCCCTTGCCATCATCTTTTGTTGTGAAAAACGGATTAAAGATTTCGTCAATTATATCCTCCGGTATTCCGCTTCCGGTATCTGCAATTCCTATCCTGATGTATTGTCCAGGAGCAATATCGTAGTTACTGCTTTCGCAAAACTCTTTGTTTAAATAAACATTATTCAGAGAAAATATCAAACTGCCACCATCAACCATTGCATGACTGGCATTTATTCCCATGTTTAGAAAAATGTTCTGCAATTGCGAAAGATCACCATTAATAATTGCAGAATCAATCGCTAAATCCAACTTGATAACAATTCTCTTATCCAAGCTATGCTTTAATAATTCTATACTCTTTTCCAATGCGATATTTACATCTATTGACTCCATATTTGCTCCTTTACGGGAGAAATCCAGAAGTTTTGATATTAAGTCGTTTGCTTGTTGCGACGCACTTTCGATAATATTTATATATTTAAGATTAGGATTATCTTTTTTCTGCCTATATTTAAACAGTTGTGCCGATGTTAAAATTGCTCCCAACATGTTTTTAAAATCGTGAGCTATACCTCCTGCCAATTGCCCAACAGCCTCCATTTTACGACTTTGCTGCAAAGTTTTTTCAAGCTCTACTTTTTTTGTAACATCATCGACTCTGATTACCGCACCATGATTATCCGACTGACTAAGCGGGTAAAAAACCATATCCAAATAGAGGTTTTTATCACCTATTCTGTATGCTATTTGATTTTCAGTTGCTATTTCCCGGTTTTGCAGATGAACCTTAATGCTCGAAATAATTTCACTTTGCAGTTGTATTATATTCCCTATATCTTTACCGATAACATCTTCGGCAGGAACTTGAAAGATCTCTTTTGCATGATTGTTCCACTGCTCAATGGCGCTGTCTTTATTGATTCCGATTATTGCTGATGGCATTGAGTCGATTATATTTGATAGATAATTTCTTAGACTGGCTATCTTTTTCTGCTCCTTCTTTATTGCCTGGTTGTGGGTATGTGTTTTTATAGAGGCAAACCCGAAAAACACGGCCAGAAACAATGCAAAATAGTGCCAATATTTTTCGAATACATCACCTATGGTTACCTCACCATACCCCTGAAGCGAAACATACCCTGCTTCTTCAACTGCTTTTTTTCCATCAGGCTTTGCATGAAAATTTATATATTGCTGCACATGACTACCTAACGACGGATATCCGTTTGTAACCATAAACAGAGGTCTTCCAAGCGGGTATTTACCAGTGGCAATATTGTCTATCAGTGGAGATATTCCATCAACCAGAATTGGTTTCACCCCATCGGTAAACGCCAATCCAACATACCCAATCGCATTCCTGTTTTCAGATACATATTTCTGAATATCGCCATTGCGCACTAATGTTTTCCCTGATTTTTCCACCCCCCCTCTCAATATCATTTTATTAAATACTTTTCTGGTACCGCTTTTGCTGTCTCTGCTTAAAACGGTGATCATGGCATCCAGTCCCCCTAACTCTTTCCAGTTTGTGATTTTCCCGGTATAAACCTCTTTTATCTGCTCCGTTGTCAAACCGTTAACCGGATTATCCGGATGTACAATTAACAATATTGCATCCATTGAAACCGTATGAAATACCGGAAATACTCCATTATCAATAGCCATTTGAAACTCTTTCGGCTTCATAAAGCGTGACATATTGGCTATATCACACTGACTGTTTATTAACGCTTTCGCGCCATCACCACTACCGTTAGCGGTGATTTCAAATTTAATATTAGGATATATCTCTTTATAGTGATTAGAAAAAGCTTTTGCTATCGGATAAACAGTTGTTGAACCGGAAATGAATATAGTTGTTTCATTGTTAATATGTGGATTCGATTTCTTAGGCGTGGTCTCCGCAAAGACCAAATTACAGAACGAGAAAACAAGAAGTACTGCAAAAAGACATGATTTAGCATTCATTAGAATCCCTCTGTACAAAATAATCATACCGCCCAATTATAAAAACAATTTCCAGAATTAGTATAGTTCATGGTGCTGCTTGTATCATGTGAGACACCTCTATATTTGTATGCTGTAATCAAATATTCATAATAACCTGCAATGTTTTGATTATGTGTTTTGTTTTACTTT
>QZLD01000324.1 GCA_004796385.1 Gammaproteobacteria bacterium | reverse complement strand
GTTTTGCAAGATCTACAATCTTATTCAGATCGTAATCAGAACTTCCGCCAACCAGCTTCACAAGGTCTGCCATTCTTTTATCAAGAGTCTCTCTAGTGGTATCTTTAAACAGAAGACCAATAGGTGCTTTACCTTCCGTCTCATAACTATTGATAAGGTTAAGGGTTTCCTGATAATTGCTGCTGTCATGATTTTCAGGGATATTCTTAACCAGCTCTTTATAGTATTGCAGGGTATCTATTTTATTGAATGTCGGGCATGGCGACAGGATGTTCACATAAGAAAATCCTTTATGCTCTATTGCCTGCCTGATCAGGTCTTTACATACAGCAGGTTGCCCGGCATATGCCTGTGCCACAAAACTCGCCTCATATCCCATAAGATATTTAACCGGATTCAGAGGGTCATCGACACCACCATACGGCGTGGTGTATGCCTTCATCTCTCTTCTGGATGTCGGGGATACCTGACCTTTAGTTAATCCGTAGATATGATTATCCATAAGGATATATGTGATATTCAGGTTCTTTCTGGCAAGGTGAGGCATATGCCCGCCACCAATCGAGAAGCCGTCGCCATCACCACCGGTTATTATTACCGGAAGATCAGGATTAACCAGTTGTGCGCCGGTTGCAACAGGAGCTGCACGCCCATGCAGTGTGTGCATTTTGTAGGAATTCACAAAGTATGGGGTTCTGGATGAACAGCCGATTCCTGAGATATTTATGATCTGACTGGGATCAATATTCAGCTCTGCCAAAGCCTTATACATTGAGTTCAGTATGCCGTGATAACCACAACCGGCACACCAGATAGGCTTCACTTCAGACTTGTAATCCTTAGCTTCGAGTTGAGTTTCTGCTTGCTTGAATCTATTTACTGTAGAAGTCATTAGATAACCTCCTTGGCTTTTTCAACAATCATAGCGGGATTGAATGGCAAGCCGCCGCAGATTGTATATGGAATTGGTTGGATTGAGGTTTCAGCTCGGATAAAGTGTGAAAGTTGCCCAAGATAGTTAACCTCCGGCACAAGAATCTTCTTACACTTGGACGCAAAGGCTTCGTACTGCTCAGCAGGCATCGGCCAGATAAGCTTTGGATAGAAACCTTTCGCCGATATGCCTTCGGCATTTAGTCTGGCAACCGCCTCCCTAACTACACCTATAGTACTACCCCAGGTAATAATTCCGATCTCAGCTTCTGCATCCGGATTACCATCAATCTCGATAGCCTTATACTCTTTCAGAAGCCTGTCGGTCTTGTTGAAACGCTTATCCTGCATCTTCTGGCGATTAGCAGGAGCCATGAATGGAGCACCTTTTTCGTTATGCTCAAGACCTGTTCCAATGTGCATACCACCCGGTGTTCCCGGATCACACATGCTTGAAATACCGTCTTCAGTAAGTTCGTAACGCTTATATTCGCCTTCGCCGTTCCAGCGTTTTCTTTCTACGATTTTAATCTTGGCAGGATCAGGGGTTGGCACGGTCTGTGTTGAGAATGCCAGCGAACCATCCGTTAAAAGCAGCACCGGAATTTGATACTCCTCAGTAATATTAAGAGCCTCCACTGTCATATAGATACAATCGGCAACATCTTCAACCGCCATTACAACTCTCGGGCAGTCTCCGTGACCACCATTAATTGCGATCATAAGATCCGACTGTTCATGCTTTGTTGGCATTCCGGTTGAAGGTCCGCCACGCTGCACATCAACAATAAGAGCAGGAGTTTCCGACATGGCGCTCATACCTATCATTTCGCCCATAAGTGCCACACCTGGTCCTGAAGTTGCAGTCATCGAGCGAGCACCACCATATGATGCTCCAAGAACCTGTGCAATTGAGGCAATTTCATCTTCTGCCTGAATCAATGTACCTCCGGTTTTAGGGATTTGCGCGGATACATATTTTGCAATCTCTGTTGCCGGAGTGATCGGATAGGCCGAGAAAAAATCGAGCTTGCCGAGAATAGCTCCAAGACCAACGGCATCGTTACCTGAGATAACGATTACATCTTTTGTCTCTTTGGGATCTGCGACTTTGTATTCATCAGCTTTAGTAAGAGCTTTTGCCTGCTCCATTCCTTTCTCAAATGCCTGCCTGTTTTTGGTTTGAACATCGTCACCTTTGCTGGCAAATTTATTTGATATTACTTCCCAAAGGACATCCTTCTGGATATTAAACAGTTCTGAAAGAGCTCCTAATGCAACCAGATTCTTGGCCTGCTTGCTGCCGATTTCTTTGGCGGTTTTTGACATTGTTATCGGGTATGTATGAACCCCTTCATGCTCTTCCGGCTGGAAGTCGCTTTCCGCATCATAAACAAAAGCTATTCCTGGTTTGAGCAGGTGTTTATTCATCTCATAGGCTTCGCCATTGAATGCACAAAAGACGTCGAAGGTATCGCCCTGATTATAGATTCTGTTATCACTGACTCTGGTCTGATACATTGCGTATCCGCCACGAATCTCTGCAGGAAATGTTTTAAAGGTGTAAACCTCAAGTCCAGCTCTGGCACAGGCGGCGGCTATAAAATCACCGGCGGAGATCACGCCTTCACCACCTTCTCCGGCTACTCTAATTATTAAATCACTCTTTGACATATGTCCTCCGTTAAGGGATTTTTGTCGCTTTCAAAAAACATAAAAAACCTGACTCAAGGTCAGGTTTTTTTGCGTAATACATCAAAATATATTACTTAATTATTTCCGCCATGGTACCGTTTCCAATACCGCAGGCATTACCTTCATCAAGGTCAAGATGAGCTTCAAGAGCATATGCCTTATTTACGCGAGCAACAACATCACCATAAATAGTTTCACGACCTTCAATACCAAGTTTCAGCTTTACCACTTGATTATCTTCAAGACCGAATTTTTCTGCGCTTTCAGGGTCCATGTGGATATGACGCTTAGCGATAATAAGCCCTCTATCTTTCTTAACTGATCCAGCTGGACCAACGATTTCAAAAGAAGCGCTTCCATCAAGCTTTCCTGACTCTTTTACAGGAACAGTAACAGTAGTTAAACGCACTGCATCAGACTGCATAATTTCACACTGACTTTCAGCACGACATGGGCCAAGTACACGTACTTTTTCAATACGACCTTTGTCGCCAACAATTGTAACAATCTCTTCAGCAGCAAACTGACCTGGCTGCATTAGATCTTTAAGTTTTTTTAGTTCGTATCCGGCTCCGAAAAGAACATCGACATCTTCTTGGGAAAGGTGAATGTGACGGTTTGACAAATTTACAAGTACTTCTGCCATAATCTGCTCCATATTTTGGGTGATTTAAGTGATAAAATTTCTGTGCAGAGTATATATGACCCCAGAACCCCTTTCAAGAAAAAGCCATGCCTATGTATTCTTACCTACTTTCAAGGGCTTTCATAAATTTACCCAGTCTTTCACTAAACTGAATGAGGCTCGAAGAAATAAGGTCTTCATTATTTTGCTTTAGAATTTTTTCCAGCTCTACCGAACTATCAAACAGACTTTCGGCAGAAAACGTTCCGCATATTCCCTTAAAGGCATGAATTATGTCCAGCGCTTTCTGCTGCTGCCCTTCAGCCAATTTTTTCTCTATTTCCTGATCTACATTATGATATTGCCCATAAAAATCTTTTAGAAGCTTATCCAGCAAAGTTTTATTATTACCCACCCTTTTTAGAGCATTTGCATAGTCAAAAACTATTTCATGGGTATTTTTATCCTCATTTTCACTAATATTGGCAAACATATCAATTTGTGGATTATTCTCTTTTTTTACTAAAGATAAAGCTATCTGTTTTTGCTTTTTATTTGGTGATATCCATTTTTCCAAAACGGCATAAAGTCTTTCAACTTCTATAGGTTTGGTTATGTAGTCATCCATTCCCGCCTCCAGACAACGCTGCTGCTCCGACTCCAGTGCATGAGCAGTCATTGCTACCAGCGGCGTCTTGTCTAATTTTCTGTCTTTTCTTATTTTTTCCGCAAGCTCTTCCCCTCCCATTACCGGCATCTGGATATCGGAGAAAATAAGCGCAAATGATGTTCTCTGCAAAATTTCCAACGCCTCTTTTCCGTTTGACGCTATCTCTACTTTCATTCCAACATTCTCGAGCAGCTCCCTTGCTACCTGCTGATTTATCAAATTGTCCTCTACCAGAAGAATTTTACTACCTCCTATTTTCAACCTTATTCTACTCTCGTTAATTCCGATTACATCTGCGCTTTTAACCTCTTCTTTTCCGGTCAGCACAGCAATAACTTTATTTATTAATGTATCTTCGCTAAATGGTTTTACTATAATTCTACAGTTACAATTTGTTGCTATATCTTCTTCACCAACTCCAAGCGGAGCCATAATCAAAATCGGGGAATCTTTTTTATTCATCAAGTCTATTTTCTCTATAAGGTCATAATCCAGAAGATGAAGATCAAATTCATTTCCGGTAAATTCAGGACTACTCAAAACTTCGGCCTTAGCCCCGTAATTGTTGAGCAGATCACTTAGGTAAACAGCAACCTCTGGGTTATCTTCCATTACCGCTATCTTTTTACCCCTCAGCTCATCATGATTTTTCTCGTCAGATGAAGACTCCTCGGCAACTAAGCCTAGCGGCATCTCAAAATAGAAGGTGCTCCCGCCCCCGTATTTACTGCTGACGCTAATTTTTCCGCCCATAAGCTCAACCAGCAACTTACTAATAGACAATCCCAGACCGGTACCACCATATTTACGGGTAATAGATTCATCCGCCTGAGAGAAAGAGTCGAATAGCGTTTCCAATTTACTCTCTTCTATGCCGACCCCGGTATCTCTAACAGCAAAATAAACCTTGAGATTATTATCTATATAACCTCGTAGCTCCATTTTTAGCTCTATACCACCTGTCTCTGTAAATTTATAGGCGTTATTTATCAAATTAATCAAAACCTGACTTACTCTAAGCCTGTCTCCAATTACATCATGTGGTAACTGACAACTCTTTCTAACAAAAAAATCAAGTCTTTTTTCAGCCATTTTTCCGGCAAAAAGATCAACCAGCTGTTCTATAAGATCATTAAAGCTGAATTGATGTCTTTCAATATCAAGCTTTCCGGCCTCTATTTTGGAGAAATCAAGAATATCATTAATTATTGTTAGTAAACTATGTGATGAGTTATCAATTTTCTTCAAATAATCACGCTGTTTTGCGGTAAGTTCAGTTTTTAAAGCAAGTCCGGAAAGCCCTATTATTGCATTCATTGGAGTTCTTATTTCATGGCTCATATTGGCTAAAAATGTACTTTTTGCCTGCGCTGATGCCTCAGCAGATTCTTTGGCAATCTCCATTGCCTCCGCTCGCTTTCTCTCTGTCTCTACCAGTTGCTGCTGGGTAGATTCAAGTATATGCAACGTATTCTCTATCTCTTCTTTTTGTGTCTCAATAGTTGAATAGAGACTGGCGTTGTACATTGCTGTTCCCAAAATTGAACAGAGTGATTCTATAAGAGATATCTGATCATCATCAAGATCAACCTTATCTTCAACCGTAGCCATTGTAAAAATACCTATCGGCTTACCTCCTCGACGTATTGGCACATGAATAAATGTGCCCGGCCAGGAGTTATGGTCAAAGAAAAGACGATCACGATCCGACATCGGCAATCCTCTCAGACTCTGGACATCCGGGAAAAAAAGAAATTTATTGTTTATCACCGATAGACTGAATGCTCCGGCCTCTGCCGCTAACGGATATGGATTATCACGACACGGCGAATACCACGCCTCCGCATAATCAACGTACTTTTTATCTACACAATACCTGCCAGCTGGAATAAGTTTGTCGCCTTCAATCAACAAAATCATTGTTAGATGAAAACCAAACCAGTCCATAAACCCTTCTGCGACTGCCTCTTGCAGTTTTTCAACCGAGGTAAGGCTGTTTATCTCCTCTGCAAAACGAATGAAGTTTCGTCTATCCGATGCCGACTGTACCAGCTTTTGCTCTTCATGGCTCAAACGTTCCTGAATCGCTGTATTTCTTATAGGGTCTACAAACGGCTCCAGCAAATCTCTTAATAAGGCAATTTCATAATCTGTAAAATCACCGCTATTTCTAACTACCCATAATGTACCAACTGCCTCTCCATCTGCGCTTTTATGAACTATCGGAATATTAATTATGCTGTCTATGTGCCACCTTTCAAATCTTTCACTCAAACTGTTATAAAAAACCCCTTTATTTTCCTGATCTACAATAACAATCTTTTTCCTCTTAAAACACTCCCAGTTCATGTCCTTCTTTTTACCTTTCGGCTTTGACAGCTTAAATGGAAATCTTTTATAGGTCTCTTCCATTCCTTTAAAACCTTCAGGAAGACTTATGTACTCGCACACCAAAGAGTCCTGCAGGTTATCGTAAACATTTCCCAGAAAACCATCTATATCAACAATATTGTCAATCTCTTTGTATAAAAGCTTAAAAAGTTCTTCCAAGGTTTCTACACGATTAATATCTGCCGACAAAGCTATCTGTCTTGCCTGCGTCTCTTGCATCTTCTGCATCTTAAGTGATTTATATATCATTTTAATATGCACTGAAATACTGTTAATGAAAGAGGTGATCTCTCTTACCTGACTTCTGGATATCCTTTTATTCTGATCTGTTATACCAAGATGAATAACCGCTACAGTCTCTTCTTTGTAGATTACTGGAACAACAAGGTTTTCAAAAAGACCAAGAACACTAATTGTCTGCTTGTCTACCTGCGACATTTCGGCAGAAATTTTTTTATGCCTTTCGCTGATATGAATAGGTTTTTGCTTTATTGCAGACCATGAAGATATTGAACAATCTTTCTCCATTAAAACAGCTTCGGGAATTTGTTCTGTAAAATCAATAAAGCTGCCAGGATTAGTTCGGTCAATCTTTAACCATGATTCAACTAAAAGCAATTTCCCAGACTCATCAAGCAACATTACCCCAAGAGAATCCACCCCCCATCTATGCTCGGCAAACCCCAAAAGCTCTTTGAATATTTCTCCAGGTAACTCTTGAGAAGAGATCTGTTCCAGAGCATGTTTCTCCTCCAAAAGCCGTTCATAATCGCCCTGCAACCTCTCTACCTCACTGTAGAGAAGAGTTGTCATATCATCAAGTTCTGTTGCAGATAATCCCTCAGTCAAACTCTGTTACTCCCAAATCAGAATCCATACTAAAATCAAGGAGGAACCGATTCAAAATATTTGAATTTGCTCCTGCATAAAGTCTAGTATCTTTTTTAAATTTAGCTATTCATTTTATTGGATGAAATCAACGCCCTGTTAGGCTATATTTATTTACACTTTATTCTTTCAAGGAATGACAAATGGAAATTGATGATTACCTAAAAGTCATGGTTAAACATGACGCTTCCGACCTTTATATTACTGTTGGAGCGCCTCCTGCAGCAAAATTCCAGGGGCAACTGAAAGCAATAACCAAAGAGCCTATATCTCTTGATCAGGCGTGGTATCTGGCAAATTCCGTAATGAATGACAAACAGAAAGAGGAGCTTGCCCGCGATCTGGAGATGAACCTTGCCATTGCCAGAAAAAATGTAGGCAGATTCAGGGTGAACATATTCATCCAGCGCAGCAATGTCGCCATGGTAATCAGAAATATCAAGACTGATATTCCCAGCATCAGAGAACTGCAACTGCCTGAGGTGCTTAAGGATCTGGTAATGTCCAAACGCGGCATTATTCTTTTTGTAGGAGCCACGGGTTCGGGAAAATCAACCTCACTGGCATCCATAATAGACCATCGCAATGCCAACAGCGCCGGACACATCATCACCATTGAAGATCCAATTGAATTCATCCATAAACATAAAAAATCCATCATAAATCAAAGAGAAGTCGGCGTTGATACAAAATCATATACCGAGGCTCTGAAAAACACCCTAAGACAGGCTCCAGATGTAATTCTGGTAGGCGAAGTCAGGGATGCAGAAACTATGGAACATGCTCTGGCATTTGCAGAAACCGGTCACCTGTGTCTATCCACCCTGCACGCCAACAATGCCAATCAGGCTATCGACCGTATTATCAATTTTTTCCCTGAAGACCGTCACAACCAGATACTGCTTGACCTGTCACTAAACCTGCGGGCATTTGTCTCGCAAAGACTGGTAGCGACAACAGACGGCAAAAGAGCTGCTGCAATTGAGATTTTAACAGGAACACCAATGGCATGTGATCTGATTAAGCGGGGAGAGGTTCACGAGCTGAAAGAGCTAATGGAGAAATCCGGCAATCTGGGAATGCAGACCTTTGATATGGCTCTTTACGACCTTTATAACGAAGGCAGGATCAGTCTCGACGAAGCTCTGCGCAATGCAGACTCTGCCAATAACCTGCGCCTGAAAATTCAGCTGGGTCAAAAAGGAGAGTTCGAAGCGAAGGAGCTTGATGTATCCATGACAGGAGAGAACAGCGAAGAGGCAGAGGACAGCAACCCTGCCCTTACTATTGGTGAAGAAGCACCGCCGGCAGGTGAGGGTGGAGGCGAAGGTTTCTCCCTCAGCCTTGAGGATGTAGATGAAGTCGATGATGATGATTTTTTTAAGTAGTCGATTCATTACTGTCCTGTATAATTTTCATATTAGCGTGTAACTACTTGGAATTTGTGTGCTAAATAAACTTTTGGTTAGTAGCAACTCGTTTAAACAAGATTATGAAAAACTGGATACCGGCCTTCCAGGCTGTGTCGTAATATGGCTATTTTATGAGAAAAGTCAGAATTTGTTATAAATTTGAGAAATATACAAAAGTCGTCATTCCTGCGAAGGCAGGAATGACGGATTACTTTGTACGATGCTTTATGTTTTGCTATTACGACACAGGCTGTTCGCCGGCATGACGTAATTATTACTTGAATTCAGGTATCTTTATTTTCAACAAGATAAAATTTCAGAAGTATAATTTTGCTTAGCAAAATACTCTAAATTCAGATAACTTTTTTCTAAACCGGACAGTAGTGAGTTTGATGAAAAAATCCAGCGCAAAGGTTGTCTTTCCTGCGCCATTTGGCCCTGCAATTATCCAGCATTTTGGCATAACTACCCACCATGCCTGAATTTAAAATAGTAAATAGCGGCAGCTACACAAAGCAACATCATCGCCCAGCCAAGCCACTCTATATATTT
>QZLD01000027.1 GCA_004796385.1 Gammaproteobacteria bacterium | reverse complement strand
TGGCAAGGTCCTCACTAAACATAGATCCGGCTCAGGTTTATATTACCGGGTTATCATCAGGTGGTGGCGAGACTATGGTTATGGGGTGTCTGGCACCGGATATTTTCGCTGGTATGGGTATAAATGCTGGTCCGACAATCGGCACAACCTCTGGTCAGATTTACTCGGTATCCACAAATGAGAGTGCAGCAGTTAGCCTTTGTAAACAGTTTGCAGGATCGAATACAGGCGACTTTAATACGCAGCTGACATCTGTAATCCATGGAACTGCTGATGGCATGGTTGCAACTGGGTATGCAGATATGGATGCCAAAGTAATGGCTAATATTTATGGAGCAAGCCAGGATTCAGGAACCAATTCAATTGCTGGAGGCGGTACAGAAACAACTTATAGTGACAGCATTGGAGTAAGAGTTTCAAAGATTATGGTTTCCGGAATGAGCCACGCATGGCCTGCCGGGGATGGAGGTTCAGGCGGAAGCTATATAGATCATAGTCATGTGAATTATCCGGAAGTAGTAACCAAGTTTTTCTTTGAAAATAATCGCAGAGTACTCCGCGATGAGATTACAGACGATAATTCCGGTGATACTACTGATGACAACACTTCTGATGATACAGCAGGCGACGAAACCGATAACAACTCAAATGACGATAATACTGATGATACAAATACAGGAGATGATCAGGTGGTTTCTGATTACTGTCAGGTTTATACAGGAACTAATCAGGAGCATGTAGATGCCGGTAGAGCAGAGGTTTATTTCTACTACTATGCAAAAGCGACGGGTAGTGGAGAAAACCTTGGATTTTTGGCATCAGCCACAGAAAAGACTCTTTATGAATCGCCAAAAGGTACATTCAGTACAGAAGAGTGTGTTCCAGTGACCAGTAGTTCATCAGAGTCAGAAGAAGAGTCTGCAGCGGATGATGCTAATGGAAGTGAATCTACAGAAAACAGTGGTGATACAGACGATGAGGTTACAGACGATGAGGTTACAGACATAGTATTACCGGAGGAAGAACCCATTGAAGAAGATGACACCACAACAATAGAAGTTGGAGTTGGTGATGCAACAGTTACCGTGAGTGATGATGGAACTGCCAGTGTTACAGATTCAAGCGGAAACACAATTGTAGAAGGAGAAGCCAAAGTAAATGAAGATGATAATTCAGTTGAGTTGATCGTAACTGTTGATGACGAAACTGCAGATTCAGCGGCGTCAGGTTCACTGGGATACATAATTGGAGTATTCGGGTTGGTACTAATAACAATAAGAAGAAAAAGGAGATAAAAATAATAACAGGAGGAAAATATTGAAGAGGGGCTGTTGCCCCTCTTTTTATTGGATTATGCTATATACAGTTAAAGCTTATTACCAGAGAGTTACACTTGAATAAAATTATTATCCTTATATATACAATAATTCTGCTTTCAGGATGTTCATCTTTACAATATTACGCTGAATTTGCCAGTGGTCAGCTGGATATGATCTCAAAGGAAAGGCCAATAAATGATGTGATTAGGGATGATAAAACTCCGGACAAGATCAGGCAAAAACTTGAACTGATAAAAAAAATAAAGAGATTCGCGATAGATGAATTGCAACTTCCTGATAATGGTAGTTATGAAGGGTATGTGGATCTTGGTAGAGAATATGTTCTCTGGAGTGTCACTGCGACACCGGAATTATCAATGAAACCATACCAGTCATGTTTTCTTTTGGTTGGGTGTATGAACTATCGTAGTTATTTTGAGAAAGAGCAGGCGGAAAATTTTGCAGCAGGTTTGCAGAAAAAAGGCTATGAAACATATATCGGTGGAGTGGCTGCTTTTTCTACTACAGGTTGGTTGGAAGATCCGGTGGTTAGCAGCATGTTAAGCTGGAGTGATACTCATCTTGCAGGATTGGTTTTTCATGAACTTACGCATCAAAAATATTATGTAAAGGGAGATACAACATTCAATGAGTCTTTAGCAGTGTTTTATCAGTATTATGGTATAGACAGGTGGCTGCAGAAAAACGGAACAGAAAAAAACATAAACGGATACAAGCAGTACTTAAAGCGCAAAGGAGATTTCAAGGCGTTGGTGATTTCGCATAGAAGCTGGTTGCAGATGGTATATAAATCCGTTTTGACTCCAGATAATAAAAGGCTGATGAAGGGTTCTGTTTATAAGCATTTGCAAGAATCATATAAAAGGTTAAAAGCAGAAAAATGGCATGGTTACAGGGGGTATGATCTTTGGTTCAGTAAAGGTTTGAATAACGCAAAGCTGGCGCTTTTTTCTACATACAACCTTTATGTTGATTCTTTCAATAAAATAATGGAAAAACAATGTAACCATAGCGTAAGTTGCTTTTTCTCTAAGGTGGAGCAAATTGGATCAATGTCTAAAAACGAAAGAACATCCTTAATGCAATCATTGTTGAAAGAGTAAGATTTATAATTCTTTTGAAATAAGAACGAGAGAAAATTTTATCGGCCTCAGGCACTTTTAAAATAATCTATTATACTTACGGTATAGCATTAGTGTGGGTGCAAAGTATGCTGTGTGAAGAAATAAGCATAGGAGTCGTAAGTGTCAGATTTTGTGGCCGATTTTTTAAAAAATGTCCCCATGTTTGCCGAGCTTGAAGAAGAAGAGCTTCTCTATGCCAGCAAATATGTGGGTATGATTGAAGTAGAAATGGATTTTGAACCAATAGTATTTCGTGAGGGTGATGTTAGCGATCATGTTTGCTTTGTTGTAGAAGGATCTTTGGACGTAATTAAAAAGAATCAAGAAGGGTTTAATGTAAAAATAGCAACTCTTAATGTAGGAGAGTCTATTGGCGAAATGGCTCTGATAGATAGCCTTTCAAGGTCAGCAACTGTTAAAGCAAATAAAGACAGCAAATTGATGATTCTTACAAAGAGAGACTTCGATCTGATGTTATCGGAAAAAACGCAGATAGGAATAAAAATTCTTAAAGGAATTTCTCGTACATTAAGTCTGAAATTAAGAAAGACGTCAGATGTTATGGTTTACCATCACCATTAAACTAAAAACTACAGGTAAAACAAAATGAAAGGAATCGTAATGCCTGGAAAAATCATAAAAACCGCAATGATTGCGTATCTGTTTTTTAATTCTGTTTTGGTTGTAGCAAATGGCGATACATTAAAAAGTCTTATAGAAAAAGGTAAGACGGAGGCAGCCTATAAATACGGGATTAAAAATTTTGAAGAGCATGCCGGAGATCCTCTTTTTGATCTGTACTTTGGAATAAGTGCGATTGAAACAGGACATATTGAAAGAGCAATTATGTCTTTTGAGAGAATATTAATGATCTATCCGCAGCAGCACCGGGCCAGATTAGAGTTGGGGCGGGCATACTTTATTATTGGGAATTATGAAAGAGCTAAGCCGGAATTTGAGGAAATTTTAAATACATCGGCTCCGGAATCAGTAAAACAAAAAGTAAAAAATTTTTTAGATGAGATTGACAAGCGAATAGCTGAAAGATCTGTCAACTTTAGTGCATATATCGATTTTGCTGTAGGGCATGACTCAAATATAAACGGGGCAACAGCATATGATGAAGTATATATTCCGTTTTTCTCCGACTATTTCCAGTTAACTGAGGATAGTCAGGCTATTTCCAGTGCCTTTGCAGAGCTTGAATTAGGAG
>QZLD01000010.1 GCA_004796385.1 Gammaproteobacteria bacterium | reverse complement strand
CAGCTGAGTAATATAAAGGCAATATTTGTTCTAAATTTATTCATTATTGATGCCCCCAGTGTCCTTTGACAAAACTTGGAAAGTCGCTTGGATCTTCATAGGCACCAATATAAGTGAAGCCTTTGTCCTTGAAATTAAAAAAAGAAAAGACATTAATTTCTTTTTGTGTTTCAGAAAGATCAAAATAGCCATACCACAAAATATTGTTCTCAAAACATAACATTGGCCTTTGATTTGTAACAGCAATTTCAGTAACAACTTGTAAAGAACTGTCAGTGATTAGTATTGTTCTGGAATCAGGATTTTCTATCTCCTTACGAATCTGAAGTACGCCAAAGATTTTGTTATCAACCTCCAGGTTGCATATGTGGACCATGTGTGCCATTGAGCGAGAAACTTTATCAAAGTATTTTTGCTCAACAAGCGCATTGTATATTTTTTCTCTAATCTCAATGGGACTGCTTTCAGCCAAAGCATATTTTGCTGCAAAAATGCTAATCAACAACAAAAGAAATTTAATACTACTTTTCATTTCCCCTCCTTTATTGAAATTGTATATGTTTCGGATATTGTTCTGGAGCGTATCTTATTACTGCTATGTCTTTGCCCATATTGCTAAACAAAAGAGCGTTTCCTAACGGCATAAGTCCATCAATATTAAAATCAAATTTTGGCGAGTTTAAAAAAAGAATATTATCATAACAAAAGATAGGTTTTTCTTTGGCATATGGGATTTGGTGCAATATTTTCAGGTCGTCATTAAGAATGGCCATAAAATCGGCTCCTCTCAGGTTAACCCCTGTTGAATAAATAACATCAGCATCAATAACAGGAAATTTTTTACCATCAATCACCAGATTGCAAACATGCGAGATATTGGCAAGAGTTCTTCCCATATGAAATGCTTTTTGCTCAACCAAAGCTTTGTAGATAACCACTTTGTAACTATTATTAAGAAGCGATGGTTTTTGTCTCTCTGCTGCAGTAGTTATTTCTGCCAAAACAAGTTCTGTTGCAAAAATGCTAATCAACAACAAAAGAAATTTAATACTGCTTTTCATTATCTACCCCCTTATTGAAATTTTATATGTTTTGGATATTGCTCTGGAGCGAACCTTATTACTGCTATATCTTTGCCCATATTGCTAATCAGAATAGCATTACCTTCAGGAAAAGTAGAATGTCCATCTATTGATAATGAAGAGGGTGAGCCATCTGTAAAAAGCACATTACCATAACAATAGACGGGATGCTCTCCTAGTGTCGGGATTTTTTGTAAAACCTTTAAGTTTTCATCAAGAATTACCATAAATGGCGACCATTTAAGGGTGTTGCCTGTGGAAAAAATTACAACCACATCAATAACAGGGAATTTTTTATCGTCAATAATAAGATTACAAACATGCGAAATATTGGCAAGGGTTCTTCCCATATCATCAAACACTTTTTGTTCAACCAAAGCTTTGTAGATGACCTCTTTATAACTATTATCAAGAAGCGATGGTTTTTGTTTATCTGCCGCAATACTTATTTTGCCCAAAGAAAAAACGAGCGCCAGTACAATTACATAGAATAGATTTTGGGATATTTGTCTGATCATAAACATCATATTAGTCTTTTTCTTTTGTTACAGCATGCTTTTCTTTTAATAATGAGATAATACACTTTTTAAAAGATTCCGGATCATTGTCAACTATAAATTTGAAAAATGCTCCTTAACAGAAGGTTCCAACGCAGAGCATTGTGACAAAAAATTTTGCATAACACCTTTCTCTTAAACCCATAATTGACAATACAAATCCTCTAAAGCTATCCTACCATTGCGCTGGCAAAATCCAGCGCCGGGATTGAGACCCCGTTCCACAAAGAGACTAATAACAAGCTTCAAGAGCTTTTATTAGAGGCATGTCTATTTTATGGCAGGTCAGCGAGGCTACCTTCGGGTAGGCCGTTTCTCTTTGAACGGTAGTCTCAACCTTGCTGATCCGCCACCAGTAGAGATTGAGACCTCTTTGGTGGCATTAACACAATCAAAGAGGAATCATTATGACAAATAAAATCTCAAGCAATCACCAAAGGAAAATCGACAAT
>QZLD01000059.1 GCA_004796385.1 Gammaproteobacteria bacterium | reverse complement strand
TTTTTGCGCTGCTCGACCTTTTTGACATTAGCTGCCTTTTTTGCCGCCTTCTTATCTACCACTCCGGCTTTTAGCAATTGATCTCTTAATGAACCCGCCATTAAAAACTCCTGAATCTATTCTCTCAACTTTATATTAAATTCTTTATGCAACTGGTTATATATCTTCTGCGGCACTGCAATTTTAACCTTTGCAATTCCATCGTCTCCATGCTCTTCTGAGATAATGCCATCTATAGAATAGAGCCTTGAACGCAATTTGCCATCCTGAGGAGAAATTGCAATTGTACCCTCAACTATGATATCAAGAAACCTATCCTGAAGAGCTTCCCGCAATAATTTCATCCCGCTACTTTCTTGGGCAGAAACCCAAATCAAGTCATTACCATTTCGATCTTTTTCATGACGGGGATTACTATTTTCCTGCAGATCTATCTTATTCATAACCATGACCTGCGGAACCTTGTCAGCCCCAATACTCCGCAAGACTTCATTTACCTGATCTATACGATCCTCACGCAGCTCATCACTGGCATCAACAACATGCAGAATAAGATCGGCCTCGCAGGTCTCTTCCAAAGTTGCCCGAAAAGCTGCGATTAGCTCATGCGGCAAGTGATTGATAAAGCCAACTGTATCAACAAGAACAACATTCTGTGAACTTGATAATTGAAGTTTTCTTAACGTTGGATCAAGTGTCGCAAAGAGTTGATCGGCTGCATAAACACCGGATTCCGTCAATGTATTGAACAGGGTAGATTTACCTGCATTGGTATAACCGACCAATGCCACTGAGGGCACATCATTGCGTCTTCTGGAATTCCGTCCCTGATCACGTTGTTTTCTGACCTTCTCAAGCCTTTTGCCAAGCTGTTTTATACGAATTGCCAACAAGCGCCTGTCAGTTTCCAGCTGGGTTTCACCAGGCCCACGCAAACCGATACCGCCTTTTTGTCGCTCAAGATGAGTCCACCCCCGCACCAATCTTGTAGACATATGACGCAACTGCGCCAGCTCAACCTGAAGTTTACCCTCAAAGGTTCTAGCCCTTTGCGCGAAAATATCCAGAATAAGACCAGCCCTATCAAGCACACGACACTTAAGTTCGCGCTCAATATTGCGTTCCTGACTTGGGGAAAGCTGATGATTAAATATAACTAAATCAGCATTATAAGCATTTACCGCTCGACTAATTTCTTCCAGCTTACCCTTGCCGACAAAAATTCTGGCGTCAGGAGAATTCCTTTTGCCATCAATAACAGCTACAGGGTCTGCCCCTGCGGATATTGCTAATGAACAGAGCTCTTCCAACTCATCCTGTACTGATGAGTTGTAAAAGTCGATATGAACAAGCACTGAACGTTCGCCTGTTTGCGGACGCTCGAACAGTGCTGATGCTGACGATAAATTTGTAGGACTATTATCGGTTGCCAATATCGCCCTGCGATGAATTGTGATGATGCGATTCATCAGACGGAGGCTGCTGCAACCATTTTACATTGCGTGCAGGCACAATTGTTGAAACTGCATGCTTATAAACCATCTGATTCACTGTATTTTTCAACAGAATTACAAATTGATCGAAAGATTCAATAACGCCCTGAAGTTTAATACCGTTTACCAGATAGATAGCTACCTGTACTTTTTCTTTACGCAGCGCATTAAGAAATGGTTCTTGAAGAGATTGACCTTTGGCCATAAGATTCTCCTTATTATTTTAAATCGGGGTCAATACGACCACCCAACCGAGGAAACAAACCCTCAAATTTTCGAGTTACACTCAACGTCCAGCAAATCACTGCGATTTCCCCCACAATCAAGGAGATATTATCGGTCTATTCCGAATACCACCGATGACTTGCACCCAATAGACCGACCTTTTTACTTGATTATCAACCAAAGATCAAGGGGTAATTTTTTTATATATGGATCAATTAATAAATTTTTCAAAATGTTCACAAATCTGAGGCTGATAATTTTCGTTATCGCTAACTATTGTTTTACAGTTTTGTTCTGTCTTTAACCATGTCAGCTGCCTTTTTGCCAACTGCCTTGTTGCAATCACTGCTCTCTCGATCATCTCTTCATAGGTCATCTCTTGCTGCAGATACTGCCACACCTGCCTGTAACCGACCGATCTAACAGATGGCAGTGACATATCAAGATCACCACGAACCATCAACGCCTCCACCTCAGACACAAAACCCTGCTCCAGCATCTGCATAAAGCGCCGCCTGATTCTCTCATGCAGAGTCTCTCTCGATGATAATTGCAGCGCAACTTTTATAATCTCATACGGCAACGGCTCCGCCCTATTCTCCTCAAGCAGCTGCGACATAGGCTTACCGGTAATCTCATATACTTCCAATGCCCGCTCTATACGCTGGGAATCATTAGGACTCAACCTTACCGCCATCTGCAAATCTATTTTCTGGAGCTTGCTGTGCAGTTCCGGCCAACCTTTTTCTTTTGCCTCTGCCTCGATCTTGCTTCTTATATCCTGATTGGCATCCGGCAGCTCGGATAATCCATTCTCCAGCGAACGAAAATAAAGCATCGTCCCCCCAACCAACAGGGGCACCTTTCCGCTTGCGAAGATATCTTCAATATGCTCCTTGGCATCAGCTATAAAATCCGCTGCTGAATACGGGGTTGAGGGATCAAGAAAATCTATTAAGCGATGCGGACATTCAGCAAGCTCATAGAGACTCGGCTTTGCCGTTCCGATATCCATCCCCTTGTAAACCATGGCAGAATCGACGCTAACCACCTCCATTCCCAATTTTTTATGCAGCTCTATAGCTGCTACTGTTTTACCGGATGCTGTAGGCCCCATTAAATAAAAAACTTTTTTAGACAACATTTAACGCCCCCTTAAAAACATTGCATCAAGATCTTTCATGGACAAACTTATCCAAGTTGGCCTACCGTGATTACACTGACCTATTCGCTCGGTTTTTTCCATCTCTCGCAGGAGCGCATTCATCTCTGGAATAGTAAGTTTCCTGTTAGCCCTAACCGCCCCATGACATGCCATAGTTGCTAGAATTTCATTTATTTTTTCTTCTGTTCGCTGCGACACATCATGTTCTGAAATATCAGAGATAACGTCACGCACCAATGACTCAACATCTCCATTTGCAAGATATGCAGGCACTTCTCTTATAACTATAGACTCAGGGGAGTTACGATTAACTATAAAACCTACATCCTGAAAAACCGAGCTCTTTTCCTCAACCAAATCAGCCTCTTTAGCACTGACGGCCAAAGATATAGGCACCAGTAACGGCTGCCTAATCAGCTTTTCGGAAGAAAAATCACGCTTCATCTTTTCGTAGACTATGCGCTCATGCGCTGCATGCATATCTACAAGAATCACACCATCTTCTACCTGAGAAAGTATATAAACCCCCTGAATCTGAGCCAGCGCAAATCCCAACCGATTATCCATCTCTTCTTCAGACTGGCTATCAACTACGTTTTCAGACTCCTCTTTCCGCACCAACCTCCCATACAACTCTGCCTGCTCACCAACAGAGGCCGGTGAAAACCTATAAGAATCTTTTTTACAACCCCCGCTTCGATATGAAGCACCACCCAACTGAAGTGCTACCTGCGATGGCTCTGCAGACTGCGACTCCTGCCTAAGCACAGACATAACCGATTCACACCGCACCGGAACAGAGACTTCATCACCACCGACCTTTTCACTTGCTATCGCGTTATGCAGTGCTTTATATATAAATCCATGAACAAATCGCCCCTCCCTAAAACGCACCTCCTGCTTAGTTGGATGAGCATTCACATCCACCAACTGCGGATTCATCTCCAGATACAGAACATAGGCCGGATGCCTGCCGGAATACAGAACATCACTATAAGCCTGCCTGATTGCATGCGTGACCAGCTTATCTCTAACCATACGTCCATTAACAAAGAAATACTGCATATCCGCCTGACTTCTGGAAAACACAGGACGAGCCACCCAACCGTAAAGACGCATCTCCGAAGCTGAATAATCAACCATTATGGAGCTATCCACAAAGGCACCACCACAAACAGCAGCGATACGACTATCTTCTTCTTTTTTGTCTTTTGCAATCCTAAAACGAACCATCGACTGCTGATTATGCTTTAAAGAGATCTCCACTCCAAAGTTTGCCAATGCAATGCGGTTAATCATATCCCGAAGATGATTAAATTCAGTTTTATCCGTCTTGAGAAACTTTTTTCGTGCCGGCACATTAAAAAAGAGATCTCGCACCTCAATAGTTGTCCCCACAGGATGCGGTGCAGGTGTAATATCAAAGGAATCATCAGAACCATCACCAATAATCTGCCACCCGGTTTCACAACTCTGCTCACATGAGGTAACTTTCATTCTCGATACAGAACAGATACTCGGCAACGCCTCGCCACGAAAACCAAGACTGATAACCCTTTCAAGATCGTCCAGAGTTCTTATTTTACTGGTTGCATGCCTTGTTAACGCCAGAGCCAGATCTTCCTTATAGATACCATGACCATTATCCCTGACTTTTATCAGGCGCTTTCCACCGGCTTCTATCTCAATATCAATTTCTGTAGAACCTGCATCTATGCTGTTTTCAAGGATCTCTTTTAATACAGATGACGGTCTATCAACCACCTCACCTGCTGCAATCTGGTTAATTAATTTACGATCCAGAGGAGTTATTCTTCCCACACCATCTCCAAAAATATTAATAAATACCACCCTTAAGACAAGGCTTTTTTAAATTGAAGATATAATGGTAATCTACCTGTAATTAAATTCAATCGTTGATGTAAATGGAAACCCTATGCTTAACCTTATGGAATGTACACCGATCGCCCAGTTTGCTATCGGCCTTGATCATAAAATTGTTTTTGTAAATCGCGCTTGCGAACTACTCACCGGAATAAATGCAGAAGAGATAATCGGCACAGACGATCAATGGCGCCTTTTTTACGATCATAAAAGACCGGTTTTAGCCGATCTTATTATTGAACAGGATTTTAAGCGTTTTCAAAAACTCTATGAAGGCAAAAGCCCTGCAAAATCAAAAGTCGTACCTTTTGCATGGGAGGCTACCGATTACTTTGAAAACATGGGCGGAAAAGCCAGACATATCTACTTTCTGGCGGCACCGGTTTTTGACCAGGAAAACGTTATGATAGGCTCAGTTACCACCCTGCAGGATATTACCGAACAAAAGCTGCGTGAAACCTCTATGCGCCAACGCTCTCACATGCTCCACCAGGAAAATATAAAGCTAAAGTCGTCTATACAAGAACGTTATCGCTTCAACAATATCATCGGCAAAAGCGAAAAGATGCAGGATATTTACGACCTGATCCTCAAAGCGGCAGACAGCCCTGCAAATAACGCAAATGTAATCATCTACGGCGAATCCGGCACCGGAAAAGAGCTGGTTGCCAGAGCCATTCACGACATGAGCGCCAGGCATGATAAGCCATTTATTCCGGTAAACTGCGGCGCAATTCCTGACAACCTTTTAGAAAGCGCATTTTTCGGGCATGAAAAAGGAGCCTTTACAGGCGCCCACGAAAAACACAAAGGCTTTCTTGAACAAGCCGACAAAGGCACACTATTCCTCGATGAGGTTGGAGAGCTAGAACTCAATATGCAGGTTAAACTACTAAGAGCCATTGAAGGCAATGGCTTTACCCCTGTAGGCAGCGCATCACTCAAACATGCAAATTTCAGAATAATAGCCGCCACCAACCGCAATCTTCTTGATGAAGTAAATAAAGGCAATGTAAGAGAAGACTTTTACTACAGAATCCATGTAATACCTATAAACGTACCACCACTACGCGAAAGAAAAGAAGATATCCCGCTAATTGTTTATCATTTTCTCAAAAACCTTAACCCCAATAATGGCAACTATACCCTATCGGGGAAAGTAATGGATGCACTATACAATTATCACTGGCCCGGAAATGTCAGAGAACTCCAAAATGTAATAAACCGCTACATGACCCTTAATACTTTAGAATTCAGAGAAGAGCCACACAAAAAAATAAATACCGAAAACAACATTAATCAAAACGAACAACCAACCATATACAGCTCTTTTGAAGAAACTATAAATTACTATGAAAAAAAGGTTCTGCTGGATGCTCTAAATAAATACCGCTGGAATAAACAAGTTACAGCAGAAAAATTATCCATGAACAGAAGAACTCTTTTCAGAAAATTAAAGAAGCATGAGATAATATAGTCTCTTAAGGAGACAATACTGTCCAATCAAGCAACATCTTTAAAAACAATAACTTATTTTGGTTTTTTAAAAAATAGAGTCGTTAACGCCTCTATCAGAGACTTTTTTGTCAAAACACCTCCTTGAGATTTTTACCATGTTTTTCATATAGTTACCCCAAACAAGAAACTGGCACGCTTTTTGTTAATTATAATTCCGATTTTAGAGGTCAAATGGAACCTGCCTCCCCCAGAAAGATATTCAGCTGTCGTTGCTGCAAAAAGCAGCCGATTGTTTAACAGTGAGTGTCTAATGTAATTTTCCAAGGAAGATTATTAAAAACAGCAATTTTACGGGAGTGATGTACTGCCTATGAAGAATACAGTCGATAAGATTATGATTGAAATATTAGGAGAAAAGCACTCAAGGAAGGTTCACGCAAATCAGACAGAACTATTTGATGAATGCATTAAAAGAATTAACGAAACAGATGACCTTAAAAACGAGGAAGGAAAAATTACATACAACATGATACTGGAAGCACTGGAAAAATCTCCGCTGTTTCAAAAGTCATTTGCAAGATTTAGCCAAGATAAACAACGCCTCGAAAAATGCTTTCTAGTAATGGAAGGCCATTAGATTACACAAGTTTAAACCCGATAACTCGGGAATCTGCTCAAACAGGACGACCAAGCAGCGGCAACTAAGCCAAATCATAGCAAAACCGTTAACCCCGTTTTGCAATATACAGAAAAACAGTAAGGACAACGTTTTTCCGGGAAACCAATAAATCTCCTGAAAAACAGGTGGGTCGATATTTTGTACAATTTATTGACTTGTGGTGTTTGACTAAATTGTTTTTCAGAAAAGTAAAGAAGTTAACTACCGACGTACGGAGCAACAAACATGAAAGAAAATTACGCAAATCCAGGCCCGCTAGGGCTAATGGGTTTTGGAATGACTACCATTCTACTAAACATTCATAACGCCGGATTTTTCCCTATAAGTGCTATGATTCTAGCGATGGGATTTTTCTATGGTGGCCTTGCACAAATCATTGCCGGAATTCTTGAATTCAGAAAAGGCAATACATTTGGCGTAACAGCCTTTATATCTTACGGCCTGTTCTGGATCACTCTGGTGGCATTGATTATTTTGCCAAAATTCGGCTGGGCCGAAACCACTCCAAAAAGTTTTATGGCATGGTATCTGTTCCTATGGGGAATGTTCTCCCTCTTTATGTTCGTAGGCACACTCAATGGAAACAAAACCCTGAGTTTTGTATTTTTCAGCCTTGTAATACTATTTTTCCTATTGGCAATAAAAGACTGGACCGGCTCTGAGCTTATTGGAAAAATTGCCGGATGGGAAGGTATCCTATGTGGTGCAAGCGCCATATACCTTGCCATGGCTGAGGTAATCAATGAGCAATTTGACTCTAAATTGATACCTGTAGGCTAAACAGACAATGGCGGCAATAACCTTAATTGCCGCCAACCTCCTCCCTCCTGCCGGATTCATTGCGTACCACCACACCACACACCACAAAACAATGGATCTCGGCGGGATCTTTAATCCCGCAAAAGACTGAAAATCAAACCTTATCCTCAAGATTAGCTTCAATATTCCTAATAAAAGGATTAAACAACGCAATTATCGCAACCGCTATCAAAATCACACCATTACATAAAAACATAAGAGATATATAACCAAACTCACCATTATCATTGACGCCATAAAAAAGCATTTCAGAAAGCGGCTTAAAAATATAACTCACAACCGGACCAGCTAAAAGCAATGCGACAGGCAATGTTATTGACGCGAAAAGCACAGCAGTAGTCAACACCCTCCCCTGATATTCCGGCTCCACCTTTTTCTGCCAGATCACCTGATTAGCACCAATCGCCGTTATCTGTATTGCCGCAACAACAAAAAATGCTATCGCAATCAGAAGCAACCCCTTGGAAAAAGAGACCACAACAAGTCCTGCACCAAAAATTATTGCGGCCGCAATAATAAACAGAACATGATTTTTTATTCCTTTAACTGTAGCCAGAAATGACGCTCCGATTAGTGCACCAACACCGGCACAAGCAAAAACAACAGAAACCCCCTTTTCTCCTGAAAGCGCCATAACAAAAGGAGGCATGGAAGCATTAGCAAGCCCTACAAAGAACACCACAACCATAAAGAACAACAGCAAATGCAACAAACTACGATTTTTCAAAATATACCTGACACCAAAAAGCAAATCCGCAACAATATTCTTCTTATCATCTATATTTTTTTGCGGCTGAGGAATCGAAGTCAAAGAAAAACAGATTATTGCAAAAAGAAAACTAACCACGTCAACTGACAGAATCAACTTTAAACCAAAAACATCCAACAACAGTATTGCAAAAGGCGGCGCAGCAATTGTTATCAAAGCCCTGGCAATCCCCATCAAACCACTGGCGCGGGTAAGATTATCCTTAGAAACCAATAGCGATGTAGAAGCCATAAACGCTGCGTTTACCATTCCATTGCAGACAGAACTTATAGCTACCAGCGGTACAATAAACCCCAAACGCAACATACCGCAAAAATAGAGCACAATAATACCAAGACTACATAACCCGGCACAGGCATGGCCGGCAATCATAATCGCCTTACGGTTAAAGCGATCTATAAGAACTCCTGCAATAGGCGCAAATAACATCGATGGAGTAAGTACAGCAAAGAGCACCAGTGAATAGTTGGCAACAGAGTTATCCTGCTTTAACAACCAGACCCCCAAACTATATCCGGTCATAGTAGTACCAAACATCGACATAAACTGCCCAAGCCAGATAACAAGATACGTTTTAATAGATTTTTCAGACAAAAACAACAATCCTCAAGTATGACATAACAACCTTTCCATTCTAATAGAAATAGTCAGACAAACCAGCTAAAATCCCAGTTTTTAACGAAACTGTTTAATAATATTATAACGGAGTATCGGTTTGAAAATACTGGCCATAGAAACATCGACAGAAGCATGCTCAGTTGCTCTTCTTGACAAAGACAAATGCAATGAATTTCATGAGATAGTTCCGCAAAAACATACTGAAAGACTACTGCCAATGCTTGATGAACTGCTGACTGAGTGCAAAACGGATATCTCTGAGATAAATTACATCGCCTTCGGTTGCGGCCCCGGCGCATTTACAGGAATCAGAATAGCCTGCAGCGCTGCCCAAGCGATCTCATTCTCCCAGGACATTCCTATTATCCCGATATCTACACTTGCGGGGCTTGCTCACGGCGCGGCAAAAAAATACAACTCCAGCAAAATAATCCCTTGCATAGATGCCAGAATGCAGGAGGTCTACTGGGCCAACTACTCTTTTGAGGCTAATTCAGGGAAAGTCACACTTGCAGGAGAAGAGCAGGTAATCTCGCCTGAGGCAACCAATATCTCCTTCAATAAAGGAAATAACGAGATAATTGCTATCGGCAGTGGCTGGTTAACCTATAAAGAACTACTTACAGAAAGACACTCCAAATACAAAATCATACAGAGCGAAATAGAATATCCACACGCAAAAGATATCGCCGAAATAGCAAAAATTAAAATAGCTGACGGGAATGTAAAGCAGGCCGAAGATGCGCTACCAACCTACCTGAGAAATAAGGTAACACATCAGAAGAGGGGATAAAATCAAAATTTACACTTATCATTCAGACAGATAATTAAAGAAATTTTAAAAAAGATTCATCA
>QZLD01000274.1 GCA_004796385.1 Gammaproteobacteria bacterium | reverse complement strand
TTATCGTTAGATGGACTGATGTATCTCTCTTCATCAAATGCTTTATTGGATAATGCTATTAATTTATCAAGCGCCTTATTTTTTTTGGGTTTCTCTGTTTTTATCTCATCTGTTTTTTGAACTTCTGTAATAGGTTCTGGAGGAGCTTGTTTATCAGGATTGGCAAGGAATAGATAAGAAGTAATTGTCGCAATTGCAGCAACAGTTGTTATTCCTGTAATAGCAAAGAGTATTGTTCTTTTTGTTTTTCTGGATTTTGTGGCGTTATAAATTCCGGCATCGGATTTTTTAGTAAGAGAAGAGCTTGAAATAATGGGGGTAATCACAGTTCCTGAGCTGGATCTATTGGCGATAATTTGTTCTTTTGCAGCTTTTAAATCTGCAATTATTTCATGCCCGGTTTGATATCTTTTATCAGCTGATTTAGATAGGAAACGGTTAATTATCGGTTGGAAAACAATCAGATTTTCATCTAAGGTTGGTACAGGTTCCGTTAGATGTTTTACCGCAATAGCTACTCCGGAATCGGCATTGTAAGGTACATTGCCGGAGAGCATCTCAAAAAACATGATGCCCAAGCTATATATATCGGAGCGACCGTCCAGATCTTCGCCTTTTGCCTGTTCAGGGCTCATATATACCGGTGTTCCGATGACCAAGCCTGTTTGAGTCATGTTTGTTTGGGAGTTTGCGTTTCGTGCAATGCCGAAATCAGAGAGTATAGCGTCTCCGCTTTTATTAAAAAGGATATTTTCCGGTTTTACATCGCGATGAACATAGCCGTTTTCGTGGGCATAATTAAGAGCATCAGCAACCTGAGCGATTATTTTCAGAATTCGGGGTAGAGCGATTCCTTTTTTGATCTGATCTTTTAGTTCGCCTCCAGGGTAAAATTTCATAGCCAGATAATAGGTATCATTATGAACACCTACATCGTAAACCTGAGTAATTCTTGGGTGAGATAACTTTGCAATAATCCGGCCTTCACGAATAAAACGATCACTGAATGAAGGATCAAGGGCCAGTTTTGGCGACATTACTTTGAGTGCGACTTCCCGGTCTAAGCCAGTTTGTTTAGCTAAATAAACTGTGGCCATTCCTCCTTGGCCAATTTTTTTAATTATTTTATAGCCTGGAATATCTACCGGCACAGCGATGCTCCCAAATGATTTTTAAAGGTGTCCAACTTTATGTGCGAGACATTGTTGTAAAAGGAGATGTATTAGAGGACTATTATCATCTAAAATTGATGAATCGACAACCTAATAGGCGGCAAAACGAAAAATTACTTCTCAAAATGCCATAATTGCGGGGGAAAATTTCTTGTAATTATTGCCGACCAGAAAAAAATCAGCAGCAACTCCGTTTTTTATGGTGGGGTGTCCTTTGGCTGAGCATCCGGAGAATTGCAGGTTGATTTTAGATTTTTTTTGCCAGGCAAGAAGGGCTGTTTTGTAATAAAGATCGAAATGGGTTGTATCGGCGGCTATCTCCAGAATATTGCCATTGCATGAATAGTTTTTTATATCCCGATCAATGATAAGAATAGCACTGCCATCTCCTGATAAACCAACATATTTCAACGAGGCATCAATGCTTTCAGCTTGTGCAATTGTTATAAAAAAAGTTTGTGAAATAATCAATAAAGCAATGGTAATAATAGTTTTCATCTCTTTCCTCGTCGATATTGGGGTGATGTCTTGACAAAATCCCCGCTACAGATATTACCGGATATAATAATCGTAATAACGATGCATTGCTATAAATAATTTAATAATTATGTAATTTGTTGCATATAAATAACCTATTTGTTGACGCGGTTCACACTTTTGCGTATATTAGGTGGTTCTAAAATTGCGTGTTCGAATTAGATCGGGAGCTTGTGAAACAAACGGCATTACAATGAAGAACGGCTATTTAAATGTAACAACACAGGGGAGTGTTGTTAGAGAATCACCTTTAAAATTACGTGCTGTTAAATTGGCCGGATTGCCTGCTTAACTTTATTAAATAAAAAAACAAACATAAAAAGGCTGGGTATAGCTATGCGTAAACTATTGTTTATTCTTTCTCTATTGGTA
>QZLD01000228.1 GCA_004796385.1 Gammaproteobacteria bacterium | reverse complement strand
GCAGAGATAGAAACACAGTTATCGGCAGAAGAGACCTATGCGGAAGATAATAAGCAGCTGCTTAAAGATCTGCTTAGCGAACAGGGTAAACTGAAAAACGACCTGGAAGAGAGCGAAGGCGCATGGATGGAGACTCAGGAGCAGATCGAATCGTTTGAGCTATCTGACTGAAAAATCTGCTATTCCTAAAAAGGTCATTTTCCCATATAATTGCGCCGATTTTATTTTATCGGAGTCTGCCATGGAAATTGTTTGCCTTGATCTTGAGGGGGTTTTAGTACCGGAAATCTGGATTGCTTTTGCCGAAAAAACCGGAATACCGGAACTTAAGGCAACCACCAGAGATTATTCCGATTATGATGAGTTAATGCAGATGCGCCTTGGTGTTTTAGATAAACATAACCTGGGACTTAACGATATAAATGAAGTTATCAGCAATATCGCGCCTCTTGCCGGTGCCAAAGCATTTCTGGATAAGATTCGCGATGAGTATCAGCTGGTAATCCTCTCCGATACATTTTACGAGTTCGGCATGCCGCTTATGAGACAGCTGGGATTGCCGACACTTTTCTGCCATCGTCTGGAAACAGATGCTAACGGCAGAATAATCAATTACAAACTCAGGCTTACAGATCACAAGCGCAAAGCAGTTGAAGCCTTCAAGCAGCTCAATTTTAATATCGTTGCCGCTGGCGACTCCTACAATGACACCACTATGCTCAAGGCTGCCGATACCGGGATTCTCTTCCGTGCACCACAGAATGTTATCGAAGAGTTTCCGCAATATCAGTCTGCTGTGGAGTACGATGATCTTTACAACAAGATAGTTGCAGGTTTTACAGCCGCCGGAAATGGATAAACGCATCCTGATTCATATTTGCTGTGCTCCCTGTGCCACGGCATCTGTAGAGAGAGTTATTGAAGACGGAATACAGCCGGTTTTGTACTTCAGCAACTCCAATATCTCTCCCCATGAAGAGTTTATGAGAAGGCTGGAGTCTGCCCGAACATTTACTGCAATAACCAATCTGCAACTTGAGGTGGATAAATATAATCACGAAAACTGGCTGGCATTTATAAAAGGACTTGAGGGCGAACCTGAAAAAGGCGGTCGCTGCAATCGCTGTTTTGAGTTCAGCCTGCAACGCACTTATCTGAAAGCGCAAGAACTTGGCATAGAGAAGTTCTGCACCACACTTACCATCAGTCCTCACAAAATATCCAGCAATATTTTTAAAGTTGGTGAAAAGTTTCCCGGTTTTCAAGCATATAACTTCAAGAAAAAAGATGGCTTCAGGCGCAGCCTTAAACTAAGTGATGAATATGAACTCTATCGCCAGAAATACTGTGGCTGCGAGTTCAGTTTTAGGGAATAGGCGTTTTTCAAAGGAAGACTCTTCACTCTTTTTCCTGTAAAATTCTGCCAATATTTTAATCAGCAATTATGGTCAGAAGAGATGAATCTACAGGATAATGCACAGAATATCAGCTTTGAGTTTTTCCCACCGCGCACAGCAGAGGGCGCAGAAAAACTGGTTGAGGTACGCAATGAACTTAGCGCTTTAATGCCGGAGTATTTTTCCGTTACCTTTGGTGCCGGCGGCACCACCAGAGACAACACCTTTGATACTGTAATTTCTATTCAGAAAGATTCCGGCTTTGATGCCGCCCCCCACCTCTCCTGTATTGGCGCAACTGCAGATAGCATTTTGCAGATCCTTAATGAATACCGCGATAACGGCGTCAATCGTGTTGTCGCACTCAGGGGTGATCTGCCATCGGGTATGCGCGATATCGGCGAATTCCAGTATGCCAATGAGCTGGTGGAATTTATCCGCAAAGAGACCGGGGACTACTTTCATATAGAGGTCGCCTGCTATCCCGAGTTTCACCCTCAGGCAAGAAGCGCCAAAGATGACCTGCTCAATTTCAAAAACAAGGTCGATGCCGGTGCCGACGCCGCAATTACCCAGTATTTCTTTAATATAGACTCCTACAGCTCTTTTGTTGAAGACACAGAAAAACTTGGAGTCAGCATCCCCATAGTTCCCGGCATAATGCCTATCACAAATTACGCGCAGCTGGCACGTTTTTCCGATGCCTGCGGTGCCGAAATCCCCCGCTGGATTCGTAAAAGGCTGGAAGCATATGGCGATGACCTTGAATCTATCCGCGCCTTTGGTATTGAGGTTATAACCCTAATGTGCGACAAACTACTCTCTGAAGAGGTGCCGGGGCTACACTTCTACACCATGAATCAGTCACATATAGTACTGGAGATTCTTGAGAATCTGGGACTTACACCCATAGAGTAAAACAGAAATTCAAGGTGATTATGATGAACCGAAATCTTGTTGAAAGAGACCTGGAGGTGCTCTGGCACCCATGCACACAGATGAAAGATCACGAATCCATGCCATTAATCCCTGTAAAAAACGGCAAAGGCATCTGGCTGGAAGACTTTGATGGCAACAGATATATGGACGCCATCAGTTCGTGGTGGGTAAATATCTTTGGTCATGCTAATCCGGATATCAACAACGCCATCAAGCGCCAACTAGATAGCATTGAGCACGTTATTCTTGCCGGTTTCACCCATGAACCGATCGTAGAGCTATCTGAAAAGTTGGTGGAGATTACTCCCGCAGGCTTAAACCGCTGTTTTTATGCCGACAATGGCTCCTCATCTATTGAGGT
>QZLD01000078.1 GCA_004796385.1 Gammaproteobacteria bacterium | reverse complement strand
CTATCTCACCTTCACCTTCTATCTCACCTTCACCTTCTATCTCACCTTCACCCTCTTCAGTTTTTTCTATGGTCACAGTTTTGTAAAATGATGTTGTGCCATTGTCGTTGTCGGTAACGGCAACTCTTATGGTATATGTCCCTTCATCAAATCCTGTAAACTCTTGTTCAAAATCATTAAATGCAAGAACAACACTGTTTCTTACAGTTTTTCCGTCTGAGTTTTTGATATTTATTTCGCCTTCTACTACAGTGCCGTCTTCGTCGCTTGCATTTCCTGATATGGTGATGTTTTGTTCGTATATGTTTATGGTAACATTGAGTGTTGGGTCAATATTCTCATGTGTAGTTAGTCTGCGGTTATTTCTGAAAAACCATTCTGTTATATATGCTGGGTAGTCAAGCAGTTCTGGTGATACTGGCATATAGTGACCACTCTGATTAATTTCTACATAAGACAACACCTCTTTTCCTCTATGTGTAGAAACAGTTTCTTTTGCCAGTGTAGTGACTCCTCCTGTTTGTGTTGTTGGGAATTCAACCTGATATATTTCTGAAACAGCATCAATATTGAATTCTGTAATGTCTTTTTTCCATGTTGATGAGTCGGTTATAAAAGCCGTGAAGTTTGCAATTTGAGTTGAGAAGTTATTATCCAGACTTGCTGCATAATTTCTGCAGTTTTCAAGAGAGACGTTCTGAGTAGTTGATAGGAAGTCTGTTCCAAGCTGTGGTCCATCTACGGAGCCAAAGCCTGCGATAATATCTGGAGCAACACATCCAAGAGTAAAGCTTTGTCCCCCTCCTGAAGATATTCCGACAACATAAATCTGATTCGGATCAATATTTAATTGAGTTCTTGCTTTTAGCGTTTCTATTATTTCGATCAGATTGTCGTTGCTGTATGAGTACTTTGTCTGATCGTCACCATTGGCATTTCCCCAGCAATTTCCATAAGCAAATCTGGGTGAGTAGGCTTCATCACCTGATACCCATGGGGCAGCTACAATCATGCCGTATTCATCGGCGACATCTTCCCATCCTTCTTTTGCAGTAAGCAGGCTACAGCCATGCAGGGTTAGCATGAGGGCTCTTTTATTGTTTAAAACCGGGGTTGATGCCGGGGTGTAGATATCAGTTTGCAGGTCAGAAATGATCTCTGTTTTCCAGTTGGCATGAGCTGTAATAGAGGTTGTTATACAGATGGCGATAGCAATAATAATCTTCATTTTATTCCCCCTAAGGAACATTCGAGTAACAGTTTTTTATGTAATTCGAAAGCGATGTTCTATTGCAATGATCTTGCTTATTATTATTTTCTTATTATGCGACTAACTTAACATTATTTTTCTTTTTTTTGAAGAGGCAAGTGTGAATTCAAACTTGTTTTTTTCACCATAATTTCCTCCACTACAATGAGATAGTGGAGGTTTTGGAAGAGTTATTATTGGTTTCCGGTTATTAAAAACTCAAGCAGCGCTTTTTGTGCATGAAGTCTGTTTTCCGCTTCATCCCATACGATGCTCTGCTCACCGTCGATTACTTCGGCAGAGACCTCTTCGCCGCGATGAGCTGGTAAACAGTGCATAAATACCGCGTTTTTGTTTGCTATAGACATTATCTCTTTGGTTACCTGATAATCTTTAAAGGCGATTTCTCTTTGGCGTTGTTCCTCTTCCTGCCCCATGCTTGCCCAGACATCAGTTACAATAAGATCGGAATTTTCTGCTGCCTCTGCAGGAGTTGAGCAGAGGGATATCCTTTCTTTGTGTTCATCGAGAAGGTGATGGTTAGGGCCATATCCTTCAGGGCAGGCGATCTTCAGATTAAAATCAAATTGCTCGGCAGCAATTATGTAAGAGTTACACATGTTATTGCCATCACCGACCCAGGATACAATTTTACCGCTTATGTTTCCCCGGTGCTCTGAATATGTCTGCATATCAGCTAACACCTGGCATGGGTGGGCAAAATCAGTTAACCCGTTTATTACAGGAACAGTTGAATGTGCAGCAAGAGTTTCCACCATATCGTGGGAAAAGGTTCTGATCATTATGCAATCAAGCATGCTTGAGAGCACTTTTGCAGTATCTTCAATAGGTTCTCCTCTGCCTAGTTGAGTGTCTTTAGGCGAGAGAAAAATAGCGCCGCCACCAAGTTGAATCATTCCGGCTTCAAAAGAGACCCTGGTTCTGGTCGATGATTTTTCAAAGATCATTCCCAAGACGCGATTTTTCAGAGGTTCAAAAATTTCTCCTCTGTTTTTTATCTCTTTTAGCTCTTTAGCTCTATTTATTATCTGGTTTAGTTCTTTTTTTGACAGATCCATCAATGTCAATAAGTGTCTGGTAGTCATGTTTTCTTCCCGGTTTATTTTTTGTTCGCTATCAGTTGTTCTATGGATTTTGTGAGTTTCTCGGTTAAGATGCCTGCTTCTGCCTCGGTCATTATAAGAGGCGGCAGAAGTCTTATAACCTTATCTGCGGTGACGTTTATCAGTAGTCCGTTATTAAGTGCAATTCCTACAATTTCAGCACAGGCGAAGCTCATTTCCATACCAATCATCATACCCGTATTTCTAATGGCAACAACCTCTTTAACATCTGCGAATGTGTTTGTAAGAGATTTATTTATATATGCGGATACTTTGGTTACGTTTTCAAGAATATTTTCTTCTTCAATTATTTCCAGAACGGATATTCCGGCTCTGCATGCAAGCGGGTTGCCTCCAAAGGTGGAACCATGTGTTCCGGGTTGCAGAATCTCTGTGGCCAGGTTATTTACAAGGCAGCAACCAATGGGGACACCATTCCCCAGCCCTTTGGCAAGCGTCATGATGTCTGGAGTGATATCACTGTTCTGAAAGGCAAACATCTTACCTGTTCTACCGATACCTGTTTGTACTTCATCGACAATCATTAGAATTTCATTTTCTGAACAGATATCTCTGATTTGTTGCAGATAATCTGTAGCAGGGATATTTACACCGCCTTCTCCCTGAACTGGTTCAACCATTACAGCAACTGTTTCGTCATCAATTGCTGTGATAATTGCGTTTGTGTCACTGTAATCTACATGTTTAAATCCTGCCGGAAGAGGATCGAAGCCATTTTTGATTTTTGGGTTACCAGTAGCAGTAAGAGTGGCAATGGTTCTGCCGTGAAAACTCTTATTGGTGCAGATAATGTTTGGGTTTTTAATGCCCTTATTGTGCCCGAACAGGCGGGCGGTTTTAATTGCAGCTTCGTTTGCTTCAGCTCCTGAGTTACAGAAAAAGACTCCTTCCATTCCAGATGAGTTACATAGCTTTTCAGCAAGAATGGTTTGGTTGTCAATCTGATATAGATTGGATGTGTGAATTAGTCTATTAACTTGGTTGCAAAGGGCTCTGCAAAATTTGGGGTGGCTATGTCCGAGTCCGCAGACGGCAATGCCAGATAGTGCATCCAGGTATTTATTGTCTGAATTATCATAAAGCCAGCAACCATCTCCTTTTGAAAAGGCAACAGGTAGTCTTCTATATGTGTTTACAATGTAATTATCCATTTGATTACCAATATAAGATGAAAAAAGAGGATTAGCCACTAAAAGCCAGACTTTGCAGTATATTGTCTCCGTTTTTCTTAGGCAAGTCCTTAATTTAAAAGGGGGAGTTATCCGATTGTTAAAAAGATTATTTTGCAAAAAATAATTATGGATTTTGCTGTTATTTGAAAAATATCTGCTATGTTTAAAATTACCCGATGTAACTGCAGGTTTAGAATAATAATAATGATTTTAAGATGTATATTAAGAAAAAAAATAATTCTATTAGTTGCTTTAGTATCGATTTTTTCACCATTTGCTAATGGGTTAGAAGTTATTGTTAATAAAGATTCATCTATAGAATCTATTGGACATGACTACTTAAAAGCGATTTTTACCGGAAGGGTAAAAATGTGGAATGATGGCACTCCTATTAAAGTAGTTCTGTTTTCGAAAAGCAGCCAGATTCATCGAAAATTTTGTAAAGATGTTCTCAATTCTCATCCACGACAGGTGAGTCGTCTTTGGGATGTGGTTGTTTTTTCAGGTTCCGGTGAAAAGCCGATTGTTGTAGATAATTCTACAGAGATGATCGAAAAAATTAAGCAGATAAACGGTAGTATTGGGTATTTTGAAGGCGATATAAAGGTAAATAAGGAAGATTTTAATGTTATTCATATTGAATAAACTTTGTTTGGCAGTACGGTTTGTTATCGTTTTATCCGTTTTGTGTGCAGCATTTGCATCAGGTGCATATGATCTTGGCCCTGTTCATGTGCACGGATTTTTGAGTCAGGGATACATATTATCTTCCGGTAATGAGTATATTGATGAAAGTGATTCGGGAGGTTCTTTCGATTTTACTCAGGCAGGAGTTAATTTTCTTTACAGGCCGCATAAGCGAGTTATTTTATTTTCGCAATTACTTTCAAGAAATTTTGGAGATGCCTACAGTAATGAGAAAGATATATCATTAGATTACTTGTTTGCATCAATAAATGTGTATAGTTCTGCAGAGCATGTTTTTGATGTAAGGTTGGGGCGAATTAAAAACGCATATGGTTTGCTTAATAATATTCGCGATATTCCTTTTACTCATGTAGGAATATTATCAGATCAATCTTTATACAACGAATATGACAGATATCTTGCATTATATGGAGACGGTATTCTTTTTGACTATAAATATAAAACTCGAATAGGGCAATTTAATGTACTTACAGAATTAGCAAGATTAAGCGATAGCAAGAAAGACATGTTTGCTACAGAAGAGTATTTGCTTCCATATATTGAAGATGTTGATGAGATATTAACCAAATCATTACAATTTATCTATACCAGTTCTGATGGCAGTATTAAATTGGCTTATTCCAATAATATATTTGATGATAGAAAAACAGAAATAAGAAATATGCCGAAGGCATTATCACCTCTATCATCTTCTTTGCCATCATTGATTACACATCTTGATGTTAATCAGATGGATTATGCTGAAAATCATATCTTATCAATGAAATATAGCCAGAGTAGTTATTCTATTATGGCAGAATATATGAAAAGAAAGATTGAGTCTGAATATTCTGCGTTTGGATTATCCTCTATTTTGCCTGATCCTGTAGCTCTGCCTTCAGTAAAGCAAGAGCTGAAGTCCGAGTCTTATTATTTGCAGGGAGCATACCGTTTTAATTTTGAATTGGAAGGGTTTGTTGGTTATCACTCATCAAGCAGGACTATTGATGGAGAGAAGATAAACTATATTCCTTATGATGATTATCGCAAAGAAATTGTAGTAGGAGTTGACTGGGAGTTTATTGAGAACCTTATGCTTAAAGGAGAGGTTCATTTTGTTAATGGAACCTATGAAATATTAAGAGAGCCGGGAGTGAATTCAGAAGGTGATATTGAGCGGAAATGGAAAATTTTTCTGTTGCAGCTTTCATACAAATTTTGATAGCAATATTATAAATTCAGGGATGGGCAGAGGGGGTTATGGCTTCTGTTTTTGGAAGGATTAAGAAAGGAATCATAAGTCTGTTTTTTGAAAACAGAATGTATTCATCCATTCTTTTTCGCAAAATGGTTCTTTCCATTCAGATAATAGTAATTTTATTTTCAATAGTAATTCTCTATTTCTCCTTATTGCTTATCAGAAGTACTGTAAATCAATTGGAAGAAAACTCCTCGGAAACGATTCTTGATAATGTTTATCAGATGGTAAACAGTGAATATCAGGCGTCAAAGATTTTTGGGCGCTTGAAAATAGAGTCTCAAAAAAAACATCTCAAAAATATTACTTTAATGCTGGAAAATCATATTAAGAAAAAGTACAGAGCAAATATTGTAGCTGGGATGAGTGAAGGCTTGGCTCAGGAAATAGTTCTTGAAGATGTAGCCTCTTTTTTATACGGAAGCAACAGGTTTTGGGTGATTTCATCGGATAACAAAATACTGGCTCATACAGATGAGAAATATATAGGAATGGATTCCGGAGAGGTAAAAGGGAAATTCGGGATGCGAATTTTTAACATGATGACTAAAGCGACAAAAGAAAAAGGTGATGGTTATTTTGATTTTCCAGAGGAAGATAAATCAGGAGAGGAGAGGCAAAGATATTATTACTGTCGCTATTTGCAAGAACTTGACTGGGTAATAGGAGTTGACGTTGATCGTAGTGATATTAATGCCGAAATAAAGAAAAGAGACCAGAAGACAGAAGAAAGATTGAGAGGGGTAGTAGAAAAAATACATGTATCTCACTATGGGTATATATTTATATTCGATGCTGATTTTAATATAAAAGCACACCCGGAATACATGAAAGTTGTAGGGAAATTTGATTCGGCAGTTAACGGAATAACTCAGAAAGCTTTGGCAAAGGAATTGGTTGAGGCTGCTGAAAAAAAAGAACCGATGCTTGAGTTTATTTGGAATTTTGCTGGTGATGAAGAAGGAGATCGCAGGCAAATTGCAAGGATACGATATTCAGAAGATATGCTTTGGTATATTGTCATTACAATGGATAAGGAAGAGCTTGCAAGTAGCTCTGACCGATTAACATATATTATTGTTTCTATGGTTGTTGTCATGCTGTTTTTTCTTAATATATTCGGCATGATCTTTCTTAAAAAGATTCTTGATCCAATAAAAGAACTTTCAGATATTGCTATAAAGGCCAAAAACGGCAATCTTGACTTGCGTTGCGACATAAAAAGTAATGATGAAGTTGGAATTTTGGCTGCTGCATTTAATTCCATGATAGAGCAGATCAAAGACAATATAGATAATCTTGACAGAAAAGTTTCAGAAAGAACAGCTGAGCTTGATGAGAAAAACCTTAGCTTATTGGCTGAAATAAAGGAGAGAGAAAACGCAGAGTATAAGATTCAGAAAATGAACGAGGACCTTGAGACAAGAGTTAGAGAACGAACCGGGGAGTTGAGAGAGTCATTAGATGCTTTGCAAAAGGCTCAAGATCAGTTAGTGCAGGCGGAAAAGATGGCATCGCTTGGAGGGCTTGTTGCAGGGGTTGCTCATGAGATAAACACTCCGGTAGGAATAGGAGTTACTGAAGCTTCGTATTTAAAAGAAAAGACCGAGGTTCTACTTCAAAGTATAAAAGAAGGTAAATTGAAAAAATCCGACTTAGATAAATATATGGAAGGGGCAATTGGTGCCAGTAAAAGTATATTGCTTAATCTCAATCGGGCAGCTGATCTAATTTCAAGTTTCAAACAGGTTGCCAGTGATCAGACCAGTAGCGAAGCCAGAGAATTTAATGTAAGGGAATATATAGATGAAACACTTGTTAGTCTTCATTCCAAGATAAAAAAGACAGGGCATAAAATAGAAGTTAGCTGTCCTGAAAAGTTAACCATAATTAGTCATCCTGGTGCATTTTCACAAATATTGACTAATTTTATAATGAACTCACTTATTCATGGTTTTGAATTTATAGATGAGGGAAATATTACAATAGAAGTTATGATAAGAGATCAGCAATTTGTCCTCTGTTATCGGGACGATGGAAAAGGAATGCCGCCTGAAAAACTGAAAAATATTTTTGAGCCGTTCTATACTACAAAAAGGGGGCAGGGTGGAACCGGTTTGGGAATGCATATAGTTTATAATATTGTGCATCAGACTCTTGGTGGAGTGATAGATGTAACTTTGCCTAACGATGGAGGTATAGCATTTTATATCAAAATCCCGGCAGAAGGAGTAGTTGTCAATGAATGATGATGATCTGTTTGTTTTTGCAGATGAAGATGCCGAGAGTGTCGGCGAATTAAAACCGGATGGTGATGAAGAGTGGCGTATTCTTATTGTTGATGATGAACCAGCAGTGCATGATACTACTCGTAGAGTGCTTGACGACTTCACCTTTGAAAGTAAACGAATTCATTTTTTTAACGCAGTTTCCGCATCAGAAGCTATAGAAATTCTTGAAACGGAAAAAAACATAGCGTTGGTACTTCTTGATGTTGTTATGGAAGATGATGAAGCAGGTTTACGAGTTGTAAAGCACATAAGAGAAAACTTGTCTAACATGATGACGAGAGTTGTTCTTAGAACTGGACAGCCAGGGGTTGCGCCGGAAAAAGAAATAATTGAAGAATATGACATTAATGACTATAAGGCCAAGTCGGAGCTAACAGCGCAGAAATTATTTACTACAGTATTGTCTTCTTTGCGATCATATCGTGATTTGAAAATAATCGATAGAAACCGCAAGGGACTTAAAATGATTATAGAATCATCAGGAGAGCTTTATAACAAAAGATCACTGAAGAAGTTCACGGAAGGAGTTTTATGTCAGCTGATATCAATTCTGCGCCTTGATAATGACAGCGTTATTATGAATAACGGAGGATTTGCAGCCACTATAGATGCAAATGGTTTTGTTATTCATGCAGCAACAGGGAAATATCAGGATTATATCGGCTGTAGTTCTGATGATGTATTGTCTGTGGAAATTAAGCAGATAATAAAAAAATCCATGGAGAAAAATAAAAGTATATTTCAAGATGATCATTTTGTTGGATATTTTGCCAGCAAAATAGGTTCAAAACATATACTTTATATGGGGGGGTGCGGGAATCTCTCTGATGTAGATAAAGATATTATAATGGTTTTCTTTGGTAATGTTTCTGTAGCTCTGGATAATATTAATTTGAATAGGGAGATAATAGAGACGCAAAAAGAGGTGGTGTTCACACTTGGCGAAGTTGTAGAAAATCGCTCAAAAGAAACCGCAAATCATGTGTTGAGAGTTGGTGAATACAGTTATATTTTGGCAAAAAAACTGGGGTTATCAGAGGATGATGCAGAGCTTATTAAAATGGCATCACCGTTACATGACGTAGGTAAAATAGGAATACCTGATTCTATACTCCTTAAGCCAGGCAGGTTAACTCCTGAAGAGTATGAAGCCATGAAGTCTCATGCGGAAATAGGTTATGAAATACTTAATAAGTCAGAAAGGCCAATAATAAAGGCGGCCTCAGTTATAGCGTACGAGCATCATGAGCGCTGGGATGGTAAGGGATACCCTAGAGGTATTTCCGGGGATAGAATAAGTTTATATGGCAGAATCACATCGTTAGTTGATGTTTTTGATGCTCTTGCAAATGATCGTTGTTATAGAAAAGCGTGGGAGCTTGAAAAAGTACTGGGCTTGATCAGAGAAGAGAGGGGGAAGCAATTTGATCCAGAATTGGTAGATCTTTTTCTTGGAAATCTTCAAGAATTTATCAAAGTAAGCGAAATATATAAAGACCAATAAAATCTGCTCCAAATTAATTTTTGAAAGGAGCAGATCGTATGTACATTAACCGTTGGCTACAGCAGCTCTGCTTTTGCCGAAAATACGCTTAAAACCTTTTTTGGGTGAACTGCTTTGTTTTATATCAATCCCAGAAGCACTATTTGGTGATGCAGAGGTGTCAAAAATCGACTTTCTTACAGGTGCTTTTGCGGTTTTTTCCGTTTTTGTTTGTGGTTTTTGCTCGCGAGAATGGCGAATAGTAGCGCATCTCTCTTTTACAAAAGAGGGGATTTCATGCGAGTTACCAATAAAAACAATTAATCTTTTGACACTATCCGTTTTACAATAGATATCAGTTATTTGCTGAGATGAGCTTACTCCTGAAAGAAATTCTTTAGGAGTTTTTATTAAATAAATGCCGAAATGTCTTGCTGTGGCAATATAAGATAATATTTCACTGGAAGTTTTTGTTCTCGGTATTAAAATATGCTCGAAGCCAATTCTATTGAGTCCGCTATTATTGTTCCAATCATAAACCGCGCATCCGGTTTCAATATTAAAACGGTGAAACATCTCCACAATCCTTTCTGGAGCATCAGTTTCAATAGAAACAAAGCGGTGACTTGAGTCAACCAGCTTTTGTAATATTGCAAGATTTGCCATTAGTCTTTTCTCCTCTTTACTATTCATCCATGAATAGTGATTTGATAATCGGCTTAATCCTAAGCTACCAATAAAAAGTCTATACTGTTTTGTGACGTATTTCAAATTTTTTAAGATTTTTTTTATTCATGGTTTTTTTTTATCGTTTGCTGTGGTATGCGGCTATTGGTTTTTTAATGTAATATTTTTTGGTGAGTAGTTTGTATAAACGTAGTTAATAAGATCCGAATTTAAGGTATATGGTGTAGAGAATGTTATGTTTTTATAGATCGGTAGTATAGATATCTGAGAGCTGATAAAAATTTGAATATAAAGTTAAGGTACAGATCTAAACACGCTAGAATTTTGTAAAAAATCATCATAAAACGAGAATAATTTACGATTATGGGCTATTTATATATATAGCTATTAAAGTTTTTTCTATAAAGGCAAACCTACCGGAGAGAAGTAGATGGCAGAGTTAGAATATGGTGAAAATGAAGATCAAGTGACCCAGTGGGTAACTTTTAGCCTAGATCAGGAGACGTACGGAATAAATGTAATGAATGTGCAAGAGGTGTTGCCCTGTGCTGAAATTGCTCCGGTACCGGGTGCTCCTCCTTTTGTTTTAGGTATTATTAATCTTAGGGGTAATGTGGTAACGGTAATTGATACCAGAATGAGATTTGGATTGCCTCCTTTAGATGAGGAGAGCAAAGCCAGAGTTGTCGTAACCGAAGCCAATGATCAGGTTGCCGGGATTCTGGTGGATAGTGTTTCAGAGGTTATCAATGTTCGTAGTTCAGAAATTGATACTGCACCCAGTGTAGGTAATGATGATAGTTCAAGATATATTTACGGAGTAGTAAGTCGCGACAATGAATTGCTAATTCTGGTAGATGTGTATAAGCTACTCACCAAAGAAGAGTGGGCAGATATAGCTTCGCTTGGCTGATTAAGTTCAGAGGCGGGAGGAAAACTTACAGATGGAATTGATGATGCCGGCATTGATAGCTTTGCTGGCTTTTATAGTAATTGTATTATTTGCGTTGTTGCTTTCTATTAAAAAAGTAATTGGCGGATTGCAAAAAAAGATTACGCATCTGGAAACAGAGATAAGCAGGATAACAGATACCTTCTATGGGATTTCTGCTGGTGCAGTAGGTCAGGGAGAGCATCTTGCTAAAGTTGAAAAAGAGCTTGATCGTTTGCGTTCTAGGCTAGAGAGTATTGCGACAAATGAGCAATCAGGCACTAATCACAGCCAAGCAATAAAAATGGCAAAACGTGGAGCAACTTCACAGGAAATTGCCGTAGAATGTGAAATTACAAAGGTTGAGGCTGACCTTATTGTGTTACTTCACGGTAGCAATTAACCTGATTATTAATTCGTTTTGGTTATAAAATATGGCGGTTGAATATAAGAACGTAAAGAAAAGCTATTCCGGAAGTGAAGTTCTTAAAGGGGTTGATCTGAAGATAGGTCGGGGGGAATTTCTAGGCCTGGTTGGAGCTAATGGGGCAGGCAAAACAACACTTATAAAAAGCTTACTTGACTTTATAGGTATAGATTCTGGACAGATAAATATTTTCGGCATAAAAAATACTAATCCGCAGTCCAGAGATAAACTGATTTTTTTGCCAGAAAGATTTGTACCACCGTATTATCTTAAAGGCGGAGATTTTCTTAAATATTTAGCAAAGTTACACCAAATCGAATTTGATTACGATAAAGCATGTAATTATTGCAAGAAGGTCGGTTTAGAACCTGATGCGTTATCTAAACCCGTTAGGAAATACTCTAAGGGGATGGCTCAAAAATTAGGGCTTGCAGGTTGTTTTATGTCGCAAAAAGAGTTGTTGATTTTAGATGAGCCAATGAGCGGGCTTGATCCTATGTCAAGGGTCTTTCTTAAAAAAGCCTTGGCTGATGCGAAAGAGTCGGGGCAGACTTGTTTTTTTAGTACCCACATGCTGGCTGATGTGGAGTCAGTTTGTGATCGTATTGCAATATTGCATAAAGGAGAACTCTCTTTTATTGGTTCAACGGCGGAGTGTCTGGATAAATACAAGGCTAAAGATCTTGAGCAGGCTTATCTTAATTGTGTTTGTTCGCAATAGTCGTTAAACTTTGTTTTTTGGGGAAAATAGGAGGTTTCTTTTGATTTGTTTGATCGCAGATGATCACCCTATGTATCGTTCAGCAATAGCAGGGATGTTGCGGCTTGATTTTCCCGAATTTGAGCTGTTAGAAGCATCTTCTATGAAAGAGATAATGAAAATATCTGATAATAAAGTTAAACCGGACTTTGTATTGTTGGATCTTACCATGCCGGGTGTAAGTGGTTTTTCAGCGCTGCTTTTTTCTCTTTCTGCATGGCCTGATGCTTCCGTAATAATTCTTTCAGCGAATACAAGTAATGATGTGGCCGATAAGTCGATAGCATTTGGAGCTTCCGCTTTTGTTTCTAAGCAGGCGGCAGCAGATGAAGTGGCAGAAACTATTCGCAGAGTAATAAATAGCGAAGAAAAGATTATTGTTGGTTTGGAAAAACTGATAACAGAAGATTCTATTATGGCAGGAAAACTCAAAAAACTAACCCCAAGGCAGTTTGAAATAGTTCTATTGGTTGCAGAAGGATATTTAAATAAGCAGATTGCCGATAAGCTTTTTCTTTCGCTCTCCACAGTAAAAAATCAAGTGTCTACTATTCTTAAATTTCTTGAATTATCGAGCCGAACACATTTGGCGCTAGTTATGAAAAAATTTGAAGTGGAAGATATTAATGATTAATCCTTTTTAATTTCAATGTTATTCAATTCACGTTTATTTCGTAGAGCATTTTTTGCTATTCAGATAACTGTGGTTCTATTTACAGGGACGCTGTTTTATCTGGTGGTTCCTTATATTGAGCAGCATCTTTATGAAAATGAGGAGCGTCTTGCAGCTTCATTAATGAGCAGAGTGATTGGTGGGGTAGAAAGAGAAAGCCGTGCTATAGATCAATATTGGGAAGATAAAGAGAGGGATAATCTTGCAATATTAAGAGATATGGCATCTATAAAATTATCGGCAATTGCAAATAATATAGATCTTTATAAAAAAGGAGTATTAACTGAAGAAGTAATGGTTTCACTGATAAGGCAGATAATAAGCGGTGCTGGAGCAAGTCTGACAGAAAGAGATGAAGTGCATAGCTGGATAGCAAGCAGATATGGCGAGGTGCTGTTTTGGTCGAAAAATAAACCGCCTGAAGCTGATTTAAGGAAGGTAACCGACTATTACGGTAATTATTATTTTAAAGATATAAAAGCGACACTGACTAATGGCGCGGGTTATTATAAATATTGGCAGAAATCAGTAAATGGTACTGGTGAAGTTCCTGTTTGGGGATATTGTATAAGCATTGGGTTTCGTGATTGGATAATGGCAGTGGAAACTGAAGTTGCTGAGGAGTCTGCTGTTGAGGTTAGAGACAGTAAAATACTGGGAAGAGTAAAAAGCGAGATTCAGAATCTACCATATTTTAAAGCGGGTTTTTTTGTGGTTCTTAATCGCAAAGGGGAGCAGGTATATTCAAGTGTTAGAGGTGGTAAAAATAAGCTATTGATACCTGAAGCAGGGAGTATTTCTGAAATGGCAATACGTATTTTGGATGACGGCAATAAGAATAAGCGTGAAATTGTTAAGCATGATATTGATGGTAAGGTTATTTGGTATAAATATGTAAAAGGATACAATCTTGGTTTTTTCTTGATAATAAGCAGAGAAGAGCTTTATAAGCCTGCGGAAGAGGTTAAATCCAGGATAGTAATTACAGTTCTTCTGTTAGTTATGTTTCTTAGTTTGATAATAACCTGGTACATACGCAGCTTAGTTCATCATATTAGGCATCTTGCTGAAATTGCCGCTTCTGTTGGTAAAGGGGAACTGAGTAGCCGAGTAAAGATAAAGCGTAATGATGAGATTGGTTTTCTTGCCGGATCTGTGAATCAAATGATAGCCAATATCGAAAAACGAACTGAAGAACTGGATAGATTAAATGGCCAATATCTTTTGGCAAGAGATGAAGCTGAGCAGGCAAACGGCATAAAATCAAAGTTCCTTACTGCAGTTAGTCATGATCTTATCCAGCCGCTTAGTGCGGCTAAAATAGTTTTGGAAGTAATAAATCGTAAAAATAATAATAGTAGCCAAGCAGAAATATTGAAAGCGATAAACTCCTTGGCTACAGCAGAGCGAATGATAGAAGAGCTGGTAGATATTGCAAGAATTGAATCGGGTAATGTAATTGTAAAGAACGAGGCATTATATCTGGATGAGATATTTGATAGCATAAAAACAGAATTTAAGATTATTGCAGCAAAGAAAGGGGTTGAGCTAAGAATAAGATACTGTGGCATTGTGTTGGAATCTGATCGAAAAATTCTTCGCCATATAATCAGAAATTTAGTATCAAATGCAATTAACTACACCTCTGTAGGAGGTATTTTGTTAGGAGCGCGGAAAGTTGAAGGTAAATACAGAATTATTGTGGCTGATACAGGACCGGGAATTGAAGAATCAATGCAGCGGCAAATTTTTAAAGAATTTTCGAGGGGAGATGCAAAAGGAAGCGGCAATCATTTTGGACTTGGATTATCAATAGTAGACAAAATGTCGCAATTGCTTGGGGCGGAGGTGGTGCTTAAATCGCAGTATGGCAGAGGCAGTACTTTTTCAGTGACTATTAATCGCTATTCTCAAAAAATAGAAAGCATTTCCGGGGATGAGTGTGAAAAGCGTGTAGATCTGCATAAAAATAAAATTCTATGTGTGGATGATGATTTGGAAATACTGGCAGCAATGGAAATGCTAATATCCTCTTGTAACGGTAAGCCTTTGTTGGCGGCAAATATGGATGATATTAATGAAATTCTTGACTCTTTGCAGGGGGGGGGGGAGGGTGAAATATGTTTGGTAATTAGTGATTACCATCTTACAGATAACCTGACAGGTGTTGAGGTAATAAAGTATGTTTGGCGACAACTGGGAGAGAAAGTGCCGGGCGTAATTGTATCGGGAATGCTTGATCAGGAGTTGACTGAGCGTTTGCAGGTAGAGTCGATTGTTGGCTATATAAAGCCGCTTGATGAGCGCTGTTTGCTGGAGATAATAAAAGACCATTTAATATAGCGAAAAGCGCATATGTAAGTTTTTATATATGTTTGTTATTTATAGTAAAAAACCACGCATTAGTGCGCTCTAATATTTGCGTGGTAAAATTTCGTTGTTGCGTTGCCGCAGTCCGTTACCTTTTGAATAAAAAGAAAATTTTGAATTTTGTTGTGCGCCGCACAAAATAAGTTGCTGTTTTATAAGGAAAAAAAGTTTGACTTGGCTCTCTATATTGTTAAAAATGGATCACAGAGGAGTGGTGAAGCAGTTCACGTTTCGCTAACACATGGGAAAATAAAGTTGAGGGTAGAATAATGAAAAAAATGGGATTGATATTAACATCAGCTGTTCTTTCTGCAGCATCCTTGTCTGCAAGTGCCGGATGGGAAATTAAGTCTGCTGGTGGTTATAATAATATGTCAGTTTATGTGCCGAGTTCGGAATCATCCATTGGTGATGGTAAAGCCTTGCTTATCGTTACACATGGTTGCGGGCAGGATGCAAATGCATATAAATCTGCTAAATTTGAAGCTCCAGCGGAAGAAATGGGATATGTTGTAGCTTTGCCTTCTGCAAAAAATAAAGTTGTTCTTGGTTGTTATCCTTATGGAAGCGACTTTTCGATGCAAAGAAGTAATGAGCTTAATTCAATAATTGCGATGGTGGATGATTTAGTTGCTGATTCTTCTCTTGGGATTGATCCAAAGCAGGTTTATATTACTGGTCTATCCTCCGGTGGCGGTTTTTCTGTTTTTGCCGGTTGTTCTGCGCCGGATGTTTTTGCTGGTTGGGCAGATGCTTCCGGTCCTACGCCAAACACAAGCCAAAATAATGCATTTGGTGCCAGAGCAAGCTCTCCTCAGGTAATTGCTTCTATGTGCGAAGGTTTTGCAGGAGCTAAAAAAGAATACTTTGATACACAGATAATGTCATCTATTGGGGGAACCAATGAAGGTATGCTCTGTTCAGATGCAGTTAATTTTGCTAAAAATCATGGTGCAGCTATGGCATCTATTTATGGCGTTAGCGAGAGTGGTAGTAGTAGTTTAAGCAATAATGCCACTGAAACTATATACAGTGGTAAAGTTGATAGGGCATCTGTTGTTATTGTTCAGGGGGGATCTCATGCATGGCATGGTGGTACAGGTGCCGGCGGCTCATTTGTTACTGGTGTATCTATTAATTATGGTGAGCACATAATGAATTTCTTTACCGAAAACAATATGAGGGTTGATGATCCTGAAGGTGAAGGTGAAGGTGAAGGTGAAGGTGAAGTAGAAGAGGGTGAAGGCGAAGTTGAAGAGGGTGAAGGCGAAGTAGAGGAAGGACAGGTTGAAGATGTGGCTTGTGAGAGTGTTTCCGGTAAGGCTTCATCATTTGTAGACGAAGGGTTGCTCAGAGCTGGTGAATGGTTTGGATATGTATATACTGGAGATAATACTGTTATTTATTTCGATACGGATGTAACTGTTTATATTGGGGATGATGGTAAAGGTTATAAAGCAGATCCAGGCTGTACTGTTGAAATTGAAGAAGGTCAACAGGAAGAAGGTCAACAGGAAGAAGGCCAACAGG
>QZLD01000288.1 GCA_004796385.1 Gammaproteobacteria bacterium | reverse complement strand
TATCCAAACCTTGGCAGCCGCAGAATAGAGAGAGAAATGTCTCTGTTGCGCTCAGAGCATATGCTTCTATGGCAACCAGTGCCGATAAAGGAGCCGTAAGAAATCTCGATTGATTAAATTAAGGGCTAAATAAAAAGGCTTCCATATACTAACGGGAGCCTTTTTATATTGTGGACTTACATCTTTGTAGGTCTGATACTTCTCTCAAACTCAGTGCCTTTACAGCCGCCACAGGGCGGGATGCGCCCGGTTTTTTCAAACTTAACCTTCTTGCCACAATTTGTGCAGATTAGAGTGCCGGGGCCGGTAACCTCGCCTGTGTGGTATTTTGAGTACTCTTCCATCTTCTCGGAGAAGGCAATTAACTCAAGGCGGGTTTTATCAGCAACAGAACTAAACGCCTCCCATAGCCAGTTCTCAATCAGTTTAATGTCAAATTGAAACCATTGGCTGAGGTCGTTTTCGCTTTCAGCAAGATACTCGGCGGCGTCACTTATATCCCTTTTAATATAATCGCCAATCTTCTGAGCTTCATCTTTGGTCAGCTCATTTAATTCGATGGCGGTTTTTTTTGCATATTCAATAGCCTGCATAATTTTGGGGCGGGCATGAGCTTCAGCTGTTTCAAAAAGCTGCTTCATTCGCTCCATCATCATGTTGTAGCCGTCTATGAGCTTTTCTTCATTGGATTTGGGAGTTTGTTCCGTGTTTCTCGAATTTTCTTCTTTTTCGATATGGTTTTCATTATCGGTAGTCATTTTCTGCTCCCATATTTATTTATCGCTAATATTAGGTATAGCATATGTAAGTGGAGATTTCCGTGATAGCGCAAGATTAATTCTGCAAGTTGTGGGTTAGGTTCTACATTACTATTCTAACGATTATTTTTTAGATCGTTTGTCAATGTGGCAATATTTTTTAGAGGAGTCTCTCCAAATTTGTCCTCAACCATTTCGTCAATGGTTTTTTCAGAGGTCTTTACAGGGGGAGCTTCTTCTATTTCAGGTATGTTTTTTTCTAAGGAAGAGGTCTGTTTATTTGATTTAGAAGAAAGGGGGGAGGAATTATCAGAGTTAATATTGGGGGGCAATATTGTTGAGCGTTCATCTGGTTTATCATTAATACTGTTTTGAATTGAAACCGTATCAGAAGAAGTTTTTACGCCATAATTTTTATGTTTTTCAGAAATGGGTTTGCTCTGTTCTTCATTAATGTTTTTTTGAGAATCGGAATTATCTAAATGTGGTTTTTTTGATGGTTTTGGTTTTTTTTCCAGAACCAGTATCTTCTGCAGAGTTCCGCAAATATATACAGTAGCAATAACAATTATTATTGAAATAATAAGAAATAGAAAAAATACTAAGTGATGGGCTGTAACAACTTCTGATTTTGAGCCGACATCCCAAACTGCTACTTCAATAGTAAATTGTTTCATAAATGGAACAATAACATCTGAAATAAATGGGATTGTGAAATTAAATTTATCCATAAAAAGAGCAGTAAAACCTACTATTAAAATAGATAGAGCGCAAATTAGTAACGGAATTTTTATTATTCTTACAATAATATGGTCGGCTTTTGTGTGTTTTCTTTTTTTATTCATTTATATGCAATTTAATTATCAACTCATTATTATATAGTTTAGACTGATTTTTGGTTCAATCTATATATTAAGAGGGATAATGGATACAGCAGTAAAAATAAGAGATTTGCAAGTTTCCTATTCCAACGAAACTGTTTTGCGTTGTGAAAAACTGGACCTGTTTAATGACGATTTTGTAAGTATAGTAGGGCCTAATGGTGGTGGGAAAACCACATTACTCAAAGCTATTCTTGGATTGATTGAACCGCAGTCTGGTAGTATTGAGTTGTTTGGGATGTCTGTTCGTGAAGGAAAATTTAAAGTCGGCTATATTCCTCAGTTTTTTAATTATGATGATAATTTCCCTGTAACTATTATGGATGTTGTTCTTATGGCAAAGGTCTCCTCAGGTATTTGGGGTTTTATTTCAAGAAAGGAAAAGAAACAGGCTTTAAAGATTTTGTCGGATCTTGGATTAAAGGGGCTGGAAAATAGACGTATAAGCGAGCTTTCAGGTGGGCAGAGGCAAAGAGTGTTGATTGCCAGAGCTATGGCAACAGAACCTCAGATGCTTATGCTTGATGAGCCTACATCAAATGCTGATTCAGCTGCGGCAGAAGGGATAATGGAGTTGTTAAAAGAGTTGAACAAGGACATGATGGTGGTTCTTGTTTCGCATGATATTGGTGTCGTTTCAAAATATGTTAACAGGGTGGTTTGTGTTAATCGTGATGTTGTTGTACATCCTACTTCTGCTCTTAACGGTATTTCAATTAATAATCTCTATGATTCAGAGATGGTTGTTATAAGGCATGACAGGCAGTGTTGCGAAAATAAGGAATTTAAATGATAGATGATTTGTATAATCTGTATCTTCAATATCAAATTCTGTTTCAGGCTATTTTTGCAGGAATTTTAGCTTCAGTTTCCTTAGGTATTATCGGAACCTATATTGTGTCCAGAAGAATAAGTTATGTTTCCGGAGCAATATCTCACTGTGTTTTTGGAGGCGTAGGAGCAGGAATATTTATTCAAAATTATATCGGTTGGCAGTGGTTTGATCCAATCTATGGTGCAATTATTTCCGCATTGGTATCCGCTTTAATTATAGGGGCCGTAACCGCTTCGGGAAAAAATAGAGACGATGCAGTTATCGGTGCGATGTGGGCTGTTGGTATGTCTGTCGGAATAGTTTTTATTGATATCACTCCGGGATATTTCAATATTGCCAGTTATCTCTTCGGAGATATTCTTCTTATAACAGGTAAAGATTTGCTTTTAATAATTGTTGTAGATATTTTTTCTGTGTTAGCTGCCCTAATGTTTTACAGAAGACTTATGGCTATTAGTTTTGACTCTGAATTTGCAGCGATAAGAGGAGTAAATATACGCCTTTATTACATATTGCTTCTTTGTCTTGTAGCTCTTGTTACAGTAGTTTTGGTCAGAATTGTCGGGATTATCATGGTTATTGCTTTACTGACAATGCCGGCAGCTATGGCATCAGGTTTTGTAAATCGTCTTTGGCATATGATGGTAATATCAATAATAATAAATATTGTTTTTGTGATATCTGGATTAATATTGAGTTATCATCTGGCCCTTTCAAGTAGTGCCATAATAATCATAATATTAGGTGCTTTTTATCTTTTGGTTGCGTTTTTTAGCCGGAGGAGAGTAAATACCGCCGCAAATTGAATCGGAGTATGCGCCGCTAACACGGCAACTGCAGTTTGTTTCGTTTTCAATACGTCTTTTTGCAAGCCACGCAAAGGCACAACATTCCAGTTCTTTTGGAGAAATGCCATACTCTGAAGAGTCCGTAATAGTTATATTTGGTAGATTATGTTTTATTCTTTTTACAAGAAAACTGTTATATGTACCGCCTCCACATAGAACTAAGTTATTAATCAGGGGAGCGTATTCCATCACCGAATTAGCAATTGATTTAGCCGTCAGTTCACACAGTGTTCTTTGGATATCCTCGTCATAGTATTTATTTTTTCTTATATAATTGTTTAGCCAAGAGCTATTAAATAATTCAAATCCGGTGCTTTTAGGCGGGGTTTTTGAGAAAAAAGGGTCAGAAAGCATTTCATTAAGGAGTTCATGTTGCAGTTTCCCAGAAGCAGCCCAATTTCCATTGTAATCAAATAATGCCCCGTCTTTTTTTTGTATCCAGAAATCCATAAGATAATTGCCCGGGCCAATATCAAAACCATCAACCCCTTTTTTTGAAAAAATTGTAATGTTGCAAAAGCCACCGATATTTATAAAAGCAATTGCTGGATTATTATCAGCAAGAAAAGCGTGAAACATTGGTACTAAAGGAGCCCCTTCTCCGCCTGCTGCAATATCGCCTCTGCGAAAATCAGCAATTGTTGTTATTCCTGTATCACTTGCAATTATGTTAGGATTGCCTGCTTGAATCGAAGTAGGAAAGGCTCCTTTGGGAGCATGAAATAAAGTTTGACCGTGGCTGCCTATTGCTTGTATATCATTGGGAGATATAGCAAAATCTTTTATCAATTTATTTATTGTATTGGCAAAGAGTTTGCCGATTTCAAAGTCAATTTCTGTGTATGCAGCAAATGGTGAGTTGCTGCTGAAATTGCGAATTTTGTTCTGTAATTTAGAGTTAATACTTTCAGAAACAAAACCAATTATTTTGCTTTTCTTATTATCAGAACTAAATTTAACCGCAATCGCATCAACTGAATCAACACTAGTTCCAGACATTGCCCCAACGAAAATTTTACTCTTCTGATTCATGTTTTTCAGATTTGGTTTTTTCTCTTAGAGCAACAATGGTTTTGCTTCTGGCTTCAATTTCTGTAAGCAGAGGTGTTGTTTTGCGGATAAAATCTTTTTTATACTTCTTTTCAATAGGAAAAGCGGCCGGTAATTTGACAGTAACGGGGTTTTTATGAACCCCGTTGATTCGGAATTCATAGTGAAGGTGAGGGCCAGTTGCTAGGCCAGATTTACCAACATAGCCGATGATTTGCCCCTGTTTAACACGGCTTCCCTTAACTACATTCTTTTGGAACTTTGACATGTGCCCATAAAGAGTGGAGTATTGTGCTCCGTGTTTAATAATAACTACTCTGCCATATCCTCCTTTCCAGCCACGGAAAATGACCTTACCATTACCCGCTGCTTTTATTGGAGTGCCAATGGCTGCGGCATAGTCAACACCTCTGTGAGGTCTTTTTACTCCAAGAACCGGATGCCATCTTTGGGGTTTAAAATGAGAACTGATTCTGCGGAAGTCTACAGGGGCACGAAGAAACGCTTTTTTCATTCTTCGGCCTTCAGGAGTGAAATAATCGGCATCACCAATTGGGTCTTCATATCTGAGAGCTACAAATCTCTCTTTTTTATTAATAAATTCAGCGGCAAGGATGTTGCCGTTTTTTATCTTTTTGCCGTCTCTGAATATCTCCTCATAAATAACCAGAAAAGAATCTCCAGGACGAATATCAAGAGCAAAATCAATATCCCAGCCAAAAATACCTGCTAGCTGCATAATCAGGTTGTCATCCAAGCCAGCTTCTTTTGCGGAAAGATATAAAGATGATTCAATGGAACTATTAGCGCTTCCCCTTTTATATTCAAGTTTATTAATAATAACTTCCGATTTATACTCATTGTCTTTAGTTAAGCTTATGATAACTGTCTCTGTGTCGCTGACACGTTTGCTTATACTGGCAAGTTTATTGTCTTCAGCTTTTTTTTGAATAGAAATGGTTTCTCCCGGAAATATATTCAGCAATTTTTTAGCGTGTTCTGTTTTAGTGGAGAGAATTAGTTCTTTGGCACTTAAATTAGCTCGATTGAAAATGGCTGATAAAGTATCCCCGCTTTTTACTTCATAAGTTTCTATGGGAAGAGTATTGATGCTTTTGTTATCAATTACACCTTTTTTAATTTTGACCTCTGTATCAGCTGCAATAGTATTTGTTTCTGTTGTTTCTGTTGTTTCTGTTGTTTCTGTTG
>QZLD01000018.1 GCA_004796385.1 Gammaproteobacteria bacterium | reverse complement strand
GTGTCTTTTTAAGTCTCTCAGCTTCGCTTATCTCACGCACATCTTTGATCTTCTCTTCTTCTGTAGCAACTGTTCTTTCTACTGCAACTCTTTCGCGAATAACATCGGCAATCTCACGTTTCTCTTTCTCAATTGCCTTCTCTTTATCAATATTCTGTAGATCTACCTCTTTCTCTCTGGCAACTACTTCAAGCTGTCTGGCTCTAATCACCTCTTCCTGCTTGATCGCAAGAACTCTTAACCTCTCCTGCTCAGCTACTTCTATCTCTCTCTTCTGATTTTCGGTCTCTACGTAGATGCTCTGATCTGCCTTGATTCTTGCCTCTTCCGATCTTAGCCTCTCCTCTTCAACTACCTGTGCTGTTGCAGCCTCTTCACGGGCAATCGTTGTCTGGATCTCGCGCTTCTGTTTTGCCTCTGCATCTGCCTGCTGTCTTTCAAGGGCATAGATTGCTTCCTGAGTCTCAACATTCTGTTTGGTTATCTGCTTTTTCTCATCGTTTTCTGCAAGGTTCGCAGAAACGTGCTGCACAGCAGTCAGCTCGGTAATCTTTCTGATACCCTGAGCATCAAGAATATTTTTCGGATCAAGACTTTCTACCGGAGTCTGCTCCAGGTAGTCAATCGCAACGTCTTCCAGCTTATAGCCGTTAAGGTCATCACCGATCACCTCTTTAATGGCGTCACGAAAATCTTCTCTATCCTGATAGAGGTTTTCGAAATTCATCTGCTTACCAACTGTCTTCAGCGCCTCGGCAAACTTGGCAGACCAGAGATCATCAAGGGTTTTCTGGTCTGAGGCTCTGGCACAACCGATATTACTGGCAACACGAAGTACGTCATCCTCAGTAGGATTAACTCTGACAAAGAAGTTTACCGAGATGTCTGCTCTGATATTGTCCTTACAGATAAGACCGTCTGATCCGGAACGATCAATTACAAGTCTCTTCAAAGAGATATCCATAATCTCTACTTTATGGATAACCGGCATTACCAGTTTGCCTGTAAAGGTGACTACAGGCCTGACCTTCATCGTATTAACAATCATAGCCTTGCCCTGCTCCACCTTACGGAAGAACTTGGCAAACATAATCAGAATAACCATTAAAATTAAGAATATTCCGACTATCAATACGCCGGCACCCCAACCAAATAAGCCCATGATTTTCTCCTTTAAAGCTAGTTTATTTTCTTGAAGCCAGATCCGTTAGTTCCGAATCCTGTTCATATGGATCAACCCTGTAGGTTTGCGTTTTTTTATCGTAACCAGTTATTAACACTGTCTGCCCCTTGCGGATATCACTGCCTGAGTAGTTCCTGACGTTAAGCATCAAATCTGTGCCGCCTCCGGTGTAGCGCGCCTGCCCGTATTTTTCGTTGACATAACCGCTCTCAACGCGACAAAGGCTACCGACAATATCTCTGTTTCCAAGGGATTTATTACTATTGGCAAAGAATGGAAGTATCGGCCACAGACAGAACTTTGTAAGAAACAAGCTGGCTATAAAACCGACAAAAATAGCTAAAAGCGCAAATGGAATATATATAATAATTGAGTATTTAAAGTAATCCAGAACAAAACCGGAAATAATCAGCAGTAAAAACCATGACCAGAGGACGACCATGCTCACCACAATGGTAATCGGGATATCGGCAATACCCAACCAAACCAGAAAACTGCCAAAAGAGCTGCCATGTCCGTCTGCATCCGCATCAACGTCAACATCAGCATCAAGATCTATATCAACATCACCGGGAAAGTCCAAACCCCCATCCAGCATATCAATATCCATAAATCCGATTATCACAGATAGCCAATAGAGCATCACAACCCCTAGCAGGACTGTAAAGATTATCGTTGGAAACGAAAATATAACTGTTAGAAACTCACCCATCGAAACCTCTGTTATTGTTTTCTTATCCTTTAAAACCACTATGCCTGAAAGCAGCTCTCGCAAACCGACCCTCAAACAAATTTTACTGCAAACTCCCTGCACATAAACTTGAGCAGCTATCCTAACAGAAAAATTCCACTTATAGAATTTATATTTACCTCATATAGATTCTGCCCCTGTTCTCAACATAAAAAGCCTGTCTAAACCAACAGCAACACCAGAACAAAACGGCAACCCCTTTTCCAGAGCTGCAATAAGCTCTTTATCATATGGGATCTGCATCATACCATTATCTGCTCTATACTGCTGCTCTGCCTGAAATCGCCTTAATTGCTCTTGTGCATCCTGCAGTTCCTGAAAACCATTGGCTATTTCTACGCCGTTTATGTATAACTCAAAGCGATCTGCGATTCTGTTATCATCCTGGTTCAGCTGCGCTAAAGCAGCCTGCGAAGCCGGATAACCATAAACAAAAGTTAACCCGCATTTTCCAAGCTGCGGCTCTATAAGGTGAGACATAAGAAGATTAAGCCAACTATCTCTGTCATCTCCCATGACATCTTTATTTATATTTATTTTATTGCAATATGCTACCTGCTGAAGCTGAATAACGGTTGCAACGAGAGGATCAATATCAAGATATTTAAGAAATAGTTCACTATAGCTGAACACCTGCTTTTTTGTGGAGGTTACTTTTACAGGAAATATTGACAGAACCAACTCTTCAACTTCATCAATAAGATCAAACATGGTAAAACCAACTCTATACCACTCCAACATGGAGAACTCATGCCTGTGCAATCGACCCTCTTCTCCATCCCGAAAGGAATGGCAAATCTGATAAATTGAACCACTTCCATTACAAAGCAGTTTTTTCATAGCAAACTCAGGTGATGTTTGCAGATACAGGGGGGATTTACTAAAGGCTGAATTTACCTCAAAACTTGCGATAGACGGATCTACAGTTCCGTACCTGGAAAGAACCGGAGTATCTACTTCAATAACATCTCTTTTAGAAAAAAACTCGCGGATATCACGACAAAAACCAGCTTTTGCTTTGAGCATTTGTTTTACTGATGCAACCAAACAGTCTTCCTTACAAAAATCTACACTAAAAAAAGCCGCGCTGATATTTTTCAGCTGCGGCTTGAGAGCTTCAAATAAAACTACTTGACCCTACCGGTATATTCTCCACTTCTGGTATCGATCTTTAATACTTCGCCAATCTCAATAAACAGAGGCACCTTAACAACCGCTCCGGTTTCTAATGTGGCTGGCTTAAGACCACCTGTCGCGGTATCTCCACGCAAACCCGGATCGGTATCTGTAACGGCAAGAGTCACAAAGTTAGGAGGTGTTACAGATATTGGAGCCCCATTCCATAATGTTACTTCGCAAACATCCTGTTCTTTGAGATAGAGTTTTGCATCTCCAACAGCAGACTCATCGGCAGCAACCTGTTCAAATGTCTTCTCATCCATAAAGTGCCAGAATTCACCATCGCAATAAAGGTACTGCAAATCTACGTCCATTACATCAGCTGCTTCAACAGATTCACCAGACTTATAGGTCTTATCAATAACCCTGCCGGTTTTCAAATTACGAATCTTTACACGGTTAAACGCTTGTCCTTTTCCGGGCTTTACAAATTCGTTTTCAACTATGGTGTATGGGTCTCCATCAATTAATAGTTTAAGACCCGATTTAAATTCATTTGTACTGTAAGTAGCCATTTATTCCTCTCTTTATGATAAAATTCGCAGCTTCATTCGAAACAGGCTGCACATTCTAAATCAGTTTCAGGTTTTTTTCATGTACAATAACCATAAAAATGAAATATTTACCCCCGAAAAAAACTGGCAAACAGAACTTAAACAAGCTATTCGCTCATTACCTGAATTATGTAACAAAATTAGAATAGGGATTGACCAAAAGAGAGTTATATCCGAAGTAATATCGGACTACCCCGTATTTGTTACACCACATTTTGCATCAAAGATAGAAAAAGAAACCCTTTCAGACCCTCTTCTTTTACAGGTTTTACCAACAACAGAAGAGCATAAAAGCTTTCATGGCTTTATAAATGATCCTGTTGGCGACATCAACGCTATCAAGGTAAAAAATATTATTCATAAATATAATGATCGTGCTTTAATAAATACAACAAATATCTGCTCAATAAACTGCCGCTTTTGCTTTCGTCGCAATAGCCTGAGAAAACAAGAAGAAAAATTATCCGATTTTGATGATGCGCTGCAATATATCGACAAAGAAAGTATTAAAGAGGTTATTCTAAGCGGTGGAGATCCTATGCTACTGGATGATTCCTCTCTATTAAATCTAATCAATAAAATAGAAAATATCGGCTCTGTTGACACAATTAGAATTCACAGCCGTACTCTATCAACCCTCCCTCAGAGATTTACAGATGATCTTTTGCATAAACTTGACAAAATAAATCTAATAAAGATTTTTGTAAGCCATATCAATCATCCGAATGAAATTGATAAAGCACTCGGCAATATTTCACAAAAATTAATTAATTGTGACTTTACCATTTTAAATCAATCAGTTTTATTGAAAGGGGTAAATGATAACAGTCAAACTCTCTCCCAATTATCCAAAAAACTCATAACCCATAAAATTATTCCTTATTATCTACATACACTTGATAAAGCTAAAGGCACTCATGGTTTTTTTATTAGCGATGTGCAGGCAAAAAAAATATGGAAAGAGTTACATGAAAATTTACCTGGATATCTCGTCCCCAGATTGGCAAAGGAGATAAGTGGCGATGCAGCTAAAACAATACTTAATACATGCTAAAAGATTTTGATTTAATTATTCTTATCACAAGCAAGAAAAAGCTCCTTAACAGGCACTGAAAGATTTTTTTCAATATTCTTTCCTACCCCCTGAATCATTAACGCGATCTGTTTATTCAGGTCATCTCTTCCCATCCACTTATCATCCACCGAAGGTAATGGATAGACTGATGAACCATATAAGTCATACACTGTAAAATTGGATATATCTCTGGTAATAACCCAATTCCCTACCTTATCCTGAGTAATTACATCTGCATCAGATAAAAGCCTGGTTACATTTACCAATGCTCTCTCATCAATTGATGGCTCAAGAACCAGCAATTGCCCCCTATTCAGTCCTTTACCGTTTCTTTGAGAACGCCACAAATGACCGATAATTCTTATCGCCAATACAAATATCATAGATGGATCAGAAAGCCTTCCTGAAACACCATCTCTGAAACTACCAAGAGCATGGGCAAATTCAGCACCAAAAAGCACTATAATCCATGATAAGTATATCCACAGTAAAAACACAGGTATTGCCGCCATTGCCCCATAAATTGCCTGATAAGTAGTGAAATTTGCAACAAAATATGCAAACAATTTTTTAGCCACTTCAAACAGTGCCGCCGCTAAAGCAGCTCCAGTTAAAGCGTGTCTGATTTTAACTCTTCTATTTGGCAACACGATATACATTAGAGCAAATGCCGTCATTTCAAATATAAATGGAACAGCTCTTATCAGGTAATTCTTGCCCTCTATCATGGCATCATCAGACAAAAAGCCAAAAACATATGAAGTTACTACAAAGCTAACCCCGATCAATAAAGGGCCTAATGTTAAAACAGCCCAATATATAACAAATTCATAAACCTTATGGCGTGTTGCTTTTACCCGCCAAATCCTGTTCATAGCTGAATCTACAGATGACATCATTAGCAACGCTGTAACAATAACACCACAAATACCAAGAACGGTAAGATTGGATGCTTTATTCACAAAAGTTTCAATATACTGCTGCACTACGTCTCTTGATGTAGCAACCAGATTATTAATAATAAGTGCCTTTATATCACCTTCAAGACTTTTAAAAACAGGAAAAGCCGTAATCAAAGAAAAACAAACCGCCAGAAAAGGCACTAAAGAAAGTAATGTTGTATAAGAAAGAATTGCTGCACGCTGATTAAGCTTATTCTCTTTAAAACGTCCAAAAAGGTATATTGCAAACCTTTTTATGGTGAGACCTTTTCTCTTTATCCATGGATTTACTTGCATTCCTGCAATGTCCTTTGGCTTTATTTATTGGCTAATTAGATATATCTCTTTAAAAGAGTATATACGCTAATCAGAGGTTTTTTCTGCTTTTCTTTTGTATATTGCGATATCTCTTGCTGCCGCAGCCCTTTCTCTGGCATCTATAGCATGACGCTTAGCTTCTTCATATTCTCCTTCATCAATATTTAATGATGCCTTATTTAAGAGAACCTCAGCCTCTGTTAAGGCTTCTGAAGCATATTTATCTGCTTTAACTTCATAAGCTGAAGCTATAGTTTGTCTGGCATCGCTCATCTCCTGAACAGGAACAGTGACACACCCCCCAAAAAAGAGAACCATAAAAAAAAGCAATATTTTTTTAAAATTTTCGATAATCATTTACTAAAAACACCTTAAAAAACACAAGCACCTGAAAAATAAGAAAATTAACAATCAGACAATCTATTGATAAAAAAATATAGCACATTTAAATAGTTTTTCCATAACAGGAAAACTTCAGACACATCAAAAAATTCTTAATCACTTTATTATTGTAATAAATACAGAACAACTACTCTAAACCAAGAAGCTGCTGACTGAGAAAAATACTCAGCCAACAGTTCTAATATCTGACACAATAACAAACATGTATCAAACAGCTATATTACTTGGTTCTCTTAAGAACAGTAACACAGTTTGTTACAGCTGAACCACCAACATTAAAGGTAACACCAACTTCAGGTTGTCCTTTAGTTGTTGTAGCACCAATAGGCTCTCCAACAAGCTGCTTGTATGCAAGAGCGTGCATTGAAGCACCAGTAGCACCAACAGGATGACCTTTAGCTTTAAGACCACCTGAAAGGTTAACAGATACTTTGTCATCATCTTTAGTAAATCGGCCTGCCATGTAATCGTAACCGGCTTTTCCGTCTTCAGCAAAACCAAGAGCTTCTGTGGTTAGAAGTTGGTTAATAGTGAAGCAGTCATGAACCTCAGCAAAGTCAATATCTTCAGAAGTAATACCTGCTTCCGCATATGATTTTGCAACTGCATCTTTACCAGCTTCCAGCATATACTTCTTATCACGCTTACTCAGTGGCAGATATTCAGCAGATTGACCAATGCCGGCAATTTCAACTGCCTTGGCATCTGAAGGAACATTATCAGAAGCAGTAATTACCAGAGCTGCAGCACCATCAGAAACCAGTGAGCAGTCATGTAGTCTTAGAGGCTCGGCAATCATCATATTAGCTCCTTTACCTTCATCCGGCATAGCAAGAATTGCATCAGAAGTAGTAATGCCAAGCTTTTCTGTAAGTCCGCCAGGACCAAAGTGCGCCAGTGGGTTTTCAATACCATTTGAGTAACATAGAGCAGATACTGAGGCCAGCATTTTGCGTAATTCTTCACCATCAATACCGTAGTATGCGCTGTATTCTTTAGCAAGCTCGGCAAATAGACCCGGGAAAGTCATACCTTTTGCGCCTTCTTCAGGATAGTAAGAACTGCAAGCAAGAGCATGAGTAACACCTTTGGTATCAAGAAGATTCATTTTTTCAACACCAATTACCAAAACATTCTTCGCTCTGCCAGCCTCAACCATATAAGCTGCATCGTAAAGAGCAACTGTTGAAGATGCACAAGCACACTCTGTACGAGTCATTGGCTTAAGACGTAAAGCAGGGTCAATCAATACACCTAAAGGAGCAACATGCTCTTGGTTTGCAAACATTGAAGGAGAGCAAGAGCCAACATAAACCGCATCAATATCTTTTGCTTCAAGACCAGCATCTTCAATGGCTCCGCGACCAGCTTCAATCAACAGGTCGTAGTAAGATTTAAGATCGGTAATCTCTTTTGTCTCTCTGTCTCTTTTAATAAATGCGCCAAACTGGGTATTGTATGCACCAATAATACTTACTTTACTCATAACTTCTCTCTCTTTGATAATTTTTAAAAAACAGCATCCAATGCAAAAGAACTTACTATTGGAAAATTGCTGCCGACTTATGAAGCTGAGCGGCTATTGTATACCTATGAAATTAGAATGTCTCCCCCTGAACCAAACTTAGCCTATCAAATAAAGACACAGTTTAATGCTTTACAAGTTTTCGGTGCATTACAGCAATAAAATAACAAAATAACCCAAACGGGCCACATAAATGCGGCCCGTTTTAGTTATAACTAATGAAACTTTGATATTAATCAGGAAATCTTAGCAAGCAATTCATTTGCCTGCTTTTTCTGCTCATCGTTTCCTTCATTTATTACTTCCTGAAGAATCTCCCTAGCCCCTTCTGAATCCCCCATATCAACATATGCTTTGGCCAAATCAAGTTTTGTTCCAATTTCATCCTCGCTTTCCATATCTTCCTCAAAATCATCATCTTCATCAGAAATACTAAATAGTTCATTCCCTTCATCGAAATCAACATCAAAGTCATCCAGTTCATCATCTAAAGAAAACTCTTCTTCGCTCTTTACACTCTCCTGTAAAACAGGATCGTCAGACAATTCTCCTTCATCTTTCGTCAGATCAAGATCTATTTCAAAATCATCGAGTTCTGATGAATCAGCATTAGAGGCTGCATTTTCCTCAAGAGCACTTAAATCAAGAGTTCTTGTTGGTTGTTCTACTGTTTCTTCGTTACTATCATCATCTATATCAAATTCAAGACTATCTATTTCCTCGGTAAGATCATCAAAAGAGTCCGCAGCAACCTCGGCATCATCAAGAGCAAAGTCAATCAAATTACTGTCTTCTTCAGCCTCTTCGGTAGAAATAGACGTTCCGTCCTGCTCTTCAATTGCTTCAGCAACTTCCGAATCATTTTCTTCAAGATCAAATGAAAGGTCATCATCAGACAACTCCATATCAAACGACTCTTCCATTTCATTTTCATCATCAGCCTGCTCAATTTCATCAGTCAGATCACCAAAGTCTATCTCGTCATCTATAACTTGTTCAGCTTGTTCTGCAACCGCTGAACCCGAATCAGAAAATAAATCGCTGTCAGGACATAACTTCTGCCCCATACTTTTAATTTTTTCCCATTCTTCACTACCACCAGCATCATTACTGAAAAACACTGCAGCTTCATTCTCAAATTGTGCAGATTCTCCTGATTGAGCGTAAATTTCCAAAAGTTTAAAACGAACCTTCTGATCGGAAGGATCTGAATCAAGTAATCCCTTAGCTACATTAATAGCACTTTCATATTTGCTGTATGAAAGATATATATCAATTTCAGCATACGGATCACTATCCGGCTCATCATTTTCTAAATCACCCCCCAACCCAAGCTCGTCGGAATCTATATCTACAAACAGGTCATTATCATCTGTAAAATCATCTTCATCGGCTGGAATTTCAGCATCTCTTACAGATTCAGGCTCAACAGAAGTTATTACCGTTGTAGCTCGTTCACCACTATCGTATTCATCCTCTTTTCTACGGAATATTGCTCGCAATATTATCCAGATAATTATCAGTATAAATGCAACTACACCAGCAGCTATAGCCCAGATCTTAGGATCATCAAACATGCTTTTCTCTGATGCCACTTTAGGTCTTTCAGGCATTTGGATCTCTTGAAGTTTTTCTTTCGGCTCTTCTTTATTAGATTGTTTTTCTTCAATCTTTGGTTCTGTCTTTTCCGGAGCCATATCCGCTTTTTTAGTTTCAGAAGCTTCTTCAGGCTTATCTTCCTTACTCCCTTCCTGATCAACTTTTACTGCTTCAACTTCTACTTTTTCTTCTTCCGTCGCAACAGAACCTTTCTGCAATCTCGCAAGCTCTTTATCTTTAAGTACAAGAAGTCTTTCAAGTGATTTCATCTCTTTTTCAAGATCATTAACCTGTCCTTGAAGTTTTTCTTTTTCAGCTTTATCTGCTTCAGATTTTTCCTGCAATAGTTTGATTTTGTTTCTTAAATCATCAATCTCTTTATTACCCGAAGATTTTGCTGTCGTTGATTCCTGAACGCTTTTAACTCCTTTCAAATCTTCTTCTGTAGCATATATTCTGAATTTTTTATCTTTCTTGCCACTGTTTTTCACAGTTCCTGCAGACTTGGCAATTTGCTCAGACCTTCCACCTGAAGCTGGGGCTGATAAACCTTGCTTCCAAGCTGCTGCATGATCCCTGACCTGGCTCCTTGCATCTCGCTTGCTTAGTTTTTCAACTTCATCTTTTTTAGGCAATTTAAGAATTTTGCCTGCTTTCAAGGTATTTATATTATTTTTATTAAAGGCTTCCGGATTATTTCTATAAATTGCCATCATAACCTGCTCTACGCTATTGCTTTTGTCAGGCCTTACCTTCTTGGCAATACTATATAGAGTCTGCCCTCTTTTAACTCTATAAGAGCTACCACTATATCCCTTTGATGTGCTTCGGGCATTTCCGCCACTGGAACTCTTACCCAAAGATCTTACTTTACCTTTTCCATAACCACCACTACTCTGATTTCTTTTAGAAGAACTTTTTGCAGAAGGCTTACTTGATGTCGTAGATCTTATTTTTGGCTTCGAGACAGATTTTACTTTGTTATATTTGCTGGCAACTACTGGAGGATCTAATAGTACTGTGTATTCTCTGAGCATTTTTCCTCTTGCCCAGTTAACTTCAACCAGAAAATTCAGAAATGGCTCTGTAACAGCGCCTCTTGTTTTAAGAACAACATAATTTCTTTTACCAGATGACTGAATGGTAAATTTAATCTGTGTTAACAGGAGTGATCTCTCTATTCCAACCTTTTCGAAGGCATTGGGATCTGCCAATTTTACCTTGAGTGTTTCAAGATCTTCTTGTTTTACAGACATTAGTGGAATAGTTGCATTGAGGGGTTGATTAAGAGCAGACTTGAGTTTTATTCGCCCTAACCCCAGGCCGGATGCTACAGATGGTAGCAGGATAAGCAATGAAGCTAACCAGACAGCAGATAGTCGTCGCATGGTACTCCCTTTGATATTTTTTCTACACAGCTAAATTTATTATTGATCTTCTATCCGGAAGACCTCTTGTTATTTTAATAATAGCCAAAAACAATGAAAATACCCGTAAAAAGCGGTTTTTCCAGTAATGTTCCGTATTATTTTTTAATTATTTAGATACACTCGACATTATACAAGCGTTCTATTTTTCTATGTCAAACCTTTTGACAATAGGCGAACCAAGAAAAAACCTACTATGAGATCATCAATTAATCCGCCATGAAGCCTATACTCTAAGAATATTAAACTTTTTTCAACTGCCAATTGCTTTTTAGTCAATATTTTTTCTTAAACAACAACCATACTGAATAATTAAAGCCTATTTCAGGTAGTCCTCTATCAGTTTTTCTGCAATCTGCACACTGTTCAAAGCAGCACCTTTACGAACATTGTCAGCAACAACCCAAAGATTTAGCCCCTTTTCTATAGAGATATCTTCTCTGACTCTGCCGACATAAACATCATCATTACCGGCAGCTTCAGTTATTGCTGTTGGATAACCTCCATCAGCTCTTTCATCCAGAAGAGTAATCCCGTCGGCATTTTTAAGCAATTCCTGCGCCTGCGCTGCTGTAATCTTATCTTTGGTTTCGATATGTACCGCCTCGGAGTGACCGAAAAACACAGGAATTCTCACCGCTGTCGGATTTACTTTAATAGAGCTGTCGCCAAAGATCTTCTGCGTTTCCCATACCATTTTCATCTCTTCTTTCGTGTATCCATTTTCAAGAAACACATCGATATGAGGCAGTGCATTAAAGGCGATCTGTTTTGGATATGCTTCGCATTTTATCTCTCTTGCATTCAACAAGTCAGCTGTCTGTTTTGCTAGTTCGTCAATCGCTATCTTGCCTGAGCCTGAAACCGCCTGATATGTTGCGACATTAATCCTTTCAATTCCCACAGCATCATAAATTGGTTTTAAGGCTACAAGCATCTGAATTGTTGAACAGTTAGGGTTGGCAATTATGCCCCGGTTTTTATAATCTGCTATTGCATGGGGATTTACTTCAGGCACTACCAGAGGAATATCGTCTTCATATCTGAAATGTGAGGTATTATCTATAACCACACAGCCAGCTTCTGCTGCTTTTGGCGCGTACTCTTCGGATATTGATCCACCCGCCGAAAAAAGGCCTATCTGCGCCTTAGAAAAATCAAACTCTGCAAGATCTTCAACAACAGCACTTTTACCATTGAACTGGATTTTTTTGCCAGCTGAGCGACTACTTGCCAAAGGATAAATATTCCCGACAGGGAACCCCCTCTGCTCCAGTATTGATAACATTGTTTCGCCAACAGCGCCGGTAGCACCTACCACTGCAACATCATACTTTTTTGTCATTGAATATCACCTGCAAATTAAAATTCTATTGTATGGTTAAAAAATCGGGCGTATTGTAGCATATTACAAACAGCGTTTCCCTATATATCAACCTGCGTTTTCTTACATTGAGATAAAAGAATACTATGACTCAAAAAGACAAGATCCCCAATATTGATACAAGCGAATTGGCAGTTGAATCGTGGAAGGTTTTCCAGATAATGGCTGAATTTGTTGAAGGCTTTGAAAGACTCTCGAAGATATCTCCTTCTGTAACAATATTCGGCTCAGCCAGAATAGATAAAGATCACCGTTACTACAAACTGACAGAGGAAATCGCAAATAAACTCTCTGCTTCCGGCTTTGCCATTGTAAGTGGTGGCGGCCCGGGACTTATGGAAGCTGCCAACAAAGGCGCTTATGATGAGAAATCGCTATCCATAGGTCTGAATATTCAGCTACCGCATGAGCAATCCGGCAATTCATATCAGGATATTTCCCTAAACTTCAGGCATTTCTTCTCCCGCAAAGTTATGTTTGTTAAATATGCCTCTGCCTACGTTGTTATGCCGGGTGGATTCGGAACTCTGGATGAGCTGGCAGAAATACTAACCCTTGTGCAAACCCAAAAAGAGAAAAAGGTGCCTATTGTTCTTGTTGTTTCTCAGTTTTGGAGTGGTCTGATAGATTGGTTTAAAGAGAACCTTGTTTCCGAAGGAATGATTGATAAAGACGATATCAATCTGTTCAGGATTGCTGACAATGCAGATGAGGTTGTGAAGATTATTTTTGATCACTATGATGGCAATTCTTCTCTGAGCTCGTCCCTGCTATAGATTTATAACGAAAAATGATCATAGCCTTTAGCTATCAGGCTTATCTCTTTATCGTCCTGAATTAAAACTATTTGACCAGAGTTGGTAATCTCTCCAATAGCTGTAATTGCAACTCCCGTTTGCTCTGAAACTGCCTGAAGCTTAGAGATATTAGCCACACCAGCTGTAAAACAGAGCTGATAGTCGTCTCCACCATTCAGAGCCTTGCCCAACAAATAATCTGATGATAAATTTCTGGAAACTTTCGGCAGGGGGATTTTATCGGCAAATAATTTTGCACCTAAGGGCACGCCTTTTTTGGCACTACTATGTTTAACTATATGAGACAAATCCGAGCTGAGACCATCCGAGATATCTATTGCCGAGTTTATATATTGCCTTATTTCCTGGGAGATTTTTTGTTGGGGATAAGGCTTATTGAGCCTGTCGGTAAAATATTCAAATTCAGACTGATTAAGGCTGATCTTTTTCTGCCAGGCATCCAGTCCTATCGCTGCCTCGCCCAGCTTTCCCGTAACAAAAACGATATCTCCAGGCTTTGCTTCACTGCGAAGAACTGCCCTCCCCTTATCAACAACACCTGTCAGCTGTACCGATATGGTAAGCCTGCCTTTGGTTGTATCTCCGCCAATCAGAGAGATTCCGAACTCTTTTGCAATTTCTGCAAATCCACTACTGAATTGCTTTAACCAGACAGGATTGTTTTCAGGAATAGTCAAAGCCAGAGTTGCCCATTTTGGAACTGCGCCCATCGCAGCTATATCGCTGATATTTACAGCCAGCGATTTATAGCCGATAGTTTGCGGCGGTACATCGGCAGGAAAATGCACGCCTTCAACAAGGGTATCTACACAGACAACCAGTTCTTTATCTCCATGGGGCAGAGAAACTACTGCCGCATCATCACCAATGCCTGTAATTACTGTTGAATCATCATCGGTAAGATTGGCAAAAACCCCCTCTATCAGCTCAAATTCAGGCGACCCCATAGGTTATGTCTGTTCGGTTTTATCTTTTACGGAGATTTTAGCCCTCTTCTTTTTCACAACAACTTTTTTTGTTTTAGCAGCTGGCTTTCTGGTTCTTTTGCCGATCTCCTTGACTCTTAGAGGAATTTTCTCAACCACCTTATCAAGAATACCATTTACATATTTATGGCTGTCATCTGCTCCAAAGTCTTTTGCCAATTGCACCCCTTCATTTATTACTGCCTTATAGGGCACATCAATGCGCTGACTAAGCTCGTAAGAGCTAATTCTCAAAATTGCCTTTTCGACAGGGTCAAGCTGCTCCAGAGGTCTGTCGAGAAAACCTGTAAAAAGGGAGTCGATCTCCTCTAACTGCTTAGGGATCTGCTTTAAAAGCTCACCAAAATAGTCGACATCTATACCAGCCATATCCTGCTCTTCCAGAAACTGCTGCTCAATAGATGTAATACTCTCTTGCGACATTCCCCACTGATATAGCGCCTGTAACGCCTTCTGGCGTGCACCGCTTCTATGCTTACCGGATGATTTTCTTTTTGACATTTTGTTCTCTACAGATTTCTAAACAGACTAACCATTTCTATTGCAGTCATTGCCGATTCTGCACCTTTGTTTCCAGCCTTGGTTCCGGCTCTTTCAATTGCCTGTTCAATTGTATCGGTAGTAATCACCCCAAAACTAACAGGAATATCTGCATCAATAGATACATTAGCCAGACCTTTTGTACATTCTGATGCAACAAAATCAAAATGTGGAGTAGCGCCACGTATTACAGCACCAAGGGCAATAACTGAGTCAAACTTCTCTGTAGCTATAATCTTTTTTGTTGCCAACGGTAACTCAAATGCTCCCGGCACTTTAAAGATCTCAATCTCACTCTCAGATACTCCATGCCTTTTAAGGGTATCTACTGCACCTTCAACCAGTCTATCCACAATAAAATTGTTAAATCTGGCTGATATAATGGCAAATTTTGCCCCCTGTACAGAAAAATCACCTTCAGTTACTTTGATATTATTCATCTTCTTACCTTTTGGTTAATTGTCTATTTTATCTCTATGAATCTTCACGTTCCGGTGTTAAATAACCGCAGATTTCCAACCCGAAACCAGAAAGCGCATGAATTTTCTTCGGCGTCCCCAGAACTCTTAGTTTACTTATACCAAGATCAGAGATTATCTGTGCTCCAAGGCCAAAAGTTCTCATTTTGGCACTATCGCTACCGTCATGATTAATTAATGACGGAACAGAGCACTGAAAATCATGAATAGAACGCAGCAACTCTTCGCTGTAATTCCTCTTTCTCAGTATTATCAGCACACCACTCTCTTCTTTGGAGATAGCCTTTAAAGCACAGTGCAAAGGCATAGCGTCATCCTTTCTTTTACCATGAAGCACATCGCAGATGGGATTTTCCATATGCACCCTTACCAGAGTCGGCTCATCCCTGTTTATGTGCCCTTTGATAAGAACCAGATGTATAGCCTTGTCGATATTATCCTGATATGTAATCAGCTGGAAATTGCCATATTCGCTGGGAAATTCACACTGCCCCAATCTTTCAATTGAGGTTTCGTTTTTAATTCTGTAGTCGATAAGATCGGCAACAGTGCCAATCTTTAAATCATGCTCTTTGGCGAATTTTATCAGATCATCTCGCCTTGCCATGGTGCCGTCTTCATTGAGAATCTCGACGATCACTGCGGCAGGTTCAAGCCCTGCAAGTCTGGCAAGATCGCACCCGGTTTCCGTATGTCCCGCTCTGGTCAAAACACCACCAGGCTGCGCCATTAACGGAAAGATATGCCCCGGCTGCACAATGTCTTCGGCGGTTGCATCCGAAGCTACTGCTGCCAGTACTGTTTTAGCTCTGTCCTCTGCTGAAATACCGGTAGTAACGCCCTCTGCAGCTTCTATTGAGACTGTGAAGTTAGTGCCGTGCTTGGTTGCATTATCGCCAACCATAAGAGATAAATTTAGCTGTTTGCAACGCTCCTGAGTAAGGGTAAGACATATCAAACCACGCCCGTAACGTGCCATGAAATTTATATCCT
>QZLD01000076.1 GCA_004796385.1 Gammaproteobacteria bacterium | reverse complement strand
TTTATGGAACCGTTTTAGAATAGCATAATCTCTTTGGTTTTTGTTATAAAGTTACACCGATTTTCCTGACAAGCTCCCAATACCCTTCGACCTTTTTAAAGGGTAGAACAAAATTATCTTTTGTAATCTCTTCTTTATGATTATTTTTCACTGCGACTTCAATTGTAAAACTACAACTGTAAATTCCTCCCCTAGGGGCCTTTTGGCATTTTATATTGTCTATCTCTCTGATCTTGATCTCAGGTACAGTTTTTCCAACCTTTTTTGCCTGCTCCATTTGTATGGCAAACCCACCTTCAATAGCAAACATAATGTCATATTTGGACGGGTACGAGTTACAACCGCTTACAAGCAGCAATATAGATAATATAAGTACGGAATATTTAATCTTTTTCAGCATAACAACTCTCGATAGCCATGTGGTGTTTGAAATTAAACCACAAATGGTGTTAGTGAGTCGAATTAAAGTGATCACAAACATCAAGTTAAGCAATCGAGGTTTAAAATAAACGGCTTTGGTCGAGTAAACGGAGCTGTAACCTCTCAAATTTCAATCGTACAATTCGGGAATTTTCTGCCGAATTATTATTGAAAGATCGGAGTTGTTATAACGGTATTTTGGCAAAGAGATTGAATGAAACTGCAATTACAAAACAATACCGGAATCAGCATGGGGGTGTTTTCTGAATGCCAGCTCAGGTCGGCTCGGAAATAGACGCTGGTTTTTAATTTCAGCGGGAAACTATAACTCTCCTCACACAGATGATAAAGCGCCCCGAATGTTGCTGCCTAATGGCATAGTTTCAGAGCCATCATATAAAAATATTCCGATCATTAATTTATCACCAAAAATACCAGCTGATTTTTTGCCTCCGCAAATGATTCTGCTTTAACTTAGCAGAACAGTTATTACTGAAAAAGTGCCGAAAGCACTTTTTCAGATCTAACTAATTATTGAATTATCCACATTATCTATAAGTTCTTTTTCTTGCAAATATCACCAAAGATATAAATGTAATGATTAAGCTCAAAGGTATGCTGCCACCGCCGCCGCTATTGTTGCCGTCATCTGTTGTCGGTTCAGGTGAGCCTTCTTCAGTTTGGGACGCTGCTTCAGGAGTAAATGTAGCTACGATTCCGTAAGTGCCAATGTCATTTTCACTCTGCAGATTTGCCATAATGGTTGCGTAATATTTGCCAGACTGTAGTTTATCCGATGTGTAGGTGTAGGTTGTGCCTTCGGGGTCAGAGCTGTAGATTGTCTCTTTTTCTGTACCGTGGGTTACAACAATTTTCAGTTCGTTAAACTCCTCAGGGAACTGATAGTCTGTAAGCTTTATTGTTGCGTTACCTGCGGTTGCAATCTCGAATTCGTACCCTGAATTAAAGTAGTCTCCCTGAAGAGCACCTGTTAACTCAAGAAGTTCTTCTCCAGTCTGCTTATCTGCTGCTTTGAAGTAGTACATTGCCGGCCTTGCAACTTCTCCATTGGCAGGTGTCGGAAGAACAGAGAGCAGGTGAACCTGATATTGCAGAGCCGGGTCTGTCTCTATGGTTTGGCTCTTCCGGTACGGGGTTGAGCAGTATTTAGGCGCTGCCGCAGGATAGTCTACAGATATGTAATCAATGATATCTGTGCCGTTAGTAATTACTGCTCCGAGCTCGTCGAAACGTCTGCCTTCGCACATATCGGCAATAGTGATTTCGCTTTGTGAGCTTACTTGCGGAAGTTTTTCCGAAAGGATAAAGTCGCCGCCGATTGCCAATGTATGATCATAGATATGCTTATCTCCGGCTGTTATTCTGATTCCGAAGATGGTATCTGAGCCAGGCATTATTTGAGAGAATACCGCAATGGCATATGTGCCGGATGCAAGGTTAAGTTCGGTCTCTTCTGTAGTTGCATTTTGGTTAAATACAACCTGATTATTTGTAGTGTTGGTAATCATAATGGTGTATGGAAGAGTCTCTATTTCCGGTTCCGGCTCGCCCTCAGTTTCTTCCGCGCCTTCTGTATCTTCTTCGCCTACATCCTCTGCAACAGATGAAGCGAAGATTCCTCTGGCTGCATCAAGCTGGTCATTCAGCATGGAAAAGTGCAGGGTTTGTGTTGTTGAGTTGCCAACAGTAAAGGTGTCGTTATAGGTTGTGTAGGCATCAATATTTATTTCGCCATCTTCTGTGCCAACCGGTATTGCAGCTTCCAGAACTGTAAGTTCAACGTTTCCACTCATTTTTACTAATTTTATGCCGTAAAGCCCCTTGCCTTCTGCATCATCTGCAATGGCAATAGTTGCCAGAGTTAGCAGCTGACCGGCTTTTGCACTGAAAATCGGGCTCACATCCTGTGTCTGTTCTGAAGCATTAAGTTTAATTGATGACTCAGGTGTGTCGTTATTGGCGATCAAAAGCTTCAGTGTGGATAGTTTATTCGGGAAGGAAAAATTGGTCAGATATACCTTGTAGTCTCCATCTTCCTCAATGCCGACAGGTATTGTTGAGCCATTTTCCACCTCTTCAATCTTCTGCACTTCCGGCAGAAAACCAATTTTTTCATATGTTGGTTGAGGATAGTTATTAGCGATTTCAGATTCAGCTGTGATGCTGAAATAGTATTGGCTGATCTTCTCGCTTGTCTGCTCCGAACTTCCGGCAATATAGACCTGATAAGTACCACTTTCCAGGTCAAGAGGCAGGGTTTTACCTGCATTTTGCATTGATTCAATATATTTATGACCATCTTTTAGCAGCAGGAATTTCAGCTGTGTAAATGGTTGCAGATAGATGTTGGTTTCATCTTCCTCGTTATACATATCTTTTATGGCTATTTCGTACCTGCCGCTATTGCTTAGCTCAAACCGGGCAGTAGCTGTGTCCAGTCCGGTACCTATAAAGCCGATCTCATTTATGATTACTTCAGGTTCTGCCAGTGCAACACTGCTGCATATAGCCAGCGCTGCCGCAATAATTGATCCGATTATTCTGTTTAGTTTCATTGTTGGTTCCTCATTAGAAGAGAGTGAGTTGTTTATTTCTTTTATTTAGCTATTGTTATTAAGTTTTTTGAGCGCATCCTTTGCCTCTTCAAGACCGGCAAATTTAACCCCTGCATCTACAGATTTCTGCAGATTGGTTTTCGCCATATCTTTCAGATTCTTTTTCAGATATGCCATGCCCAGATGGTAACGAATTACCGCAGCCTGAGGGGCCATGTCCACCGCTTGCTCAAGAAGAGTGATTGCCTTATCTGTATTGTTTTTCTTGAGATGTATCCAGCCGGCAGTATCCAAAAGTGCCGGACTACGGCTCTTCTCAAAGAACTTTACCAGCTCAAAGGCACGGTCAAGGCTCTGTTGATCGTTGCGGTGACTTACCAGCATCATGGCAAGATTATTGGCATTAACCGGTGTTTTTTGCAGAGTCAGAATGGTTTCATACTCTTCTATAGCCTTGTCGAATTTGCCCTGTTTTGTCAGCAGAGATGCCATGTCAGCTCTTAAAGCAACAGCCTTCGTGTTTTTCTCCAGTGCTTGCCTGTAGGTGGCAAGAGCCTTAGCTTCATCCTTCATTGCCAGATGAGTTGCTGCAAGGCCGCGATAAGGAATCCACCAGTCATCTTTTGTAGCGATCGCCTGTTTAAAGCTTTCTGCTGCTTCCTTGATTTTCTTCTGACTCAAAAGTACTTCACCCTTAAGGTTATGGGCAACTGTATGTTTTGGTGCTTTCTCAATAACTCTATCGAGCCAGGCAACAGCCAGATCATGCTGTTTTCTGCTCAGATAGCTGCGAATAAGCCCATTAAGAGGCTCGATAGCATTTGGCGAGATTGACAGCGCTTTTTTGAACATTGCTTCTGCCTGCTCCGGCTGTTTTTCACCAAGGGCAATTACACCGCTGTAGTGGTATCCCAGTGCTGATTCAGGGAAGTTAAATATAAGTCTTTCGACGCTGTTCCTGGCAAGATCAATCTGTTTGGTCTGCAGATATAACTTTGTCAGGGAGTCGAGAACTGCAAGTTGTTTCTGATCAACTATGAGAGCAGCTTCAAGTGTTTTAATGGCGCTCTCTACATTTTTTGTGGCGATTTGTAGTCTTGCCAGCTCGGGATATACAGATTTAATCATCGGATCGGATTCGAGAGCACGCTGGTAGTTCTGTTTTGCCAATTCTATTTCATTATTAAGAACCTGTGCCTTGGCCAGGAGGGTAAGAACCTTGGCAGAGTCCGGCTTGTCGCGAAGAACAGAGCGGTAATCAGCAATGGCGCTGGTAATATCCTTTTTCGATATATGGATATTGCCGCGCAGGATCAGTGCGTCGTTGTCCCTGGGGTTCTCCTCAAGTACCAGGTTGATCTGTTTCATTGCGCCATCAATATTCTTTTCGCTGGCAAGAAGTAACGCCAGCTTGTTGCGGGCGCTCAGGGTTGTAGGCGCAGCTTTGTTTTTACTTATAATTTTGTTATAAACTGCTTTTGCCGATTTAATATCCTTGTTTTTAATATAAAGTTTTGCCAATCTGAATTGCAGTTTTGCTTCGCCAGGATTGGCTGTTATCATTTTGTTCAGTTCATCCCTGGCTGAGTCAGCTCCCTCCAGTTTTTGCAGAAAATCAACCATGGCGATCTTTGCCTCAATATCCTTAGGCATTTTGGTTATCGCTTCCTGCATTACAGCTTTTGCCTGATCATTTTCTTTGAAGATCAGCAGAAGATTTACCAGATTTATTCTGTGCCCCAGCTTCTCCGGTTCCAGCTTTACCATCTCTCTGAAAGATTCCAGTGCAGCCTTTTTATCCCCTTTCTGAATATAGACATTGGCCTTGAGCATATGCAGACTGATATTGTCCTTATTGGCCTTAATCCCGCCATCAAGTGTTTCTAACGCCTTTTTAGTGTTGCCGAGTTTGTTGTAGGTAGAAGCCAGCAGGACAATTGTATCTACCTGATTTGGCTTTAGCCTGTTGGACTCTTCAGCATCTTTAAGGGTATTAGTGGTATCACCCCTAATGGCGTGAACACCTGCACGCAGCATGAGTCCATCGGCATCCTTGGGGTTCTTTGCCAGAAGCTTTTCAGCCTTCTCCAAAGCAGCTTTGTCATCTCTTGCCATCAACATGATTCTGCCAAGTTTTACCATGGCTTCGTGGTGATTCGGGTCTATTTCCAAAGTGGCTTTGTAAAAACCAGCCGCCTTACGCCACTCCTGCAACTTCTCCATGGTTTTGCCCAGCCAGAAACGCCCTTTGGCATCTTTGGGGTCAATCTGCAAAGCATTCTTAAAGCTGATTCTCGCTTTGTCGTAATTTTTGGCTTCAAACTTGGATATGCCCTGATCAATGTATTTTTTCTTTCTATCCTCGCTGCCACCACAGGCAGTAAGTGTAATGATAGAGACAGCCAGGATGATCTTTTTCAATATATTGTTCATAGTGTTAGCTCATATAGGGGAGTTGTACATTTCTTGTCTGAGCGCTGATTAATCGGCGCTTTCTAGATTGAGCGCAAGTTTGTCACAGAAATGCTACAGGAAAATTACAGTCGTATAACAAATGTCTTATATTATGTAGTGCGATCTGCTTACATGTAAAAACAGCGCAGGGAAAACAGCGCCAGCATTGTAACTGAGCTGATGCGGTATATATTTGTGTGTTTGTTGATTGAGGAGATCAGGTATTCAAGTGCGTAGAAGAACAAAACCAGGTGAAGGCCAAAGAGAGAGTGTTTTGCCGGGATAATGGGGGTAATATTGAGCATGATTACGGAAAATATAACCAGAAAATCGAGGGTTGTGATCTTGAAACGGTAGTCTCTGCTGAACCGGAAGCCTATAACGACTGTGATTGCCAGAACTACAAAAAAGATATTAATTACAGGCGCTATACCTTTGTATTGCTCAGGCAATTCGTTGATTGTGTAAACAATAAGGGCGGCAATCAGATATGCGCCAATCCTTTCAGGTAGTTTTATCGGTTCTTTACGGCAGATATACCCGGTAAGCAGCATAATGACTGCCACTACTGCTGACACCAGTCCTATCTGTACGGCAATATCTTTCTCCAGTCCATCTCTGATAATTATGATGGCAAATAGATAGGCTGCCGGAAATGAGAGCAGTGAAACATAAAAGGCAACATCTGCCGGCAGACCTTTTTTGATGGCTATCTGAATGTATCTGCCCAGACGATTTTTACCCGATTTTCGCTTGAGGCCGGTTTTTTCATCACAAATAGCAAAACGTCCGCGATTCTTATCTGCCCAGAAGATAAATGCTACAGCGCATAGATTAATGGCTATGTATGTTGCCATTACATGAAGATCGGAAAAGTTCCTCATACAAAATGCAACTACCGCCAGACAAGCCTGCACAAAATAGATAACAAAGACAACCTCGTAATGGTCAAGGCCTATTGCTAAAAGGCGGTGGTGAATATGGTTTTTATCTGCAACAAATGGAGATTTGCCCTGAGCAATTCTGATGGACATTACCATTAAGGTATCGAATATCGGCCAGCAAAGGAGGATTAAAGGTATTCCCGGATTATAGGGCAGATCGTTTTGCTGGGTAATCATTATGGCGAGGCTGCCAATGGTAAAGCCGAGGAACTGACTGCCGGTATCACCCATAAAAATGCGTGCCGGATGGGTATTAAAACGGAGAAAACCCAGAATACTGCCCATTATCGATATGGCAATAAGGGTGATGTATGGTGTGCCTATATTTTCACCAATTGTGGTTACATACCCCAATAGCCCGATTGCACCGAAGCTTATCAGGGTAGTGCCGCCAGCAAGTCCATCGAGGCCGTCAACCAGATTCATAGCGTTGGTAATGCCCAGTATCACAAATATGGTCAGGGGAACGGATATCCATTCACTTACAGGTTCAAGGCCGCAAAACGGTAGCTGCCTGATCTGCACATCTCCTATTATTACAATAATTACGGTGGCGACAATCTGACCAAAAAACTTGATTTTATAGTTGAGGTTGGAGCGGTCGTCCCAAACACCGAAAGTAAAGATAATGATCACAGAGACAAGAAAAGATAAAAACCTGCTGTTAAACGGCAGCCAGATAAACGCAGGTATGATAGCTGCGATTACCATGGCAATCCCCCCCACTCTGGGGATTACATTTTTGTGAACCTTGCGGGCATCGGGGATATCAACAAGTCCTATCTTCGGGGCAAACTTTATAAGCGGCGAAATCAGCACCATGCTGATAAACATCGCCATAATAAAGCTTGGGAAGAGTAGCATTGTGTTATGTGCTCCGGGTAGTTTCTAATGGTTGTTATTTATATGCCGCTAGTTAGGAATATAATCTCCCAGGGTGCCGGCAATCTCTCCGGCAAATTCTGTTAAAACCTTATCCATATCTTCGGGAGTTGATCCGGGAGGCACCAGTGTTGTAAGCCTTACCAGCGAACCATCGGAGCGGTTTTTGGTTAAGGCATCGGTAAACAGCCACCACTTAACCATATATTCATTGGTGATAGAGCGACCACGTTGCTGGAACCAATAATATATTAGTGATGTTCTGTCGCCTTCGGTTATTA
>QZLD01000064.1 GCA_004796385.1 Gammaproteobacteria bacterium | reverse complement strand
AGCGGTAGTCAGCAACCCTGAACTACCGCTTTCTATTTTTCTAACGGTTACTCAAAAATCAACTGCCAACCAATCTGCTGCAAGTAGTCAACTTCAAGCAACAAGTCTGCTTCCGTCAGCGGATTATCCTGCAACCACCCGCCCGGAAAACAGATTTTAATCCTGTTTTCTCCACTTTCCACCTTTAGTTTGCCCTTATCGACATCATTTCTGGAGCGACAGAGAATCACTGCCAGACGCAATATTACACACAACCTCACTGCTCTATCCCTGAAATCAAGCGGCAGTTTCTCATGTGATTTTTCTGAAAATGATTTGCGATGACAACGCACGATAAAACCCAGCAACATCTGTATCTCTCTGGAAAATCCGGCCAAATTGCTATGCCTGACAAGATAGGCACTGTGTTTGTGGTAACGACCATGAGATATACTCAATCCCACCTCATGCACATCTGCACTCCAACGCAACAGATCATGACAAATCTGTTCATCCAACCCCCAGTTATCTTTTACATTTCTGTACAAAAATTCAGCCTTTGCAAATACCCTGTCGGCCTGATCACGATCCACACCATAACTATTGGCAAACACGGAAACAGAAGTATCACGAACGTCTTTATGGTCAATCCTGCCGGACAGATCAAGCAACATTCCTTCTCGAATGCCGCCATCTGAAATATAAACATGGTCAATATCCAGATTCTTCATAATAGCAAATAAAACAGCAACGCCACCGGGAAACACATCCGCCCGATCACTGCTGATATCGGGGAAAAATTCAGCCTTGAATACGCCATCTCTTATAAGCTGAGCCTTTAATATTTTAAGTGATTCGTATGATATTCCTTCATCACACCAACCATTTGCATATACAACCTGTGCAATCGACTTAACTGAACCTGATGACCCAAACGCACTTGACCAACCACAACCTTTTAATCTGGATAATATAGGTTGCAATTTAAGACCTGCGGCAATAATCGCATCGTGCATCCGCCTTTCCGTAACCTTTCCATCGGCAAAACAGTTAACTTTAGTACTTAAACACCCCACATCAATACTTTCTACCAGAAACGGTTCAAAGCGACGCCCAATTGCAAACTCGGTGCTTCCGCCACCAATATCTATAATCAATCTTTTGCGATTATCCGGCTCTATATTGCGCGCAATACCAGCAAATACCAGCCTCGCCTCTTCATATCCGGAAACAACCTCAATCTCATAACCAAGAATAGATGATGCGTTTTCTATAAACTCACGCGAATTAACCGCTTTTCTCAAAGCGTTTGTGCCAACCATTAACACATGTTCCGGAGGAAACCCCTTTAAACGCTGACCAAAAAGCTCCATACAGCGGAATGCTCTCTCCTGCGCCTCCTCATTCAATGCTCCATATTCATCAAAACCGGCGGCAAGTCTTACCGGTTCTCTGATTCTGTCGATAATATTTATTCGTGGGCCACTTACCGTAGCTATCATCAAATGAAAAGTATTTGAACCAAGATCACCAACCGCGCAAGTTACAGGGGTACTATCCACAGTTTTACAGCTCCTAATATTAGATTTAAGGGAAAGTCGGATTCTACTAAAGAATAAGAGCGCATATAAAGCTGTAATTGCAAACTTAATCAAAATATTTTATGAAAACAGATATTATTTGTGATCTTTTTCCATAAAAACAGTGACAGCTATCACAGTTAATGCTACTATTAGAAAATACTTAAATAGAATAATAATTAATCAAAAAACCTGTATCACAATTCATAATAATTTATCAGTCAAAAAAAGGATTGCCGCAAATGATCAAAAACACACTAATAGTTGCAACAATCTCTATTCTATCAATACTTAATGTCGCCTGTGGCGGTGGTGGCACCTCCGGCACTTCATCTGCAGATAACGACGACACTATTGCAGAAAAGTCTTATACAACCCAGTCCGTACATGAGAGCCAATCCTTAACACCACAATTAAAGATCATACTTACAGATACCGAAGAGAACCCTGTATATACAGATGATATTTTCAGAATAGATTGGAATATTTATAATGCCGATGGTGAAAATATTACTGATGATACAGATATAATTTGCACCGATGACGGCTGCAGTAAATTCGAGTTAGATATTGCTGCTACTGAAACCGTTGAAATTGAGGCTTTTATTCTTGTAGAGACAGATGATCCACAATGTCACATGGAGTATGTAGCCAACGGTTTTCATAGTTTAGAAGATCATTCAGAAGGGAATAGCAACAATGCAATAGTTGAAATGGAGGAAAATGGCATTTTAATTTGTCAGTAAAATTACCTCTTGTATATTTTTAAGCCCGGCTATCATGCCGGGCTTTATTTTTATATGATGTAACCACTTAAATATTGGAACAAACCAACAGTCACATGTTTAAACTGCTATTAAATATATCCGGTGAACACGGAAACTCTGAACTAAACAGAATTGAATATCTTGATGGATGGCGTGGAATAGCAATACTCTTTGTACTAATAAGCCATTTTCTATCTTTAAAAGCCTTCGATTTCGGCAGGATGGGGGTTGATATTTTCTTTGTTCTTTCCGGCATGTTAATGGCCAATATTCTTTTTATCAAAAGAGTTTCACTAAAAACTTTTTATAAAAGAAGAATCAGCCGTATTGCGCCGATATTTATTATATATGTCTGCTCTGTTTATCTTGTAAGTTATTTAGCCAACCTTTCTGAAGAACACGGAAACCTGTTTTATACTTTGTCTTTTTTACGCACTTATCTGCCAACAACTCCGGATATATGGAATACAGGAATACCAACCGGACATCTCTGGTCACTGAATATTGAAGAACACTGCTATATTTTTCTTAGCCTTTTAACTCTGTTTGCCTTTATCAGAAAAAAAGAGGGTATCCTTCTTATTATGCTTGGCATAACCGCCATAGCAATACACTACCTTTACATTAAAATCCCCAAGCACGGCATAAGTAATTTTCAGCTAAGAACAGAAGTAGCTGCCAGCCATATTCTGCTATCTGCCGGATATTTTTTAGTAAAAGATAATATAAAGCACCTTATCCCCAAGTGGCTGCCTATTCTCACTTTTTTAGCTGCTATATTTTGTTACCATCAGAAAGCTCCTTGGTTTACCTCATGGCTATTCACCCCTTTTCTATTTGCTTTTACAGTAAACCATCTTGATCTTATTCCTGACTCGATAAAAAAAGCCCTCTCTTTTACTCCGCTACGCCTGTTCGGTTTGTGGTCTTTTTCAATATACCTGTGGCAACAACCTTTTTACCACTATCTAACAAAAGGCAATAGCGGTTCAATCTGGTTTGGTATACTCTCACTACTGCTAAGCATAGCCGCAGGAATGCTCTCTTTCTTCCTTATAGAGAATCCTGTAAGAAAATATCTGAATAATAATTGGTAAAAAAGATAAAGTGCAGAAAAGGGTATAACAATAATGAAAATTTGGGTAGACGCAGATGCGTGTCCGGTTGTAATAAAAGAAATTATCTTTAGAGCAGCAGAAAGAACCAAGACAGAAACAACTCTTGTAGCAAACCATTCCATGAGAGTTCCTCCTTCAAAATTTGTCAGGTTTCTTCAGGTTGAACATGGTTTTGATGTTGCCGATAATGAAATTGTAAAAAGAGTAGATTGTGGTGATCTGGTTATTACCGCAGATATTCCCTTGGCATCTGAGGTTATTGAAAAAAAAGGAATAGCTCTGAATCCGCGAGGCGAATTGTACACATCCGATAATATTAAACAGCGCCTTAATATGAGGGATTTTATGGATACATTAAGAGCAAGCGGAATCGAGACAGGAGGGCCTGCAGCAATAAGCCAGAGTGACAGACAAAAATTCGCAAATGCTCTGGACAAAACACTGGCAAAAAAATAAGCATCTATTATAAATCTGAAGATCTCCAATTAAATCATGCCTGAATTCAACTTACACGCGCATAATTTTCATCGGCAAATTCTTTTGCAAATCTAACCAGATGTTCAGCCTGATAGCGACATCTGGCAATAATATTTCTATCCACCGCTTTCAACCAACGCACAGGAATACCAGCCAATCCGTAGTAAGCTCCGGCTATCATTCCGACAATTGCACCTGTGGTATCTGCATCCCCTCCTCTGTTTACAACCTCAATCAAACACCCTTCAAATGTTTCTGTTTCAAAAAATGCCTGTAACACAACCCGTATTGTATCAACTATATAGGCACTGGGATTTTGCTGTCGCTTTTTATCGTACTGATAACGAGGGTACTCTTCTAAAAGCCTTTGCACAGGCCCTTCTCTCATATCCTGTTTATCTGCGCCATCGAATGCCATATGTATCATCTTAACAACACAGTCAATAGCAGCATCAGAACACTGGTTGTTATGTGTAACATGAGATTGCATACGACAGACTCGTCCGATCAGTTCCTGATCCGATCCATATGTGGCAATAGCAGCAGGCAATACCCGCATACAGGCTCCGTTTCCTGCATCATGCTCACTCTCCGGCGAAATCGGCCTTTTGGTATTTCTAAAATTAACAATACCACGCCTAACCGTATTACCAATATCAACCGGCTTACTCTTTAACCATTTATCAAATGCCATGGCCATATCAGTAACATCGAATCGTTGCTTATTAAGAATAGTCTCTCCAAGTGCCAGTGCCATTGTCGTATCATCTGTTACCTGCCCCGGTTTTAACTTTAACCAACCTCCGCCAATTATCTTTTTATGAACACCGTACGCATCTATGATCTCTCGCGGCAACATAAATTCAACAGTCGCCCCCAGAGCATCTCCAACAGCCAGACCACAGTAAGCTGCAACTGCTCT
>QZLD01000243.1 GCA_004796385.1 Gammaproteobacteria bacterium | reverse complement strand
AGTATGCCGAAAAGAAATATAAATACCATTGCTACCGCAATTACTGTGCGGCTAACGAACAGTCTGGTCTCTTTAAACTGGTCTTTTATCTCCACTAACGGACTCCCAGCTGTTTTCTTATATTTCTTAATCCAAAAAATATTAATGGCCAGAAAATTGCGCTGGTAATAGCGGCTCCCCAGTATTGAAACCCCAGTATCTGCTGATTGGTGGCGCTGGTTGCCCAAAGGAAAATGAGCTTGTGAAACAGTATCAGTCCCAAAACAGTAAATGTCTGGCTCCACATGGATGAAACCCTTATCCTCTGATAGAAGCGAGTCATTATGAAGGCTGTAAGAACAAAGGTTAATGCGTGTATGCCAATAAGGCTGCCTGTAAGGGAGTCCTGAAATATTCCGGTAGCCCAGGCGGTTGCCAGGCCGGTGCGTTCAGGTAGTGCCAGGCACCAATAATAGACGATGAGAATGGGGAATTCGGGTCTTATTTGGGCAAGCAAAAGCGAATATTTACTAAGTGGCAGTATCAGCAAAATAAAGCCAAGTAGTATTGTTGAATAGATCACCCAGTTATTATTCGCTTTAACTTCTGTATTCATTGAGTATCTGCCTGTTTTTTGTCGCTTGTACACGCGCAGCACTTCTTCTCTTTTAGCGCATCCTGCTGATCACGCCATACCAGTAGTACTTCAACAACCTGATCAAGTTTGGCGATCGGTTCAGCGGTTACAACCGCAAAAGGCTGCCCCGGATCATTTGTAACCTCAGTTATTCTGGCAACCGGATAACCTGCAGGAAAACGTCCGCCCATCCCTGATGTTTCCAGCAGGTCGCCAACAGCTATATCGGTATTTGTAGGAATATATGGTAATTCAAGCCTGGTGGTTGTGCCTGTTCCTATAGCAATAGAACGTAATCCGGTGCGATTTACTCTTACTGGTATTGCATGAGACGGGTCGGAGATAAGGACAATCTCGGAACTTTTCCATGAAACATGAACGGTTTGTCCGATGACGCCTTCTGAGCTTAGAATAGGCTGGTTGATTGAAACATTATCACGGTTGCCTTTGTTTATAAGAACGTGATGTTTAAACGGGTCGAGATCGACATTAATGATCTTGCCGATAGTAACAAAATCTGAGATATCGAAAGATGAGCGTAGTGAAGAGCGTAGCCGGATATTTTCAGCCTTGAGCGACTCCAGTTTTTGTAGTTGATATTTTTGCAGGGTTAGCTGAGTGCGCTGCTCTTCTATGGTTTTAAGAAGTTCGCTGCGGCTTTTGATTGAGTTTGCTATGTATTCCCGGGCTTCTGCAGGAGCATTTACAACTTGTCTTACCGGATATGTAGCAATACCAAGGGCGGAACGCACTTTTTCAAAAGAGTCAAAGTGGTAGTCAAGCATAATCAGAACAAGTGACAATGCTACAAGTACCAGTAACCTTGCGATAATCGACGGGCCTGAAGTAAAAATCAGCTTAATGGTGAATCTCCGTAAAACTCTTCCTTGATGAACTCTTCCAATGCTTTCGCTAAGTATCCCAGATAAAACTCCTGCTGGCAAAAGTCAGGCAATGATGTGATTTTGCCTTTATTATGCAATACCCGACAGACAGTAGTCTGTCTGAAAAGTTTTATTTGGATGCCCTGAGCTTCTTATTCAGATGAGAAAATATCAGCTCCATGTTCTTCCATAAGTTCAAGTGCCCTGCCGCCACCACGGGCAACGCAGGTAAGAGGTTCATCAGCAACAACAACCGGTAGTCCGGTCTCTTCCATGATTAATTTATCCAGATTTCTAAGGAGTGCGCCACCACCGGTAAGAACAATGCCTCTTTCGGCGACATCTGCTCCAAGTTCCGGCGGAGTCTGTTCCAGTGCGGTTTTAACTGCACCTACTATTCCTGCAAGTGGCTCCTGCAGTGCCTCAAGAATCTCGTTACTATTCAGAGTGAAGCTGCGCGGAATGCCCTGAGCCAGATTGCGTCCTTTTACATCCATCTCTTTTACTTCACTGAGCGGATAGGCTGAGCCAATCTGTTTTTTGATATCCTCAGCGGTAGATACACCTATGAGAGTGCCGTAATTTCTTCTTACATATGAGATTATCGCCTCATCAAAGCGGTCGCCGCCGATTCTGACTGAGGATGAATAGACTATGCCGTTAAGCGAAAGTACAGCAACTTCTGATGTGCCGCCGCCAATATCCAGAACCATGGAACCGCGAGCTTCATCAACAGGCATGGATGCGCCGATGGCTGCAGCCATAGGCTCTTCGATCAGAAATACTTCGCGAGCACCTGCTCCGGCTGCCGATTCCTTAATGGCACGACGTTCAACCTGAGTGGAGCCGCAAGGCACACAGATAAGTACTCGTGGGCTGGGGGCGAAAAAGCGGGCTTCATGCACCTTCTTAATAAAGAATTGCAGCATCTTTTCGGTAATGGTAAAGTCGGCAATTACACCATCTTTCATAGGCCTTATGGCATCAATATTGGCTGGGGTTCTGCCCAGCATAAGTTTGGCTTCGGCACCAACTGCAGCAATACTTCTGGGGCCGCCGCGACCATCGTGACGAATTGCTACAACTGAAGGTTCATCCAGAACAATTCCCTGTCCGCGACAATAGATAAGTGTGTTTGCTGTTCCAAGATCAATAGAGAGATCGTTGGAGAACATTCCTCGAATTCTTTTAAAGATCATCATTTATTCCTTAGAGATCATTCATCTTACGGGCGGATTATTAAGAAAAAACCGATTCAGAAATCGGTAAAACCAATATCCGCAAAATGGAAAATAGTAGCAGAGTATAAGCCCAATTTGGGATATAGAAAAGGAGTTTATTTGTAAAAAAACGGGAAGCTCTTTTTTCGATTCTGTATCAAAACCGAATAATATGATACCTTTCAGTGTTTGCTGCTGAGCAGCTATTGTTAATAATTATTTGCCAATATTACATATGTTAAATTAAGGGAAACCGAAAACCGGAGAGAATAATGACCCTTGCAGCCAGTGATGTAAAAAATATTGCCCATCTTGCACGTTTAAATGTGGAAGATGATGATGCAGCAAAATATGCTGTGGATCTTTCAAATATCCTCAATCTGGTTGAGCAGCTCAATAGTGTGGATACTGCCGATGTAACCCCGATGGCGCATCCGCTCGATATGGTGCAGCGGCTCAGGGAGGATGCAGTAACCGAACCGAATCTTCGGGAAGAGTATCAGCAGGTTGCTCCAAAGACTGAAGACGGTCTTTATCTGGTTCCAAAAGTTATTGAGTGATCTGTAATCCGGAGATGAAAATGCACAACAAATCTATAAAAGAACTTTCGCAGGCGCTGGCAGGAAAAGAGATATCCAGTGTTGAACTTACAGAATACTTTCTGCAGCGCGCAGAAAAATTTAATGCAGCTACCAATAGCTATATTACCATTACGCGTGAAACGGCGCTGGAGCAGGCGAAAGCGGCGGACCAGCTTATTGCGGATGGTAAAGGTGGTACATTAACCGGAATTCCTCTTGCCCATAAAGATATCTTCTGTACCAAAGGTATAAAGACCAGTTGCGGCTCGAAGATGCTGGATAACTTTGATGCGCCATATAACGCCACGGTAATCAATAAGTTTGCCGATGCCGGAGCGGTTATGCTCGGTAAGGCAAATATGGATGAGTTTGCCATGGGCTCATCCAACGAAAACAGCTATTACGGCGTTGT
>QZLD01000217.1 GCA_004796385.1 Gammaproteobacteria bacterium | reverse complement strand
GTTTTTAATTGTTCTGCCAAGAATATTACTGCATCTCCGGTTCCACCACCAGCAATTAGAACACGAAATTTGCTTATATCCGCCTTACCTTTAAATCCTAAGCTATTTACTAATGGCAGATCACTCATGCCTGGAGAAAGCAAGCGTTCTTTTTCATGTTCAGCTTCTCTGTACGGGTACGGGTATTGCTCATATTGCTGATTAACAATTTCGGCGGTTTTATCATCCATAATTAAATTCCATGCTAAAAAATATTGTGCTAACTAAATAATCACTAAGCTATATTTCGCCTTTTTGCGAAAGAGCCATATTGCTAACCCATATTAATTGATTTGAAGTATTTCCCATAGGGTCTGTTGCTGGAGCAATCATTCCAAGGAGATATTTGTGGTTTGGATATTTATGCCCCAGAAAATGGAAAAAGCCACTCCACCACTGAGGAGGCTTGATAGTACAATGAGCGTTTCTTCCATCCGGCAACCTAGCCAAAGCAGGATAACAAGCAATATTAACAAAAATAAATTTTGTTGATAAAGAAAATATCTCATCCACAACCCATGGTATATCATTTAATGGAATATGCTCCAAAACATCTGTGCATATTACTCCATCAACCGACTTATCTGGTAAATTGTTATGTTCTGGTAGTGCAGGCTCATACTTAATTATCTCATTTACAGCCCAGTAGTCCTGAATAGATTTATAGGTTATTTCTCCAACTTTTATAGGCATCTCATATTGCTTTCCTTTTCCTGCTCCGTAATCCAAAATTGATTTTGAATTAGTTGCTTCAATGATCTGTTTAATTGGGGTAGCATATTTGGGCAGCTCATTTCCTGGGAAGGAGTCTTCAGAAGAAACATATATATCTTGCCCATTAATATTGCGCTTATATCCTTCCTCATGCATATTCTTGTAATGTTGCAATAGCTCAACATAATCAGGGCTCGGATTTTTTCTTGAAAACATATAGCTTATTCCTTTAAATTATTATCCATAGTGTAAAAATTTCTTTGTTACGCGGCTATTATTTCAATTGGCCCCGGCATAAATGGCTGCTCCTGTTTAACTGCAAACTCAAACTTATTCTCAGCTTGAAGCGTCATTTCTTCAAGTTTTCGCCACCCTTTTGCTGTCACTTGAAAACTTGTAGCATATTTCTGGCAATGACACCACGCGAATGTAATTCGTATGCCTTTTTACAATATCCATTCAGAATAAAAGTGACAAACAAATATCGTAATGTAATACTCACTAGCATATGATCCATTCTATAATTGTAGCCCCATTAAGCAGCTAAATGGTATGAGTAAAAGCAACGCAATTAAACTTCATATTTCAGGGAAACTGCAAGAAGCTATTTCCCAATACAAAAAGCTATTAAGAAAAACCCCTCAAGATACGGATCTGCTCTATTTTTGCGGCATGGCGTACTTCGCACTTAATCGCAATGAAATCGCTGAAGACTACGTTAAAAAGGCAATAAAAATCCAACCAGATAATTTTCAATATTATAATGATCTTGGGTTGATATTGGTTAAACAGAACAAGTTTGACGAAGCAGAAATGTCATACAAAAATGCTATAAATTTTAATACCAACTTTTCTGCCGCGCACAACAACCTTGGTATCTTATACAAGAAAACATTTAGAATAGATTTGGCAAAAAATGAGCATATAAAAGCTATTAAAATCGATCCTAATAACGCATCTGCATATAACAATTTAGGAATAATTTACAGATATGAAGAAAATTTAGCTGAAGGATTTAAATGCTTTAACAATGCTATTGATATTAAACCTGATTATTATGAAGCTTTCTGTAACCTGGGTTTGGTTTTGCATGATATGGGGAAATATAGTGATGCATTGAGAATGTATAAAAAATCGATAGATATCAACCCAAAATTCTATTCAGCGCTATTTAATAGCTCAATATCCGCATTGATAACTGGTGATTTTTATAATGGGTGGAAAAACTATGAGTATCGAATTCAACTACATCATTTTATTCCTGAAGTACTTAAGGTAATAAATGAAACACTACTGTGGCAAGGGCAAGATATTTCGCATGACAGCCAGCTAATAATACTACCTGAACAAGGAATTGGAGACGAAGTAATGTTTTCCAAACTTGTTAATTTAATACAAGCAAAAAATAAATATATTGTTTTAGCATGTGATAAAAGACTAGTAGATATATTTTCAAGGTCATTTATTGGCATCAAGGTGATTTCGATAAATGATATTCATAGTTTATCCAATATAAGGTATTCCATTCCATCAGGCAGCCTGCCTAATTTGCTTTTATCATCTATTGATACCATACATAATAAAGAAAAATCGTTTCTAATCCCTTGTTTAGAAAAGAAAGAATATTTTGCAAAAAAGCAAGAAGGTGTAAAAAATCTAAAAGTTGGTATTTCATGGAAAAGCGGCAATCCCGAGGTTGGCAAGAGACGCTCGGTGCCATTGGAAGAATGGCTACCAATACTTAATACTAATAACTGCACATTCTATAACTTACAATATGGGGAAGTAAAAGAAGATATTTGCAACATCAATAAAGTATGCAAAACCCCTATTATTATTGACGAAGAGATCGATCCGATAAAAAACATAGATGCTTTTACATCCTTCATCTCAACATTGGATTTAGTTATTTCAATAGATAATTCAACTGTTCATTTTTCTGGAAGCTTGGGAATACCTACATGGGTACTACTTCCCTATGCACCTGATTGGCGCTGGATGAAAAACACAAAGTCAACTGACTGGTATACCTCCATTGAGCTTTTTAGACAGCAAGGGAACTCTTGGAAAAGTACTATTGATATAGTGCAGAAGAGAATAAGTACATTTTGCCATCAAGAACAGCAGTGATAGCCTCTTACTTTTTATGTTGAACCCAGAATTTATACATTTCTAAAAAAATTGCTGGGTTTTCTTTTTCAAACAAGAACCAATTATCTAAATCATCGCAATTATGATCTTCAGGATACTCAGACTGGTATTTCTTTAGTATCCCAGGATTTGAGAATTCAAAACCGATAAAAGTAAGTTTATTTTTGTCCAGCATTTCTACTATTCTTGGAATATCAAACAGATGTTCATTCTCATTAAACAACAAGTCTCTCAACTGTGATTCAGAATAAAAATCGTTAATAGATCTTATCGTTGCATAACCACAACTTTGATTGCTGATAATGCTTTGCCTAATTTTTTTAAGTCCTCCGTTATTATATTTATACCCTCTTTTATCAATTTCTTCTCTTGCGCTTTCAAGAAAATGTCTTCCCGTTTTGCTATAAACAGCGATTTTCATAACCCCGTTATTATTAAGCAATGTCTTTAGTACTCCAAGCCCTTTTTCTGGTTCCTCCAGATGATGGAGCACTCCTGAACATTCAATAACATCGTAAACCTTCTTACAATCTCCATACTCAAGAATATCAGCATTAAGTAATTCAATGTTATTTATTTCATATTCATCAATTTTTCTTTGGGTATATCCTAAGCTTGAAAAACTTAAATCAATAGCTTTTATATCAACATTTTTAATCAAAGTTGAAAATTGAATACACTGTTTTCCAGTTCCGCATCCTGCAATCAATACATCTAGATTATCTTTATTGCCCAAAACAGACATCAAGTTATTAATGCGCACTCTTGGAAAGATCGAAGCAAAATAGTCGATAAAGCTAATTTTATTACTTGGAATATCGACCGATAGCCAACGAGGGTATGGATTTTTCTCGTATTGCTGCTTAATTTTTATTGATACAGCATTATTAAGTTCCGTATAAGCATTGATTCTGCTAATGCATTTACGCTCATAGTAAACATCAAGTAATTGGAGCTTAATAAGCCTCTCAAAATCTTTGGGGAAATTGTTTTTTTCTAGCAAAAATTCTGAGAAACACGCTTCATGCAATGGAATGTAACTTCCAATAATTGCGATTTCAGGTATTGCAGATATAAGATCTTTCTTATTTTTCTGATTCAAGTCATCAATAATTCTATTTACAGTATTTAATTCATCCGAGCTGCAGCAGAATATATATTCATTATGGAAACATTGGTGAGCTAATGCCAAAAGAAAGTCATTATAATGGTAAAAAATGCTTCTATCTTTTTCTACGGCAATTAAGTTCAGAAAATTCAACCTAAAGGTTTTTAGTATCGCCTCAATTTTTATATCCGCCACCAAAGTATTCCGCAGCAAAAGAAGTAATAGCTCATCATTTAAAAAATCAACCGCTATTATTGATAGGTCTATTTTTTTACTGCCGTTATCAAGTAGTTCCCTAAAGGAGCCTATTTTAAGTTTTTCTAATGATTGCCCTATATATTTCTTCTTTATTATCTCAAAGCAAAACCTAGATATTTTTTGATGGTCTATTCTGCGATCTTTAAGGCAAGTAATAAGATGCGGCTCCAATATTGACAAATCCAACTCAAAACAGGAGTTCAATAGGCATAATGATTCTGCAAAAAGGTAAACCCCATCATCAAAATTCATCAGCTCGTTAACAAGCTGTCCAATTTCTTTGTATTCACCCTGTTCTATTATCAAACGCAAATATAAATTTATCACATTTGGATCTTCAGGCGCATTATTATATAAACGGGCAATATGCTTTGTTGCACTTTGAATATTTCCATTTTTCTTATAGAGTAGTCCTAGATTATAACGCGCGTCAGAATAGTCGCTATCAAGCTCTATTGCTTTTAAGTAAAAAGCTTCCGCTTTCTTAATTTCATTCTTCTTGCTATATTGATTTGCCAAATTTGTAAATAGTACGGGATTTTCCGAAAGAATATTTATTGCTTTCTGGTAATACAAAATTGATTTATCTATTTTATTTTGTAAGTCATATACTCCACCAAGGTTACAGTAGGCTTGACCACATTTGGGATCTAGCTCTATGGCTTTTAGATATAATTCTTCAGATTTAATTAAATCATCTGTATCTACATATAGATTCGCTAGGTTGCAGTAGGCCTCTGAACCACCTCCAATTTTAATAGCCAGCTCATAGTGATAAGTGGCTTCACTAAACTTGTTTAGAGATTTATACACATTTCCTAAAGAATTTTGGTATGAATGATGGTTGTTAATGGAAATAGCGGATAGTATTTTCTGCTTTGCCAGAATCAACTCACCTGATTGAGACATTGCAACCCCAAGTAAGTGCATAGCATCAGCATTATCAGGCTGCATCTTAAGGAAATTTTGATAAAGTACTTTCGCTTCAGAAAAGCAGCCTCGTCTGTGCAAGTCAATAGCACTCTTAAATATTTCGGTATTATTTGCGGTATTTTCTTCTTGCATTTAGCTAGCTTATAAATCAGCGTAATAAGATGTTCAGTCCATTAAATCAAACTGCTCTTCCGCATAAATGATAACAAAAAACTATTTATACATCTCCTTCATTCGTTCGCCTTTTCTAATCTGTTTTATTTTGTCGGCAAACTCTCCTTTTCTTTTTTTGGCCATACTCTCAAGCTCAATGTTTTTTTCAACTGTCTTACTAACTAACTCATTAACATCTGAGATCTGACTTTCAGGAATTTCCCCATCTTCAAAAATCTTTCTTGCCAGATCCTGCCTTTTAACTTCACTTTTAACTACAAACTCCCAATCTGATTCCTGCATCTTTACTAGAATAGTCTCAGTTATCTCGAATAGCTCACGTGCCAGCTCTACTTTTGACAAGTTTTTCTCCTAAACTAGCTAACTACCTGCATACTGCTCTCGCACCTCAAGAGGTATTGTATCCCACGCTTCCTTGATTTCTGTCATAAGACTTACTACTTCATCGAATTTATTTACATCATTATGCAAGTTTCCTTCGACTAAAGCTCTTTGCATATAATCGTATAAGTCATCAAGGTTCGAGGCAATACTCCCGCCTTTTTCTTTATCAAGGCTCGCCCTTAAACCATCAATGATTGAAATTGCCTTGCTGATATTCTCACCTTTAACGGCTACATTCTCATCATAAAGGGCACACTTTGCTATTGCAATTTTATCAACCGCTCCCTGCATTAGCATCTGAATTAGCCTATGCGGATCAGCATAAGCGGTACCACTGAAGGCTCCGACATCTTTATATTGTTGTGTTGCACTACTATAACTCATAACTGCGACTCCATTGTTACTACTTTTATTTATCATTATACATTGTTACGCCCGGCAGCAAACTTAATTGCTCGCTCAAATAACTCCCAATACTATTATAATTTGAAACCAAAAGATCCATAGCATTGAAACTAGCTAAATACCTCGCTTCCATTTTTTCCAATTTATCTTCCAGGCTTTCTCTCTCAATATCTATATCGTCTAAGCTTCCCTCTAAACCATCAACTTTTGAGTCCAGAAGGCCATTTGTTGTAGTATACGAATCAAGAACATTATAGAGAGATTCAGATATCCCTCTACTGAAGTTAACTATTCCAATTGTTCCTATTGTGCTTCCGGTATAGGTCAGCATCAAACCTGAAACATTAACTCCAGATCCGGTTAAATCTTGCCCACTGCCAAGGGCTGGTTCTCCGCCGATGGTTCCTGCCACATCTACGCCATCAGTCCCATCAGCAACTGATAATCCAAGTTCTGCTGTGGTGTTAGTATCTACTTCACGTATTTCAATTGAAGAATCAGAGCCATAAGAACTTGAATTCAGCACGAAACGGTCATTGTCGCTATCAAAACTAACAGAAACACTCACTCCATTTGATTCAAGAACACTGTCTCCGTTTATTTTACTCTGAATCTCAGCAGCAAGAGAGGAGCCTGTTGAATAATCACCGTGACTTAGTGTTATTGTGCTTGAGTAAGAGCCGTCAACCTGAATAGCGAAAGTGTCATTATCATCATCTATTGTTAAAGCAGATGAATAATCATGGGCAGACGCGCCTTCATATTCAGCCTGGGTTGCTGCTTGGGTAATGTTAACTGAATATTCACCAACTTTTGTTTCTGAAGTACTGGTGATATATGTAAGACTGCTGGCTGTTACGGTAGCAGTAGGGGCAAATAGTGCTCCTACCTCCTGAAAATAGCTTGATAAAGCGTTATCCAGCATATCTTCGTCTATTTCCAGCATTCCCGCCAGTTGTGGTAGCTCTCCTTCTTCTACATCGGTAATCCCATCATAAACACGGGAAGAAATCCCAATGCTTGCAAGAGAACTAATGGTTGTTCCAAGGCCATCAACTGAAGAACTAACTAGTGACCTTATTTCACTCGTCATGGTTCTTAAAACAGCATCGCCAAACAAAACACCTGAGGCACCATCTCCACCTGCATCGTAAGAATTGTATTCAGAAATGGTATTAATGAAGCTGTTATATGTTTCAACGAAATCTTCAATTAGGCTTTTTACTCCAGATGTGTCATTCTCTACAGATAAAGTTACTGACTCATCCTCATCTGCTTTTGTGATATCGATAGAAATGCCGGAAATAACACTAGTGAGGGTGTTGCTGGAACTGCTCACCGTAAGACCATTTACAGAAACCAACGCATCCTCTGCAGCCTGAACCTGCTCAAGATTTGTTGCCGACGAGTTAAAAGCCAGCATAGACAGTCCAGATGAGTCAGTATCGGTGTCGTCTGCATCATCAACGGTGATCTCCATACTTTGGTCGGAACCAGTATCTGAGGTAATCACCAGCTGATACTGTGAAGCGCCAGATTTAACTATTGTAGCCTGAACACCAATATCTGCTTCATTAATTGCATCGCGTACTCCGGCAAGTGAGTTATCTCCTGAGCCAATGGTTACTGTTTTTGTTGCTTCATCTTCATTTAGTGTAAATCCGTTATATGATTCAGGTGTTTTAACATAATCTGTTGTACCGAAGCGAAAAGTAAGAGTGCCGGTGCCAATTGAGTCATTTACACTGGAGAAGGTTGTTGTTGCCAATGAATGTGCTTTTGCTTTATTGGAAACTACTATGTCATAAGAACCTTCATCAGCAATTGAAGAAGCTGTTGCAGTTAGAATACTTTCATTGCTACTGGTTACATTCTTTGTTTTAAAGGTTGAGATGGCATCCAGGTTTCCTATTGAACCCTGCAGCTCATATGCTGCACTTTTTAAAGATCCATATGCAGATATCTGAGCCTCATACAACTCCTCTTTAGAATCTAGCCTTGTTTCAACTGGTTCCCTTTCCGAGTCAAGAAGGCTTTCAACAAGTCCGGCAACATCTACCCCTGACCCTAAACCTAATGATGTAACTACAGAAGACATAACCTATACTCCAACCATACTCAAAAAAAACCAAAAAGCTCCGTAACTCTTACAATAGTAGTAAAAGTCTCATATTTTTGTATATTTTAATATGTTTTATTGCTAGTTATTTTTCTTAATACACCCTTGCCTATATTGTATTTTATGCCTTTGCTTTAAAAAGCAAGCCTGTTGTCTCTTTTAAATTCTTTGCCAGTTCTACTACTTCTTCACTTGGGATCTGACGTATAAGCTCTTCGGTGCCTGAATCATATACTCTGATAATTGAGCGCCCAGTATCTTCATCTACAGAAAACTCTATGTCGCGATGTATCTCCTGAACATAGTCATTTATCTGTTTAACTGCATTCTCAATTTCCTTCGGGGCGCTTTTTACAGGCTCACTAACACCAGCTACGGAGTTAATAGATTCACTGCTATTCGGCGCTCCCAAGTTTTCAGTAGATATATTTCCAGACTCTACTACCGAGGAGCTTGGTTTAACTGTGACTCTTTGCTGAGAATCACTTTTTGGTGTCTCTACTGTCACTTTTGGCAACATCATACTGTTCATAACATGCCTACCTTAATTTGCCAATTACCCTCTCCCGTTTAACCAAGAATCACCCGGGGCGGAATCCATCCCGGGTGATATCCCTTAAGCTACTTTTTCTTCCTTACTACTGAAGTAGTGAAAGTACATTTTGGTTAGCTGCGTTAGCCTGAGCTAACATTGACATACCTGCTTGTTGCAGAATCTGCCCTCTAGCCAAAGTAGCTGTTTCCTGAGCAAAGTCAGCATCACGTACTCGTGAACGCGCAGCTGATACGTTCTCAGATACTGATGACAGGTTAGCAATGGTTGATTCGAAACGACTCTGAATCGCACCAAGATCTCCACGAGCCTCGTCAATCTGAGTTAATGCTCCGTCCACAACATCAATTGCAGATTGAGCCCCAGCTCTGGTACTAATGTCAATAGCAGAAACTGTAGACAGAGTACTGGAGTTAGTTGAGTCCGCTACCCCGGAGAAGATTGACTGTCCGGCACTGGCATCAAAACTATCACCAGCAACATTTGATGATACGGTAAATGAGTCTGTACCGGAGAAGGCTACAGTACCACCAACTACAACGGAGTCCTGATCACCACGATGAACACCACCGTCATACAGTACTGTCGCAGATCCCGCACCACCGGTTACACTCATAGATTGCTCAGAACCGGTTGCACTAGTAGAGCTTAGGGTTGTGGCACTGGCATGAGAGAAGTCCCTTATGTCGATATCATAACCATTGTTGTCAGTAAGTGTCAGTTGACTGTTGTCATTCTCAACCAATGCTGCAGTGATACCGGTTTGACCTGAGACAGCATTTATTGCATCACGCAAATTAGTCAAATCTGTAGCTGTAACCGTTGCCGACACAGAGGCCGCAGAAGTATTTGAACCGTACAAGCTAAATGAAACCTGACCAGCGCTAACACTACTTATTGTCGCCTCTGTTGTTGCTGTTGCTGTAACTCCTGTAGTAGATGACACATCATTAACACTTGTAGCTATAGCATACGCAGTAGCATTTTCAGCAACCGTAACATCGGCACTTCCTTCACCACCAACTACTGTCAATGTTTGAGCGGCAACATTATTACCACCGCTAGGATCAGTACCACTGACATCAGCAAAACCAATATTTGGTGTGGTTGCAGTATGCGCCGTACCAGCAACTGATGAAAATATATCATCATCGTTAGCAGCTGATTCAATTGTATAACCACTAGCCAGGAATACATTCATTTTACCACTGGTAACCACTGAGTCAGTAGCTGCTGTACT
>QZLD01000088.1 GCA_004796385.1 Gammaproteobacteria bacterium | reverse complement strand
GGCAATTGATAGTTGTAGATCGTCAGCAGATTTAATCTCCTTATATGTTTTAAAAAAAGGAATTTCAAAGATTTTTATAGTGGTAGATTCTTTAGGGGCTATTTTTTCAATATCAATCGGAACAACTTTTCCTCTGCTGTTAAATATGAATAGATCTCCAAAGTTTCTTTCCGTACTTTTTAAATATACATCTTCAGGAAGATTCAGGTTATATAAAGACGATTCTGATGTTGGTATTAGTTGAATATTATATCTGAAATCTTGTGCTGAGATTGCATTGGCATTAACGCAAAAAGAAAAACAGAGACTTATTATAATTATTGTAAGGTTTTTCATCAGTTTTACTCGCTTTTACATGTATTGTTACTGCTAGGAGGTACAGGAGCAAAATACCCGGTAATCAGCAAGACTATTCCAACGGTAATAAAGGTGACGATTCTGGCTATTGTGCCAATGCCGGAGGTGTCAATAATAAATAGTTTTACTACCAGTATGGTGATTATTCCCGCTCCGCAAATCCAGACTGATCTCCATGATTTTTTTGCTGATAATATCATTATGCCCATGCCTATGATGCCCCAAATTACGCTCATACTTGATTGTGCAATGTTTGAATTATAAATTCCCTTTGCAGAGTATGGGACACCAAAGTAAATATATAACGATCTGAAGAGAACAAAGTTAATTAGTACGAAGATAATGGCAAACAGTGATGAGTAGATCTGTTCATTCTTTAATATTAAGTAGTCTTTTAATAAATGTTTGTAGCATACCCACAAGCATATAATAAAAATGATATGTCCAATATCGCAAAAATTAAATATTGGAATGTATGGTATGACAGAAATTTTAGGAGCAACCATGTTAATACATATAGACCAAAGTCCTATTAATGCACATAAAATCATGGGGATATAAATGTTGTAGCAGATTTTGTAATTGTTAATAGGCCATTTTTTTGAATTTCTGTTTAGAAGGATAATTCCTAAAACAGCAGTTGGGATTACACCATAAAGACTATTGTTAAAGAACTTATCGTTGGATTCTATTAGGAATTTAAATATTTTAATTGTTTGCCAAGTGAAAATATATGTTATTCCTATGGTGAAAATTATCTGTATTGCCGATGAATCAATAATTTTTTCTTTATCGTTTTTATATACGGCATAAATTCCAATTATGATCAGTAAAGGAAAGATAATAAACCCATAGCCTTTATGCAGGCTGAAGTCTGTAATTATATTTAAGATTATAAACAGGATGGTGGTAGGGATAATCCCAAGGCGTATTATTTTAGTCTGATTCCACTGTAGAAGAACTCCGGATGTTCCTGCCAGATAGAGAGTTATTCCACACAATAGTGCCGAAAACGCAGTCCAGTATTCAAAACCGGTTTTTAAATAAATATCGTGAACTGCTCCTGCAAGTAATAATATTATTCCATAACATAGGTATGCAAAAGAAAATCGTTTACCTACGAATAATGGTATCTTACGGTTACGATGAATGCAGTAAAATGCAGTAATTATTGGGGGTAGACAGCAAATTATTGTAGATAAAAACTCATTATTTACCAGAGGGATGGAGTGTCTGTTAAACAATAGATGTGCAATCGAAGCAATAATTAATACAAAGAAAGAGGTTATTAAAGCGAGAACAAAAGCAAGAATTGAACGGAAACGATAGCTTATTAAAAACATTACTGTTGCGGTAAGTGCGTAATAGACAGCTGCAGCGAGTTGTTGATAATCTTCGTCAACAAAGTTTATCTCAAATAATCCGCTAATAATCCAAAATATATAACCGTAAACAAGTAGCGGATAGCAGAGAGCTCGTTTTTCATAGTTACTTGTTAGATCTTTGTTTTTTAATAAATATATTGCGATAAATGTAATAGCTGTAACAACTATAATAGCGCCTATAAAGTTGGAATTAAGGTACGGAGTTATTATATTGTTATATTTGAAATTGATTAAGCTATTTGCAAACTCGTAAATGTAGGCGACACTTGATGCCAGAACCAACAGTACACCAAAGATTCTTGCGAGGAGTCGTTTTTGGCGAACACCAATCCATATTAGTGCAGTTGCTTCAGTTGCCCACGCAGCTGAGGTGATTTTGCCATTTGTAGAGATTAGTGGAATTGCAATAGTTAAAAAGCCTATAGATAAGGCGATAAAAGATTCAAGAAGTAGTCGAGCTTTTGTCCCCAGTTTTTTGAAGATAATAAAAGTTATTAATAGATAGTATGCGCCAATAACTGCAGCACTGATGCCGCTACCCATATCAATATCGTGGACTATTGCTGCCTGTAAGCCAAAAGTGGCCAGAGGGGTACCGAAAATTAAGGTACTGTCTATGTATTTTGCTGTTTTACTGTTTTGTTTTAAAGTAAAAACAATAGAGATAAAACTGTACAGAAGAAAGTATAGGATCAGAAATGGTTGGATTGCACCATAGTTCTCAGGTTTGTAATAACCGATTCCCCAAGAGAGACCAACACCAAAGGTAAAGAAAAATCCCAATAGATTAAGCATGCGCCATGATTTAAACCAGGCAATAATTGCAATGCCAATATTTAGAATAAGGTAATAACTGAACAGGTGAACAAAGTTTCCGCTTCCTGTAGATGTAAGTAGTGGTGCAGAAAAACCGGCAAGAGTACTTAAAACAGCGAGTGCAGTTGAATCCTGAAGAATAGCAATAACAGATGAAAGCAGTACAATAATTATCATCAAGATAAAGGCGATTTCAGGAGGAATTAAGTGGGAAATTCTAAGTGCAGCAAAGACAGTCATATACATGATTCCGATGCCGCCTCCCTGAAGGGAGAGTGAATAACCTCTGTTTTTCTTTCTTAATCGCCATCCTATAGCAAGCAGAGCAAACCCCAATGCTCCAGCAGAATAATATCTTACCTCAATCGGTATATCGGTATGATCGGAAACATATTTCAGAAGAAAAGCTATTCCAAAAAATAGAATAATAATGCCGATTCTTACAATTGTATTGCCGGTAGTAAAATAATTTTTAACAAGTGAAACTATATGTTTAGCAGCCTTATCAGAAAAGTTTTCGCAATTTTCTTCAGGATATAATTCTCGCAGAGGACGACTTTCTTCCGGGTTATAACCGGTAGACTCTTCATTATGCGAAGTTGTTTCATAAGTACGGTTTTCATATACAAAATGATCTTCATCGATATTGGTTTCTATTGGTGTTGAATTTTCAGGAGTAGGCTGTATGGAGGAGGAATCAACAGGTTTTTCTAACTCAATATCATCAGATAACTTCTCTTCGCTATCTGTATTTTTGTTTGTTTCTGTAAACTCACTATGTTGAAGTGAGTCTGTCTTTTTCTTATATGCACTAATAATACGGACCCGTTCTTCAAGATCAGATAATCTGAATGAAAGTAGTTTAATGGTTTTTGATGATTGAAAATGGCTGAAGAGCAGATAGCCCAGAAAGGTTCCTGAAAAAAATAAAGCGATATTGTCGTCATGACTTAATGAGCAAAATATGATGCCGCTAAAAAGGGCAGCGATCAGTTTTATGATTATCATTTTAATATCTCTTTTATAAAGGTTGCATAAAATGCAATATAGCAGAATATTGCAATAAGTAAACAACTGATTACATAAGGCTGTTATAACATTGAAGGCTTTTAGAGCTATGTATCACTGCTTGAGATAAGAGAAAACCAATAGTTTTAGCTATTATCGGAAGAACTACTTTTATGATTTTGGGCTTTTTTGATCACAAATATGCCCCATGACAAAGTATAAAATATATTGCTTAAATATTTAAAATTCTAAAATAAAGCTGATTAAAAATCAGATGAAATTCTTTTCTGCCAGTACATAGCTTTATCTGACAATTCCGTTTCATCTAAAGTTGTTAACTGGCGATTATCCAGTAGTTTTCTGCCATTAATCCAAACAGTTGTAATATCGTGATTGCTGCAATAAATTAGTTGTGAAACGGGATTGTATACGGGTTTTTTATTTATTGAGGACATATTGATAGCTACAACATCTGCCTGTTTTCCAATTTCCAGCGAGCCGGTGATCTTATCTATGCCAAGAGTCCGAGCCCCATTAATGGTTGCCATTTCCAGTGCTGTTGCAGCGGGTACTGTTTCTGCGTTAAGTGAGCGACCTTTTGCAATTAGGGCAGCAGTTTTTGCTTCTCCCAGAAGATCAAGGTCATTGTTGCTTGCTGATCCATCTGTACCTAAAGATAGATTTACTCCAGCGCTGATGAGTTCAGCTGCAGGAGCGAAGCCGCTGGCAAGTTTAAGATTGGACTCAGGGCAGTGGATTACGTTTACTTTGTGATCGGCAACAAGGTCTATCTCTTCGTTATTGAGTTGAGTCATGTGTACAGCATTAAGTCGAGAAGAGAATACTCCAAGTTCTTTCATCTTGCTAATAGGCCGCTGACCATGCTGTTTTACAAATTGTTTTACCTCATCAGAGGTTTCATGAAGGTGCATGTGGATCTTCAGATCAAGGTCGTCAGCCAGTAGAACTATTTTTTCTAAAGGTTTTGCGGATACTGTATATGGCGCATGAGGAGCAAAGGCCGTTTTTACCAGAGCGCAATCTTGTAATTCTTTATGGAGATCCAAACCTTTAGCAATATAGTTATCTGCGTCATTTGCATATGCACTTGGAAAGTCAATTACTATTAACCCAACTGTAGCTCTCATTCCACAATTAATTGCCCTTTTTGCAACAAGTTCAGGAAAGAAATACATATCATTGATACAGGTTGTGCCGCTTTTTATCATCTCTGCGAACGCAATATCTGCTCCATCGCTGATAAATTCATCGCAGATATGTTTGCCTTCGGCAGGCCATATGTGATTGTTCAGCCACTCCATTAAAGGCAGGTCGTCAGCATAACCTTTAAGAAGAGACATTGGTGCGTGGGTATGAGTATTTATCAGTCCTGGAATCAGCAGATGATTCTTAAGATCTGTTATCTGTCCACTGTATTTCTGCAATGCTTCTTCTTTTTGCAGAAGATCATGGATAACGCCATTTTTAACGACCAGGGCATGATCTTCGAGAACAACATTGCGTGGAATTACCGGAACTATCCACTCGGCAATGATGATTTCATCTACAGACTGACTATTTATCATATTCTCTTACTATTCTGAAACCATACTGTGCAGAGCGTTGACCTTTCTGGCCTTTGCCTCTGTTGGCACTTTTAATCATTTTGGGTTTGCTTATGTAGCAGCCACCACGAATTACCCTGTAACCGCAATTGCTTCCTGTATATGCAGCGCCGTTTTTCGGAGTGTTGTCATAGTTTTCAGAAGGGCAATCCAAAGTCCATTCCCAGACATTTCCGTGTACATTATGGAGTCCGAACCGGTTTGGTCGGAACGAATTAACCGGAGCAGTTTTTCTGTTATCCCACGAGCTGCCACAGCTTTTGCAGTTGGCTTTGTTTACTCCTACACTGTCTCCCCAACTGTAGAGCTTTTTAGATCCGGCTCTGGCTGCAAATTCCCATTCCGCTTCTGTAGGCAGACGATATTTGTGTCCAGTAACTTTGGTTAGCCACTTTGTATAGGCGACAGCCTCATTCCATGAAACATTGATAACAGGACGATTACCTCGTCCCCAGCCGTTATCGCTTGGGCTTCTGGCTCCGGTTGCTCTTACATATTGATCGTATTCGGCGAAGGAAACCTCATATTTGCCCATGGCGATACGTCTATAGACTTTTACTTCGTGCGATGGATTTTCATCGCGATCACCATCACCTCTGATATCACCCATAATAAATTTATTAGGAAGAATGCCTATCATTACCGGGCCGTTGACCCCTTTTGCAATTTTATCACTAAAGGTTCTTCCGGAAATAGTCAGCATCTTTTTGTAGGTAGCTTCAGCAGCTTTTACCGCCGGGTGATTTTTAGAGATGCTGCGAGCTGTTCTCAGATTGTTTCTATATTTGGAAAAACTCATGTTTAATGCGTATTTCTTTGCCGCTTTGGCATATATTCCGGAGATTCTGCTGACTCCGTCAATTGCATCCTGATCATTCTTATCAATCTTAAGAATCGCACGATATTTTTCCAGTGCATTTTTCCCTTTTGGTGATGAGTAGCGACCTTTTTTCATGTCTTCTTCAGCTTCTTCTAATAACTTAGCAATTTTTTCATCTTTACCAACCCATACTTTATCATGCTTGTATGTTTTTATATCACCTCCGGAAAGAGTTATATCAATGATTTCAGTAGTTCCATTTTTAAGGTTGACGTTTCTCTCTATTGTTTCATAACTCTGCATGGTTATTTTTATGTTGTGTTCTCCTGTAGCAATATCTTTTACAGTTAAAGGAGTTACTCCTTGCGCTAGTTTTCCGTCAATAAGAACAGATGCTTTAGCTGGTTCTGTAACAATCGTTATGGCCCCTTTGCCAGCTTTTAGTTGTACGTTTTCTTTAAGGACGGTGTCTTTTTTCAGATCAATTTCTTTGCTGTATGTGGTGTGGTATGGATGCGTAATGCTAAGGGTATACCTGCCGGCGCTGATATTTTTTATAGTTAGAGGTGTTTGACCGATTATGTTATTACCTAGGAGAACAGTCGCACCTTCAGGCGATGATTTGATATCAAGAATTCCGTAGCCCGTAGCAGCAGGTTGATATGTGGTCTTATGATCGTTTTGTAGATTTGGGGTAGGTTGCCCCCCTATGTTATCTTCACCTTTTGTTGGTGTTGTCCCTGCTGTTTTAGTGTTATCCTCTTTTTCCCCTTCTGTATCTTTTACAGGCGGTTTTTCGCTGCTTCCTTCTTCTTGAACCGGAGTTCCAGCTATTTCAGGGGCATCTTCTTTATTGCCCTCTTCAGGAATATCATTTTTAGGATTTCCTCCAATAATAGGGGTATTGGTTCCCGAATCTCTTAAAAAGAAGTAATAGCCACCACCAAGTGCTGTCATAGCCAGCATTAATATTAAAATGATAGGGATAAATGGTGTGATAGAGAATGAACTTTTGTTTTTAGGTTTGTCTGTTTTTGCATTTGCCGATTGCAGTATTTGTGTTGCTTCAACGGCGAATTGAGGACGGGGAATATTAATGCCGCGTTCAATTTTTTTGAGGTTATCAATAAGTTCATCTGTGTCCGCGTAGCGATCTTCAGGTTCTTTTGCCAGAAGCCTGTCGAGGATAGGCTGCATATTGGCATGAACTGCGGGTAATTCAGGAATGGGGTTGTTTACATGGGCGTATGCAATTGCAATGGTGTCTTCAGCATCATACGGTACTTCTCCTGTCAGCATTTCATATAGAACTACACCGAGGCTGTATAGATCGGAGCGACCGTCGAGTGTTCTTACCCGAGCTTGTTCCGGGCTCATGTAGTGCAGAGTGCCGATACTCATGCCGGTTCCGGTCATTCTTGTGTCGGAATTTACCGTTTTGGCAATACCAAAATCAGTAAGAATGGCTGTACCGTCTTCTTTAAAAAGAATATTTTCAGGTTTTATATCTCGGTGAATAAAGCCTTTGGTATGGGCAAAGCCAAGAGCAGAGGCTATCTGCTTGATTATTTCAATGACTTCTTCAGTTTTTAGCTGACCTTGCTGGATTTTGTCTTTCAGATCACCGCCGCCAATGAATTCCATAGAGATATAATGGGATGTGTCAGATACACCAATATCGTAGATTGAGATGATATTGCTGTGGGCCAGCTGAGCAATGGTTTTCCCTTCTCTTAAAAATCTCTCCGTAAAGGATGAGTCCGCTGCCAGAGCTGGGGCCATAACTTTAATGGCAACTTTTCGCTCAAGTGATGTCTGTTCGGCCAGATACACGGTAGCCATACCGCCGTGACCAATTTTCTTTTCAATAATATAACCAGGAATTTCCATTGCTGTCCCTCACATAATCAGTAATAACTGTTTTCTGTGGCCGAATTTTTTGTAAACGCCTATGGTAAACAAATGCTCCACATAATTCCAATATTCACTGTATGAAATATCTAATTTTATCTGTTCTATGGATTATGATTTTCTGGTTTTTGAAAAACAGCGAACCTTTATTATTGGGTTTCGCTGAGTAACAAAATATTATAGAGTCTCCAGTCAGATCATAATACAGGTTATTAATTTACTCTTATGAAGAAACAAAATCAAATGGTTTTTGATAGCGTTGGCGTGTTTCTCTCTGTTTATAAAGAGAAATTCGGGACTCCAAGGCAATCTGGGCTGGTTTCTCAGGCGCAAGGTAAAATTGTTTTGACAGATAAGTTTGCAAATGCAGACTATATTTCAGGTATAGAATCTTTTTCGCATTTGTGGGTGCTTTTTTATTTTAATCAATCTGAATCAATACCATCAAAAAGAATGGCACGTCCCCCGCGTCTAGGGGGAAATAAGAAAGTTGGTGTGTTTGCTTCAAGAACCAATTTCAGACCAAATAATATCGGAATGTCGGTAGTAAAGCTTGAAAGAGTTACAATTAACAAAGATAGTATTGAGATTAATGTTACTGGAGCTGATATTATTGATCAGACCCCGATTCTTGATATAAAACCATATATTCCTTATGCAGATATTATTGATGATGCTGCAGGAGGATATGCTTCCGAGAGGCCAACGCCTGTTTTACAGATAAACGATAAAACTATTGGTAAGGTGTTTTCGCTAAGTGATAGTTTAAGACGTATGATTCACAATGTTATTTCGCTTGATCCTCGACCTGCATACAGGCGTGATAGAGTAGATGAAAAAATTTATGGAATGACAATTGGCGAATATGAAGTTAAATGGAAAGTTGAAGGCGAAGAGGCCATTCTTTTATCAATAGAGCCTGTTTATTAATAGAGGAGCGAAATATTTGATAAACAAACAAAATCACGGGAATAATCTATACTTATTGTCATGCACAAAAGCAGCGATAGTGGAGGGAGTTAATTTATGAGTGCAGTTATAAAGGAGAATAAAGATTTGCAAATTCTTACTATTAATCCGGGGTCAACATCTACCAAAGTTACTCTGTTTAAAGGAGATACAGAACTGTTTAGTTCCAGTGTGGAGCATTCAAGTGCTGAGTTGGCGAAGTTTGAGAAAATTTCAGATCAGTTTGAATATAGGAAATCAATAATACTCTCAGCCATTGAAAAAGAGGGAATAAATATTAAAGAAATTGCGGCGGTTGTTGGCAGAGGCGGGCTACTTAAACCAATGTCTGGGGGAACTTATGCAATTTGTCAAAAAATGATAGATGATTTGCATTTGGCGGAAAGAGGAGAGCATGCAAGTAATTTGGGAGCTCTTATTGCAAAAGCGATCTCGGTAACAATTGATTGTCCTGCATATATAGTTGATCCGGTAGTGGTTGACGAAATGAACGATATTGCCCGTTATTCGGGAAATCCGCTTCTTCCGAGAAAAAGCATTTTTCACGCACTTAATCAGAAAAGAACCGCAAGGATAGTCGCTGCAAAGATTGGAAAACCTTACGAAAGCAGCAATATTATCGTTGCTCACATGGGGGGAGGGATATCGGTAGGTGTACACGCAGATGGAAAGGTTGTCGATGTAAATAATGCCCTTGATGGCGAAGGACCGTTTACGCCGGAGAGAAGCGGAACCGTTCCTGTTGGTCAGCTTGTCGATCTCTGTTTTTCGGCAGAGTATGAGAAAGGCAGTATTAAAAAGATGATAAAGGGGAATGGAGGACTCACAGCGTATCTTGGTACAAATGATCTGCGAGAGGTTGTTCGTATGATGGATAGTGGAAATCATGAGGCAGAGAATGTTTTTCAGGCTATGGTATATCAGGTTGCGAAATCAATCGGAGAGATGGCAACGGTAGTATGCGGTAAGCTGGATGCAATTGCGTTAACCGGTGGCATGGCATACAGCGAGAGATTAACTCAGGAAATTACTAAAAGGGTAGGATTTATCGCAGAGGTAATAATAATTCCAGGTGAGAATGAGATGGAGTCTCTGAGGGATGGTGCGTTAAGGGTATTATCCGGTGTCGATAAAGCGAAGGAATATTGATTTGAAGGCAGCTAAAGGAAGATATTTTAAATATGCCTTGCTGCGCTGCAATGACTTGGTTAATATGCAGCGTTGCTGCGCGGGTGTTCAGATTATGTCCGGTGGAATTTATAAAAATAAGGTAAGAGAGGTGGTGTAGCGTGCGCTTACGCATAAAGTATATACTTATTTTTATCGTTATTGGTTTGGTTCAGTTGTTATACCTTGACCAGATCTGGATAAAGAATCTTTCTGAAAATGACAGTCAGCTCTATAAAGAGCAGAGAAGTAAACGGTTAGCCAGTCTTTCCAAAGTTCTTATTCCCTTAATAGAGAAATCCGGCGACATAAAAGACATAAATGAAAAGATAGATTTTGCTTTGTCGATCTCTTCTGATTGGAAAGATATCAGACTGTTGGATAACAGTGGAGTAGAGATTGCCAAGGTTGAATCACCTCTGGATGTGACAAAGTCCGATGCAGAACAGAACCATGCCGATGTCGAACCTTTTCTGAAAACCGAATATAAAATAATCAGCAAGGGAAGTCATCTGGCTACGATAGAGCTGGAATATCTGCCGAACAGTTACCACATAGATATACACAGAAGCTGGGAAGCCATTATCGGCTGGACAATTGTAATTTATCTGGTTTTTTCCATCTTCTTTTTCGAATCACTTATCATCAGGCCGATCTCAAGAGTTGCCAGAGCAATTTGGGCGCTGCAATCCGGCGAGTACAGGGTAAGGATACCTAAAGCGCGTAATGATGAAGTGGGAGCGTTAGTTACCAGTTTCAGTATGATGCGTGATGCTGTTCAGAAAAGAGAAAAGGCAATGAATGCCAATACAGAAAGGATGCAGTCTATCTTCGACAGGGCTGTTGACGGTATTTTTGTCACTGATCATACGGGTGTTATCGAATCTCTTAATCCGTCAGCGCAAAGAATGCTTGGTTGTGAAAAAGGCAGGGGTATTGGAGAAAATATTGATACCTTCGCTCCCGGAGTAAAAGCCAGGTTGGAGCAGGGAGATTTTCATTCCAGGGAAGAAGATGGCATTTCCGAAGGGCATCCCGTATTGCCGATAGAAGGGGTAAAAGCAGATGGTTCTCCCATATCTATTGAGGTTGGAATAAGCAGGTTAATGCACGGAAATAAAGTTAAATATATAGGTATGTTTCGTGATGTAACCAACCGAATGAAAATGGAAATGCAGCTTGCTGAATATACCAGTGAGTTGGAAGCTAAAAACGTTTTACTTGATCATGCTTTGGAAGATATTCGTGCAGCCAGCAGGGCGAAAACTGAATTTCTTGCCAATACCAGTGATGAGATCAGAACTCCAATGAATGGTGTTCTTGGGATGCTTACTCTTTTAAAACAAGAGGCGCTCACTGTAAAACAGATGGATTTGGTTGATGCCGCTCTTAGTTCTGGAAATGCCATGTTGGCAGTGATAAATGACGTGCTTGATTTTTCAAAGGTGGAATCTGGCAAACTCGATTTTGATAACATTAATTTTGATATGAGACGCATAATTGAAGAACTTTGCAGAGTATATGAGCGGGTTCTTGTGGATAAACCGGTAAATATTTCATGTATGATATCTCCGGGAGTTCCAACCATGGTTTGCGGTGATCCAACTAGATTCAGGCAAATCATCAACAACCTTCTAAGTAATGCTATCAAGTATACTCAGAAGGGAGAGATTATTCTCAGAGCTGACAAGGTAGCCGAAGATAGTGAAGAGGATCTTTTTGAGATACAGGTTGTGGATACCGGTAGCGGTATTCCTGCTGAAAAACTTGAGGTTATTGCAAAAGGGTTCAATATGGATATTGATCCTGATTCGGAGGTTACAGATAAAACTCTTGGAGGCTACGGTCTCGGCTTAAGCATATGCAAAAGACTTGTTAATATGTTTGATGGTGAGATTGGTGTAGACTCAAAAGAAGGAGAAGGAAGCACATTCTGGTTTACAATTAAATCTCAAAAAGTTAGTGATTTAATGAATGCTTTTAAGCCAATTAAGGATATTAAGGGGTTAAGAGTATGTTGTGTTGATGATAATCCTACCAGCCTTGAGATTCTGGAGCGTGTTCTTGAAAGTAAAGGAATATTATGTACTACCTTTTCAAATGCAGAAGATGCTTTGCGTGAATTAAGACAAGCTGTAGTACAGGGCAATGCCTATGATCTGGCTATTCTTGATAGAAATATGCCGGGTATAGATGGGATAGAGCTTGCCGGAATAATCAGGAATGATCTGGTGCTCTCGAAAATAAAGCTGGTGTTACTTACTTCTGTTAGTGTTAGAGGGGATGGTAAGCTTGCCAGAGAGGCCGGATTTAACGGCTACTTTACTAAGCCTATAACCCAAGCTCAGATTTATGACTGTATTTCTACAGTAATGGGTATTCAGGAAAATCAGGAAAACCTTCTTGTTACCAGGCATACCTTGCAGGAAACCGAGTATCGTTCCAGGCGAATTCTCTTGGTAGAAGACAATATTATTAATCAGAAGGTTGCTCTTGGTTTGCTTCTTAAACTAGGGTATCACGCTGATGTTGCCACAAATGGTCAGGAAGCGGTAACTGCAGCATCTAAACAGAGATATGATGCAGTGATAATGGACTGTGAAATGCCTGTAATGAGTGGGTATCAGGCAACTGAACAAATTCGAGAGTATGAAGAAGTAAACGGACAGCCACCTGTGCCGATAATTGCGCTTACGGCGCATGCGGCTCAGGGATACCGTGAGAAATGTATTAAATCAGGTATGAACGATCACCTGACAAAACCGGTAAGGCTGGAGAAATTGCAGCAAACACTGGACAGGTGGTTGATGGCTTCAGAAGGTACGGAAGGGATCAATATTAATTGATCCCTAATTTCAGGTTTTTGTTACAGCTTATTTTAAACCTGAACCATGTAGTAACCCGATCATTGCAGCTTTAAGTTCAATCTCAAAATCGGGGAGCATTTCATCCATTCCTTTTTCTTTGTAGATTTTTAAAACCTTTTTAGGTGGGTTGCTAAGCTGCCATATTCCTATTATAAGAGCAAATAACCTAATTAGCATTTTGTTGCCATTTCCTTTTGATAAATCAAAAGTATCTTCAAATATTTTTCCAAGCTCAATTAATCTTGAGCTAATGAATTGTTTATATTCAAAGGCTATTTCGGCGTCAATATTTTGTTCAATGATGTTGTTGCTAATGCTGGATAAGAAAATAAACCTTCTGTTTTCTGTGATATATTTTACAACACCATCAGCAAGTAGTTCTGTTTTATCAGTTTTATTTTTTAGGGTTAGAGTGAGTTCTTTGGCGAAATCAAAATATTTTTCATACTCTTCTCTTGTAACGGCAAGAAAAACCTCTTCCTTAGTTTTGAAGTAGATGTATATAGTTCCCTTAGCCAGTCCGCAATGATCAGAAATATTATCAACTTTGGGTAACTCGGAGACAGGTTTATCTACCAATTTACGGGCTGCAGCAAGAATTGATTCACGCCGACTTTCTTTTTGTTCATCAGTTGATGCACGTTTGATTCTTTGTGAGCTCTTTTTTTTGGTACTCATTTAATATCCCTTTTTTTGCTAAATATTGCTTTTATAAAGCCGATTCATAATGAATGGCGATTCATTATAAGGAAAGTTGATTATAAAAACCAGAGCTAATAATTCAGAAATAATTCATTAGAAAGGCGTATTAGAGTAAAATCGCCAGCCTGTTAAAAAAATCAGGAGAATGTAGTGTCTGTAAACAACCTGCCTATAGGGGTTTTTGATTCAGGGGTTGGGGGCCTGACTGTTTTAAACTCAATAAGAAAGCATTTGCCATATGAAAAACTTCTCTATTTGGGAGATACGGCACGAGTACCATATGGCACAAAGAGTAAAGAGTCGGTTATAAGATATGCCGTACAGGCAACTCAGTCTCTTGTGGAAGAAGGAGTAAAGATGATTGTTATTGCCTGTAATACAGCATCATCAGTTGCTCTTCCTGAATTAAGACGGGTTTTCTCAAATATTCCTGTAATAGGTGTTGTGGAACCAGGGGCAAGAGCAAGTTGTGAAATTTCCGAAAATGGCAATATTGGGGTTATCGGAACAGAGGGGACAATTAATGGTATGGCATATCAGGAGGCTATTGCCAGAATAAGGAAGGAATCAACTGTTATAGCAAAACCATGTTCTCTTTTTGTTGCCTTGGCGGAAGAGGGATTGTCCAGCGGACCTATAGTTAATGAAACTATTAAATACTATTTAACAGAAGATATTACCGCAAATATTGATTGTCTTGTTTTGGGGTGTACTCATTTCCCTGTTTTAGCTAATTCTATTCAAAAATTTGTTGGCGATAGAGTTAAAATCATTGATTCAGCAGAAACAACAGCAAAAGAAGTGAAAAAAATTATTACGGATCTTAATATTGTGAGGTCTGACCGAAAAGATAAGCAGCCTGATTTTAGAGTAACCGATGGTCCCAAACGTTTTGCAAGAGTTGCAGGTTTATTCGGGGATTTTACAATAAGCGCCGATGATGTCGTGCTTGTAGATATCTAGTTTGAGTGTTTCATAAATATCCGGTTCAAATGGTGCTGTAATTGGGTTTATATTTGCAACGATTGTTCCGAATGGCATAGTTTGCTTACGTTCAAGGAATGGTCGTGCAAATATAGATTCAAGAACAAGCCAGAAATCGGATAGCAAAAGCATGATTGCAATTCGTTATGCGCTTATATGCCCATTAATTCCTCAATATGATACATAAAGGATTGTGAGTATTTGTGAAATATGCGGGCTGATAATGATTATTCATTTTTTCACAAACACAAAAACCAGCCTCAATGAGGCTGGTGTCTGGTTGTTGAGTCTTTTGCGCTATTTACCTTGCTAGTACAGAATGCAGCACGTGATTGTATTCAAAATAGACAGTGAATTCTGGGTAAACCCAGCTGGAAATAGGAGGGTCACCAACTGCTCTGATTTTCTTTTCAGGAGCGCCGAACTTTCTTTCAACGGCTTCCTTGCTTATTCCTTTTTTGGGACGTTGCATTTCCGGTTTCTGATAAGCCGAATCAATCAGAAGGGTGTCTGCAAAAGAGTTTGTTGTAAATATGGTTCCTAGTAGAAGTATTGTTAAATATATTGTTTTTCTCATTAGCGTGCTCCTGTAGGGCATCTTTTTGTTAAGTATTATTATTTCCGTTAATAATAATTAAAATCTACCCGAGTAAAGATAGCAAATTTTTCTGAAGAAAAAAAACAAAAAAATGGCTGTAGAGTTAAAAATATAAAACTAAGTTGGAAGGTGATCATAATATATTTATCAATGCCGGGTTTATTTTGTTATTATCCCTTCTCATGTCTTTATTTTGTTAAATATAATTGATTAGAATTTCTTAGAGTAATGGAGTTGCAGTAAATAAGATTATGGCAGGTTTTCTTCAGCTAAAAATTGGTCTGAGATATACCCGGTCAAACCGCAGAGGTTTTTTTCTATCTTTGATTTCTATGGTATCGATATTGGGCATAGCTTTAGGAGTTATGGTTTTGATTACCTGTCTGTCGGTAATGAACGGTTTTGAAAAAGAGATCAAAAGCGGGATTCTCAGGGTTATTTCCCATGCCAGAATTAACTTCTGGGGATATAAGAATGAACAATGGAGAGAGTTAAAATCTATACTTGAGGCTGATGAGCAGGTTAAAGCTGTTTCTCCATATATCGAAAGCGAGCTTATGCTGGCTTGCAAGGGCCTTTCTACCGGCGCATTGATTCAGGGGGTTGATCCTGCACAGGAATCTAAAGTTTCACCAATATTGGATAGTATTTATGCTGGGGGGGGCTCTAAGTTAAAGCCTCGTTCATATAAAGTTTTTCTTGGTAAGGCTCTTGCAGAAAAGATGAAGCTTAAAATTGGAGATAAAGTAACGTTGGTATCTCCAGCTATCAGGATTACTGCTGCCGGTTTATTGCCGAGAATGAAGCGTTTTACTGTTGCCGGTTTCTTTGAGTTGGGAAGATATGATTTTGATAAAAAGCTGATAGTGACACATATTGCAGATGCTTCCAGACTGCTCAGTTTCGGTGATTTTGTAAGTGGCTTGCGGATAAAAACAGCGAATCCTGAAGATCTATCCGGTATTGAGAGTCGCTTTATTGAAAACGGGGGGGCATATTATAATTTCGAAAAATGGACTGATAGCTGCTCTAATCTTTTGGATGCAATAAAACTTCAAAAAAAAATGATGTTTATTATTTTATCAATGGTTGTGGCTATCGCTGCATTTAATTTGGTGTCTACTATTTTTCTAATGGTGAATGATAAAAAAGGCGATATAGCTATATTAAGAACTATGGGGATTTCTCCCGGTAGTATTGTTGGTATTTTTATATCTTATGGTATTTTGATTGGGACTACAGGGATAGTTATTGGTTGTGCTGCCGGTTGGTTACTTTCTTTAAATATCAGTTCTATTGCCGAAGCTATAGAAGGTTTTTTTAATATTCAGTTTATGCCGAAAGAGGTTTATTTTATCTCAAAAACTTTGCCTACAGAGGTTCTGTTCAAAGATGTAGCAATGGTTGCGATTGTTGCCTTTATATTGTCTGCGGTTTCAACTGTATATCCTTCCTGGAAGGCCTCCAGATTGCCTCCTGCAGACTCTTTGAGGTATGAATAGATGTTTAGGCCCATTCCTCTTTTTGTTGGTTTAAGATATCTGCGTGCTAAAAGACGTAATCGTTTTCTGTCATTTATCTCACTTATATCTATTATAGGTATCTGTCTTGGAGTGATTGCGCTTATTGCAATCATGTCGATAATGAACGGATTGCAGTCAGAGATGAGCGGAAGACTGGTTGGGATGACATCTCATGTTGTTGTTGCTACAGAGATTGACAATCATGTCGATTTTTCATCTTTGAATAACCAAGTGAAAAATAATATAGATGTAATGGCATCAGCTCCTTTTGTCGAGGGAGATGCTCTTATGGGAAATGGACAAAAAATGAGTCCGGTAAGGATTAGAGGGGTTGACCTGGACAGCGAGAAAGAGGTTACCAATCTAATAGGGAAAATAGATTACAATATCAAATCAAATGTTGAGTTTTTAGAAAAAGAGATCGAAAAACTACTGGAAAAACTTAATGCCGAAATTCCACCGGGAGAGATTTTGATAGGAGTTGAGTTGGCCGATAGGCTTTCATTAGTAGTAGGGGATTATGTTTCACTTATCGTTCCTGTAATGGCGCAGGATTCAGCAGTAGTTGCACCTCGTATAGTAAAGTTTAAGGTGAGAGGAAAAGTAACGATTAATGCGAGGGAGTACGATACTGTTCTGGTGGTAATGAATCTTAAGGACGCAAATAATTTCTTAAAGAATACTGCTGCAGAGAAGGGCGTTAAGATAAAACTTGCCGATATGGAAAAATCATCACAGGTAAAACAACATCTGCAAAAACAACTGCCATCAAAGTTTATTGTTCAAGACTGGGCAGATATGCACAAATCTTATTATGCTACTTTGAAAATTGAAAAAATATCAATGTTTGCAATTCTTCTTATGGTTATTTTGGTTGCCGCATTTAATATCGTTTCAACACTTGCAATGGGAGTTTCGGAAAAGCGTAGTGATATTGCGATTCTTAGAACAATGGGGGCTTCCGGCTCCATGATTTTCAGGATATTTCTATTGCAAGGAGGTTTGATAGGTTTTATTGGTACGCTGTTTGGAGGAATCGGCGGTGTTTTTGTGGCAACTAATATTGCAAGTTGGATTGACTATATTGAGCGTTTTTTAGGGACTCAGATATACTCATCTGATCAATATTATATAAGCAAAATACCTTCACAAATGCACTGGAATGATGTGATTATTATACTGTCTATTTCTCTGTTTATTTCCCTTTTAGCGACAATTTTTCCATCATGGCGTGCTTCAAAGACCAATCCTGCATTAGCATTAAAGTATGAATAGATTATGACTACAAATAAAACAGTATTAGAAGCAAAAAATATTAAAAAGACTTTTTCCGAAGGTGATTTAGCTGTTGATGTTCTCAAAGGAATCGATTTTAAAGTCGAAGCAGGAGAGCAAATCGCTATTATTGGCGCATCCGGTTCTGGAAAAAGTACACTAATGCATATTTTGGGGGGGCTGGATACTCCGAGTTCGGGAGATGTTTTTCTAAATGGTATCTCTTTGGTTAATGCCAGTGATAGTTCCCGTTGTGCTTTGCGTAACAGATATATGGGATTTATCTATCAGTTTCACCATTTGCTGCCGGAATTTAGTGCCTTAGAAAATGTTGCGATGCCACTTCTTATAAGAGGAGAAAAGACAGCAGTTTCGCGGGACAGCGCAGAAGATATACTTGATAAAGTTGGTCTTAAACATAGGCTGAAACATAAACCGGGAGAGCTTTCAGGAGGGGAAAGACAACGGGTTGCTATAGCTAGAGCTTTAGTTACTAACCCCAAGTGTGTGCTTGCAGATGAGCCTACAGGTAATCTGGATAAGAAGAATGAAGAGGAAGTTTATCGTATAATGTTGGAGCTGAATCAGACTATGCAAACCAGCTTTATAATGGTGACTCATGAAATGGCATTGGCTGAAAAAATGGACAGAATTATTACCATCGAAGATGGATTTTTCAAAGAAGATTGATGTTTTTTGATAAAAGAATCTGCTGGGGGGTATTAGCCAGAAATTATTTTTTTGTGGTGTTAGTTCGGTTTTTTATTTGACTGATAAATACATATGTTTTTGTGTGCATCTCCTTGAATTCTTCTTCAATATCGGAATCGGCAACAATTCCTCCACCTGCGTTGTAATAGAGTTTATTGTTGTTAATTACAGAAGTTCTGATAGCGATATTTGTATCCATATTGCCGTTAAAACCGATATAACCAATTGTGCCGCAGTAGATATTGCGGCGATATTTCTCTAACTCTTCGATGATTTCCATGGCGCGAATCTTTGGTGCTCCGGTAATTGAGCCACCGGGAAAGCAGGCTTTAAGCAGTTGAACTGCATTGGTTTTCGGTGGCAGTTTTGCTGTGATTGTACTGACAAGATGGTGTAGTCCCTCAAAACTTTCAATATCGAATAGTTTTTCAACCTTGATGCTGCCTATCTCGGCTGCTTTGCCGATATCGTTTCTTAACAGATCCACAATCATAAGGTTTTCAGCCTGATTTTTTTGTGAGTTTCTTAGGGTGTTGGCAAGCTGTTGATCAATATAGGCATTTTTTGAGCGTTTTATTGTTCCTTTGATTGGTTTTGTAGTAACTAAACTATCTTTGACAGAAAGAAACTGTTCTGGTGATGATGAGAGAATATCCCCATATTCTGTTTTCAAGTATGCAGAGTAGGGGGCTGGATTGTGTTTTCTTAGTTGTTTATATAACGCCCATGAAGAACCTGAAAAATCAACGGATATCCTTTGTGAGTAATTTACCTGATAGCAGTCGCCGTTGGTTATGTAATTTTTAATCTTAGATAGTGCCTGTCTGTAATCTTTGTAGTTCTGGTTCCAGTTAATATTTGTTGCAGTAAATGTCTCTTGTCTGGTTGTTATTTCAGTTGTTAGTTTACGGAGAATCTCTTCAGTTTCGGAATCGGTTTTATGTGTAATCAGTTTGGTTTCTTTGCGGTGATGATCTGTTACCAACGCCCATGTGTATATGCCTATATACATAAGTGGCAGATGGATATCATCCTGAGTTATTGACGGGATATTTTCTGTTGTGCGACACAGGTCATATGAGAAAAAACCAATAGCGCCACCACTGAAAGGTGATTCAGTTGAATCGGCAAATTGATATTTGTTTAGTTGTTTCTGAAGAATTGCAAATGGATTGCCAGTGATAGTTTTGGTTTGTTCTTTTGTGATTATTGATGTTTCGTTATTTTTTGAGATGATGGTTTCTATGGGGGCGGCAGAGATAATATCGTATCTGCCGTAGGATGAGTTTTCGCTACAGCTATCCAGATAGACTGCGCCTTCGATATCTTTGATTCTCTCAAAATATTCCGAGCTGTCTGCAATGTATTTAACGGGAATGATCTTCATCTTTTATAAATAAAAAAACATAAATGCCTGTCTTTTAATTAAGAAAATATCAAGAAAAGTATCTGTCATTTTTGCTTTCCAGGCTGTGTCGCAATACCAAAGCATAAAGCATCGAAAAAAGTACCGTCATTCCTGCCTTCGCAGAGCCTGCTCCTGTGTAGACAGGGGAATGACGACATATGTAAATACTATGGCAGTATCTGTACTGTATAGTGAAATATTCTGAAACTAATGTTTTTTCTGAACCAGCCATAAATAAAAAACCGCCTCAGAAGAGGCGGTTTTTTACTACTGTAAAGAGTATTACTCTTCAGCTCCCCATGTGTTATTGGCAAGCTGAGTGTAGTAGTTGTAACGAGACATTGCCTGAATCTGAGATTCAGCGGCAAATTTCTCGGCTTCTTCCGGCTTCATTGACCATAGCATATTGAAGCGTGGCTCACTCTTCAGGAAGTCAATGTATGGAATGCTCGGCTTCTTAGAGTCAATCACAAGAGGATTCTCTCCGTTTTCAGCACGACGAGGGTCGAATCTGAATAGAGGCCAGTGACCAGTATTTACAGCCAGCTCCTGCTGTCTGTGGTTATCGATCATCTTGATTCCATGAGCGATACATGGAGCATAAGCAAGGATCAAAGATGGTCCGTCATATGCTTCAGCATCACGAATAGCCTTAAGCGTATGCGCATCTTTTGCGCCATATGCAATTTGAGCAACATAAACATCGCCGTAAGACATGGCCATAAGTGCAATATCTTTTTTGCCGTTTGGTTTACCGCCAGCTGCAAACTTAGCAATAGCGCCACGAGGCGTCGCTTTAGATTTCTGTCCGCCTGTATTTGAGTAAACCTCCGTATCTACAACAAGAATGTTGATGTTTTCGCCAGTAGAAAGGGCATGGTCTACACCGCCGTAGCCGATATCATATGCCCAGCCATCGCCACCCATGATCCAGACGCTCTTCTTACTAAGGTCTCCTGAAAGGCTTAGTAGTTCGCGTGCTTCAAATGAGTCAATACCTTGTAGCTTCTCACGAAGTGCATTAATGCGTACTCTTTGCTCTTCAATTCCATCTTCAGTGGTTTCGTCTGCATTTAAGATTGCATCAGCAAGGTCAGTACCAACTTTATCAGCAAGTTTTCTGGTAAGCTGCTCAGCATAAATTCTTCGAGTATTGGCTGCTACACGCAGACCCAATCCGAATTCAGCATTGTCTTCGAACAGTGAGTTATTCCATGTTGGACCACGTCCCTCGTCATTTGTACACCAAGGAGTGGTTGGCATATTGCCGCCATAGATGGAAGAACAACCGGTAGCATTGGCTACAAGCATTCTGTCACCGAATAGCTGAGAGACAAGTCTTACATATGATGTTTCGCCACAACCTGTACATGCTCCTGAGAACTCAAACAGAGGACGCAACATAGATACGCCTTTAACTGAATCCTGTTTAACAAGTTTACGATCTACATCAGGTAGTTGCTTGTAAAAGAATTCCCAGTTTTCGCTTTCAGTTTTACGAAGTTCAGGGGTGTAATGAACCATATTAAGTGCTTTCTTGCCTTCGTTCTGCTTATCTTTTGCAGGGCAGATGTCAGCACAAAGTCCGCAGCCTGTACAATCTTCCGGAGCTACCTGAAATGAAACCTGCGCTCCTTCACCGAATTGCTTAGCACCTTTAACAGCAGCAAATTTGAACG
>QZLD01000284.1 GCA_004796385.1 Gammaproteobacteria bacterium | reverse complement strand
TGGGAATTGAAGGAATCGCCCGTATAAAAAAACAGGATTTAATCTTCTCCATACTTAAAAGCCACGCCAAAAGCGGCGAAGACATCTATGGAGATGGCGTACTGGAAATTCTGCAAGACGGATTCGGTTTTCTCAGATCCGCATCCAGCTCTTATATGGCCGGGCCTGACGACATCTATGTCTCACCCAGTCAAATACGCAGATTCTCTTTGAGAACAGGCGATACAGTATCAGGCAAGATTCGTCCGCCTAAAGACGGAGAAAGATATTTTGCCCTGTTAAAAGTTCAGGAAATAAACCTGGAACCTCCGGGAAATACAAAACGTAAAGTTGCCTTTGAAAACCTTACACCGGTTTTTCCTGATGAACGCATTAAAATGGAAATAGGTAACGGTAGTACCGAAGATATAACCTCCAGAGTTGTTGATCTTGCAGCTCCTATAGGAAAAGGCCAAAGAGGGTTGATAGTTTCACCTCCCAAAGCCGGTAAAACAATTATCCTACAGAATATTGCCCACTCTATTGTAACAAATCACCCCGAATGCTATCTGATCGTACTCCTTATTGACGAACGCCCTGAAGAGGTAACTGATTTTCAAAGATCAGTGGTTCAGGCCGAAGTAGTATCCAGCACATTCGACGAACCTGCGACACGCCATGTTCAGGTTGCTGAAATGGTTATTGAAAAAGCAAAAAGATTATCTGAACACAAAAAAGATGTTGTAATACTACTTGATTCAATTACCAGACTGGCAAGAGCTTACAATACTGTTGTACCTTCTTCAGGAAAAGTTCTAACCGGTGGTGTAGATGCTAACGCCCTACAAAGACCGAAAAGATTCTTTGGTGCAGCAAGAAACCTTGAAGCTAACGGCAGCCTTACAATTATTGCTACAGCACTGGTTGATACAGGTTCAAGAATGGACGAAGTTATCTACGAAGAGTTCAAAGGCACGGGTAACATGGAATTGCATCTTGACCGCAGAATTGCCGAAAAGAGAGTTTACCCGGCAATTAACATTGTCCGTTCAGGCACCCGTCGCGAAGAACTTCTCACGAAACCGGACGAACTACAGAAGATGTGGATTTTGCGTAAGTTTCTACATGAAATGGATGAAGTTCAGGCAATGGAGTTTGTTCTTGACAGACTCAAAGCCACAAAAACCAACGACGAATTCTTTGACGCCATGAAAAGATAGAGTTTTTAAATAATTCGGAGATCGTCTCCATAATATAGCGATCTCTGAATTATGTTAGCTTTGCTGATACTTAGTTCAATCATATCTGCGGAAATAATCAAACCATATCATTAAACAAAATAGCAAAACTATTGATTCATAAAGATTTCAAAACCACGCTCTAACTCAGACACACTGCATGTAAATGTGTTAGTAATTATCGAAATATAAAGGCGTACAAATGCAAAAAATCACAATCATAATTTTTATTGCTGTCTGCAGTAACTTTGCTATTGCAGCATCATTTAATTGCTCCAAGGCCTCCACTTATGTTGAGAAATCCATCTGTTCAGATAAAAAACTGTCCGATATTGATTCCGCGTTAAATAAGTACTACAAATCTTTGTTGCATAATTTAAAACAACAACCTAACAACAAAGCCAGTAAAGCATTAATTTCTTTTCAAAAATCATGGTTATCCTACAGAAATCAATGCAAAACGGACAATTGCATTTTCGATCTTTACGCGCTCCAGCTTTCACATTTGTATATTAATCGCAATATCGGAATTAATGGTGATTACTCTAATTTCTCAGGATATAACACTGCCACATGGTTTAAATACATCCTGAAATCATACGGCGTTAAACGCGGAGTTAAATTTAAACAAGCAGTTAAACTACTACGGAAAACAGGTTGGCATTTACAAAAATCAGAATATGACAGAACATCAAAAGATGGTATTTTTTGTGGCACCGGATTGCAAGCAGTATGCTACGCCACTTTCACAAAAAGCAAAAAACAGTTCAGCATATTTGTATTCAATCCTGATAACACATGGTTAGTAGATGACATGTATGATCTATAAAATCCCGCCACCAATACTCTCAATCCTTACTTTTTACATTTCTCAGCTCTTTTATGGTTTTGTATAAAACCTGCTTCAGGTTGGCGAATGTTTCCATAAGATCGGTAACCAGTACTCTTGCCAACTTTGCTTTTTTGTCCTTGGCTGCCTGCTCCAGATCTGCCGCTATTGCAGCCATTTTTCTGCTGCCAATATTGCCTGTTGCCCCTTTTATTTTGTGGGCAAGGCTTTCTGACTCATCATGATTCTCTTCTTCCACTGCCATCTTTAGCTGGTCGATATGAGCTGCAACATCGGTAACAAAACTGTTTATAATTACATCAGCCAGATCATGATCTCCCATCAATCTTATTAAAAGGGTTTTCCTGTCGAAAAGCTGGTCTCTTGAGCTTACAGGTTGATCCTCTGTCTCTGTTGCCACTGAATCTATTTTGTAACCGCAAAGGTAGTCAACAGGCAGCCACTTCTGCAGCTTTTCAGCAATAATAAGAGGATATACAGGCTTACTGATAAAGTCGTTCATCCCGGAGTCTAAACACTTTTTCTGATCACTGGCAAAGGCATTTGCAGTCATGGCTATTATCGGAATCCCTGAATATGAGACGTTATTGCCATGCTTTCGAATCTCGATGGTTGCTTCAACACCTCCCATATGCGGCATCTCCATATCCATAAATATCAGGTCAAATTGCTCTTTGGAGAGAACATGCAACACCTCTTCACCTGTAGATACCGCTTTGGCACTAAGCCCCATCTTTTTGAGCATCCCCATTACCACCTGCTGATTGGTTAGATTATCTTCAGCTATAAGGATTTTCACCCCCTGCCCGGCAAACATTCCCACAAAGTCTTTAAGGCTGGCTCGCGGCTTCTTATCCCGGCTCTCATCTCCCCCTGAAACTTCTACTCCAAGAGCAAGTGACAGAGCCCCTTTAAGCTCATTGCGCCTTATGGGCTTTAGCACAACAGATTTAAAGCCCAGCTCTATAAATGCGCTTCTGTTTATTCCTTTTCCTAAACTGGCACTGGCAACCATATTAATTTGTCGCAGTTCTTCATCCTGAATTATCAGCTCACAAAGCTTAGCCCCGCTCATATCCGGCAGATGCTGATCAATAAGTATTAATTGAAAAGGCCTGCCTGCGGCATTTGCTTTTACCAGCTGAAACAGGGCATTACTGGCATCCGCAGCTATTGATACTTTCATACCCCAATATTCACACTGCTTTTTAAGTATTTGCTGGTATGTTCGGTTCTCATTAACTATTAGTATAGGGATCTCTTTTAATTTTGATTCTTCCTGCTGATCAACTGCCTTTTTGAGATTTTGATTCAGCTTCACGGTAAAGCTGAATGTTGTTCCCTCTCCCTCTCTGCTATCGACATCTATAGTTCCCCCCATCATTTCACAAAGCTGCTTTGATATAGCAAGACCCAAACCGGTGCCGCCATACTCTCTTGTGGTTGAGTCATCCGCTTGAGAGAATTTACTAAATAGCTTTCTAAGATTCTCTTCTGCTATGCCGACTCCGGTATCTCTTATCTCCACCTTCAGAATAACCCCCGGCAACTGATTCTGCTCCGCTAACGATACAAGCAGAACCACCTCTCCCTGAGAGGTGAATTTAATTGCATTGCTACATAGATTAAGAATTATCTGGCGCAGACGTACAGGATCTCCAATAACATTCTCCGGTATTTCCGGCGAGAGAAACGGTATAAACTCAAGCTTCTTCTTTTGCGCCTTTAGCATTAGCGGGGCAGAGACTTCATCTATAAGCTCCACCAATGAAAATTCAACCTTTCCCAGTTCCAGCTTGCCAGCCTCGATTTTAGAGAAGTCGAGAATATCATTTATAAGCGATAACAGAGATTCGCCGCTATTCTGCAGAGTTGACAGCAGATGAATCTGCTCTTCATTCATCTCTGTCTCCAGCAACAGCTCACTGATGCCGATTATTGCATTTAGAGGGGTGCGTATCTCATGACTCATATTTGCCAGAAACTCAGATTTTGCGGTATTGGCAGACTCAGCCTCTTCTGCCAGCCTGTATGCAAAAGATATTATAGTCTCCAGCTGACCGTTAGTGCTACTTAGCTCTTTCTCTACAAGATGCCTTCTGGTTATATCCTGAGCTGAACAGATTACAAATTCGACACTACCATCCTCTCTCAATTGAGGGACTTTATTAATAGCAAGCAGCCTCTCCTTACCGGTTGCATCTGGCGCCCACTCCTCAACATACACCGGAACTCCTGAGCAAAATACTGCTCCATTGCTCTCTTCACACACATCCACTACCGCCTGAGGCACTAGATCTGTAAGAGAACGAAACTCAAGGTCTTCAACCTTTCTGCCGAGAAAATCTGCATGTGCCTTATTAACTGCTCCGTAGGTAACCGGATCGGTAAGCAGCCACAACTGGGTTGGAGTGTTATCCAGCATAACCCTCTGGTTAAAAATATCTTTTTGGGTGTTTTCGGTGGTTTTCTGAATAAATATTGCGTAGTGGTTCTCTTCTACCGCTGCACTGTTTAGCCTGTAACTATGCTTTTGTAATAGCGATACAATCTCATGGTCGCACTCTGCTGTTCCGCCTTTAACTGCCTGAACATATCTGCCCCATGCCTCTCCAAAATATGAAGTAAGCTGTTCCTGCAGATATAAAGGGCTTTTTTCAACCTCTATACCAATCTCTGCTTTGAGATTGTTATTGATGTTGATTACACTAATCTTATCGTCTTCACAACATAAAAGTGCCACTGCAAAAGGGAGCTGCAAATAGACCTGCTGCTTTTCTGAACCGGAAATGCTCGCCATTATTGATATTTTCCACTGGTTGAATTGCTGTTGTGATAAATCGTCCTTAAAGATTAGATCAATCAGACGCTAATTCAACTCTGCGAATCACCTTCGTCATCAAGATCACATCCAAATATCAGGGGAGTTTGCATTTTTCTTC